>NZ_JBHZGM010000104.1:0-516 GCF_043392685.1 Metapseudomonas phytobenefica | reverse complement strand
GTTCTACCGCGAGGACAAGAAGGGCCAGATCCTCGAGGAAGGCATCAACGAAGCGGGCGCCATGTCCTCCTTCATCGCCGCCGGCACCTCCTACAGCAACCACAACCAGCCGATGCTGCCGTTCTACATCTTCTATTCGATGTTCGGCTTCCAGCGTATCGGTGACCTGGCCTGGGCAGCCGGCGACAGTCGCGCCCGTGGTTTCCTGATCGGCGGCACCTCCGGCCGGACCACCCTCAATGGCGAAGGCCTGCAGCACGAGGACGGTCACAGCCACATCATGGCGGCCACCATCCCGAACTGCCGTACCTACGACCCCACCTTCGGCTACGAGCTGGCGGTGATCATCCGCGAAGGCATTCGCCAGATGATCGAAGAACAGCAGAACATCTTCTACTACATCACCGTGATGAACGAGGCCTACACCCAGCCCGCCCTGCCGGCAGGCGCCGAGGAAGGCATCATCAAGGGCATGTACCTCCTCGAAGAGGACAAGAAGGAAGCCGCACACCACGT
>NZ_JBHZGM010000103.1:0-516 GCF_043392685.1 Metapseudomonas phytobenefica | reverse complement strand
ATCGATCTCCCTATCTCGGCGGCAGCGCGGACGATGGCACGGCGGGTGGCGCCACAGGGATCGCCGTTGTGCAACATAGAAGCCGCAGCCCCAGGGCTGTTGCCACTGTCGCGCTCATACCAGGCATCCGTGATATTCAGCGCCGCCTTCAGATCGTGGCCGACCACCACGCCCGAGTAGATATCCAGCATCAGAGACAGCTTCACTGCCAGGCGCAGCGCCTGCCCGTCGTCGTCCAGAGGATTCCAGCCGGTGCTGACCAGTTCGCCGGCGGCGTCATGGACGACCATCGCCGTCACTGGCGGGTCCATCTCCAGGCGCTCGCGGTTCCATTTGTGCCCGGTCTGGTAGCCGACGGCCTTCGCCGCCAGTTCCAGCAGTTCTCGATCCGTGTTCATTGGGTTCTTCCTTCGCCCAAGGCGATATCGGTGTCATGCCACCCGGCCAGGAACAGGTGGCGCTCCTTCATGTCACCCATTCCCCATGGGCAGGCTTCGCGCCCAAGCCCATGGCGTC
>NZ_JBHZGM010000102.1:0-518 GCF_043392685.1 Metapseudomonas phytobenefica | reverse complement strand
TCCACCGACTACATGAAGCTGTTCGCCGACCAGATCCGCCAGTGGGTTCCGAGCAAGGAATACAAGGTGCTGGGCACCGACGGCTTCGGTCGCAGCGACAGCCGCAAGAAGCTACGTCACTTCTTCGAAGTGGACCGTTACTGGGTAGCCCTGGCCGCCCTGGAAGCCCTGGCCGACCGCGGCGAGATCGAACCCAAGGTCGTGGCCGAGGCCATCGCCAAGTTCGGCATCGATCCTGAAAAACGCAACCCGCTGGACTGCTGAGGAGACGCATTGTGAGTGAACTGATTCGCGTACCCGACATCGGCAGCGGCGAAGGTGAAGTGATCGAGCTGTTCGTCAAGGTTGGCGACCGCATCGAAGCCGAACAGAGCCTGCTGACCCTGGAATCGGACAAGGCCAGCATGGAAATCCCGGCTCCCAAGGCCGGCGTGATCAAGAGCCTGAAGGTCAAGCTGGGCGACCGCCTCAAGGAAGGCGACGAACTGCTGGAACTGGAAATCGAGGGTGCCGCTGCC
>NZ_JBHZGM010000101.1:0-525 GCF_043392685.1 Metapseudomonas phytobenefica | reverse complement strand
TGAGCAGGTAGGCGCAGGCTTTCAGCAGCAGCGGCAGGACGGTCAGCTTGACGCCGGCCTTCTCTGCCACGGCCTTCTGGGCCACACGGAAAGCTTCCAGCTCGGTGATATCGGCCGAATCGAACTGGGTCACGTGCGGGACGTTGAGCCAGCTGCGGTGCAGGTTGGTGGCGCCGACCTGCATCAGGCGGGTCATCGCCACTTCTTCGATTTCACCGAACTTGCTGAAGTCCACCGCCGGGATCGGCGGGATGCCCGCACCACCGCTGGCGCCGGCGGCAGCGGCCGGGGCTTCCTTGGCCTTCTGCAGCATGGCCTTGACGTGGGCTTGCACGTCTTCCTTCAGCACGCGGCCGTGCGGGCCGGTGGCCTGGACCTCGGACAGCTCGACGCCGAATTCGCGGGCCAGTTGGCGAACCGCCGGACCTGCGTGGACCTTGGCGCCGCTGGAGCGGGCCGGTACGCCGGTGGTTTTCGCGGCGGCGGCGGCCAGCGCGGCGATGGCCGAGACCTCGGCAGCCGCGA
>NZ_JBHZGM010000100.1:0-557 GCF_043392685.1 Metapseudomonas phytobenefica | reverse complement strand
ACCCCCGAGCCCTCTCCCAAAGGGAGAGGGGAGAAAAAGCATCAGCATTCGATGATGTTCACGGCGAGGCCGCCGCGGGCGGTTTCCTTGTACTTGCTCTTCATGTCGGCGCCGGTCTGGCGCATGGTGCGGATCACCTTGTCCAGCGAGATGAAGTGCTGGCCGTCGCCGCGCAGGGCCATGCGCGCGGCGTTGATGGCCTTCACCGAGCCCATGGCGTTGCGCTCGATGCAGGGTACCTGGACCAGCCCGCCGACCGGGTCGCAGGTCAGGCCGAGGTTGTGCTCCATGCCGATTTCGGCGGCGTTCTCCACCTGCTGCGGGGTGCCGCCGAGGACTTCGCAGAGCGCGCCGGCGGCCATCGAGCAGGCCACGCCGACCTCGCCCTGGCAGCCCACTTCGGCGCCGGAGATGGAAGCGTTCTCCTTGTAGAGGATGCCGATGGCGGCGGCGGTGAGCAGGAATCGCTCGACGCCGTCGTCATTGGCGCCGGGCACGAAGCGGCTGTAGTAGTGCAGCACCGCCGGGACGATGCCCGCCGCACCGTTGGTGGGCGC
>NZ_JBHZGM010000099.1:0-557 GCF_043392685.1 Metapseudomonas phytobenefica | reverse complement strand
CGTAATGCTGTTCACTTTAGAGGAGCAGCCTTGCGATCTACCGGATAGCGGGACTTGGAGATCTTCACCGTCCTTGGTCTCGAGGGCCTTGGACGGTGATCCAGAAACAACCCTCCGACTCCGGCCCTCAATTCCGATAGGCGCCTGCCTGTTGCCGAAATCGGGTTGGCCGCTGCCATCACGATCAATTGCACAGCGATGTAGTGGGCTGCCGGCTTGAAGCGGATGTCGCGGGGCGAGCGGCCAAAGGCCACCGCGGCCTGGCTCGCCTCGCGGCGGATGATGTTGTAGGCCAGCAACAACCCCCAGACCTCTTGGTAGACCAACTCCTTGACCTTGCTGCGCAGGGTCATCGCATTCTGCTGCAGGGAGCTTTTGATATCCCGGAAGCCCAGTTCGATCTCCCAGCGCTCCTGGTACAGCGTCGCGACGGCTTTGGCGCTATAGCGATCCGCCGGCAGCGAGGTCAGCACGGTTTTTACCTTGCTCCCGACTTCGTAACTTACCTCGCGCACCTCCCAGTGCGTTGGCAGGTCTGGATTGCGCTTGCGTGCCTG
>NZ_JBHZGM010000098.1:0-566 GCF_043392685.1 Metapseudomonas phytobenefica | reverse complement strand
CGGCCCATGCGGTAGGCGCGGTTGATGTCGCGGGTCCACAGGCCGGCGCCGAGGCCGAACTCGGTGTCGTTGGCGATCGCCAGGGCTTCGGCTTCGTCCTTGAAGGTGGTGACGCCCACCACCGGGCCGAAGATTTCCTCCTGGAACACCCGCATCTTGTTGTGGCCCTTGAGCAGGGTCGGCTGGATGTAGTAGCCCGTGGACAGATTGCCCTCCAGTTTTTCCACCGCGCCGCCGGTGAGCACTTCCGCGCCTTCCTGCTGGGCGATGTCGAGGTAGGAGAGGATCTTCTCGAACTGCTGTTGCGAGGCCTGGGCGCCGACCATGGTCTCGGTGTCCAGCGGGTCGCCGCGCTTGATGGCTTTGACCTTCTTCATCACCTCGGCCATGAACGCCGGGTAGATGGATTCCTGCACCAGGGCGCGGGACGGGCAGGTGCACACCTCGCCCTGGTTGAAGAAGGCCAGTACCAGGCCTTCGGCGGCCTTTTCGATGAAGGCCGGCTCGGCCTGCATGATGTCTTCGAAGTAGATGTTCGGGCTCTTGCCGCCCAGCTCCACGGTGGA
>NZ_JBHZGM010000097.1:0-608 GCF_043392685.1 Metapseudomonas phytobenefica | reverse complement strand
ATCGAGTAGGAGGAGGCCTCGCGGCCTCCGTCCTCTCACACCACCGTACGTACGGTTCCGTATACGGCGGTTCAGGTCATACGGCTAAGCCGAGTGATCGTATCCAGTATCGACACCAGTCCAAGCGCGTCCCAGCACTTCTTCGGCAGCGCCTGCCGCAGGTGCAGGGCACCGGCGTTCCACCAGGGGCCGCGCCCGTTGGTGGCCGACTTCCAGGCCCGCTCCTCCGGTAAACCCAGGCGCATCAGATTGCGTGCCCGGGTAACCGGTCGCTTCCAGTGCCGCCACAGCACATTGCGTAGCAACCGCCGCACCCAGCCATCCAGCGCTTCCACCGGCCGCTTGCTCTGGCTCAGCTTGAAGTAGCTGCTCCAGCCACGCAGGACCGGATTGAGCCGCTCGATCAGCCAGGTCAGCTGACTGCCCCGCCTACCGCGCAGCAGGCTTTTCACCCGTTCGCGCAGGCGCTGCAGGCTGCTGCCGGCAATCCGTAGTTTCGGCTGCCGGTGCACGGTCATGCCGTAGCCCAGGTAGCTGCTGCGCCACGGGCGGACGACCTGGCTCTTGGCCCGGTTCAACCGCAGCCGCAGCCGCTGCTCCAGGAAACG
>NZ_JBHZGM010000096.1:0-614 GCF_043392685.1 Metapseudomonas phytobenefica | reverse complement strand
TAACCAAACTGCCGCTTGATCACCCGGAACGGGTGCTCGACCTTGGCGCGCACCTGTGCCTTGGCCTTCTCGATCTTGCGCTTGGCTTTGTACAGCGCGCTGCGCTTACTCAGCTTCTTGTACGTACTGCGGCGGGCCGCGATCTGCCAGATCACCTCCCGGCCTTCATGTTCCGGGCGCTTCTCTACGCCGGTATAACCCGCGTCGGCCCCAATCATGTTTTCCTCGCCGTGCAGCAACTTGTCGACCTGGGTAACGTCTGCAACGTTGGCAGCCGTCCCCACTACGCTGTGCACCAGGCCGGACTCGGCATCGGCGCCGATGTGGGCCTTCATGCCGAAGTAATACTGGTTGCCCTTCTTCGTCTGGTGCATTTCCGGGTCGCGCTTGCCGTCCTGATTCTTGGTCGAACTCGGCGCGTGGATCAGCGTCGCATCGACGATGGTGCCCTGGCGCAGCGACAGGCCACGATCCCCCAGATAGCCATTGATCACCGCCAGAATCCCAGCCGCCAACTCGTGCTTCTCCAGCAGGCGACGGAAATTGAGGATGGTGGTTTCGTCGGGGATACGCTCCAGGCTCAGCCCGGCAAACTGGCGCAAGATCGTGGTCTC
>NZ_JBHZGM010000095.1:0-620 GCF_043392685.1 Metapseudomonas phytobenefica | reverse complement strand
GTTAGGTGACTGCGTACCTTTTGTATAATGGGTCAGCGACTTATATTCAGTGGCGAGCTTAACCGACTAGGGGAGGCGTAGCGAAAGCGAGTCTTAATAGGGCGTTTAGTCGCTGGGTATAGACCCGAAACCGGGCGATCTATCCATGGGCAGGTTGAAGGTTAGGTAACACTGACTGGAGGACCGAACCGACTACCGTTGAAAAGTTAGCGGATGACCTGTGGATCGGAGTGAAAGGCTAATCAAGCTCGGAGATAGCTGGTTCTCCTCGAAAGCTATTTAGGTAGCGCCTCACGTATCACTCCAGGGGGTAGAGCACTGTTTCGGCTAGGGGGTCATCCCGACTTACCAAACCGATGCAAACTCCGAATACCTGGAAGTGTCAGCGTGGGAGACACACGGCGGGTGCTAACGTCCGTCGTGAAAAGGGAAACAACCCAGACCGTCAGCTAAGGTCCCAAAGTTCTAGTTAAGTGGGAAACGATGTGGGAAGGCTTAGACAGCTAGGAGGTTGGCTTAGAAGCAGCCATCCTTTAAAGAAAGCGTAATAGCTCACTAGTCGAGTCGGCCTGCGCGGAAGATGTAACGGGGCTCAAACTAGACACCGAAGCTACGGGTTC
>NZ_JBHZGM010000094.1:0-632 GCF_043392685.1 Metapseudomonas phytobenefica | reverse complement strand
AGGAACAGCTGGATCAGCCCGTTGGACAGCCACAGGGCGTTGACCGGCACCTGGTTGGCGTTTTCCTTGCGCAGGAACTCCGGCATGGTGTGGTCCCGGGCGCTGGCGAACAGAATCTCGGCGCACAGCAGGGTCCAGGACAGCAACGCCCCGGCCAGGGAGACGATCAGCCCGACGCTGATGAGCACCGCGCCCCAATGGCCGACCACGCTTTCCAGCACGCCGGCCATCGACGGGTTCTTCAGGCCGGACAGCTGGGCCTGGGCGAGGATGCCCTGGGACAGCACGTTGACCAGCACCAGCAGCAGGAGCACGCCGATGAAGCCGACCACCGTGGCCTTGCCCACATCGCTGCGCTTCTCGGCGCGGGCGGAGAAGATGCTCGCCCCCTCGATGCCGATGAACACCCAGACGGTGACCAGCATCATGTTGCGCACCTGGTTCATCACCGTGCCCAGGTCACTGTTGCCCGCGCCCCAGAAATCGGCGGTGAACACGTCCAGCTTGAAAGCGACGGCGCAAATCACGATGAACAGCGCCAGCGGCACCATCTTGGCGATGGTGGTCAGGGTATTGATGAACGCCGCCTCCCTGATCCCGCGCAGCACCAGAAAGTGCAGGAACCAGAGCAG
>NZ_JBHZGM010000093.1:0-657 GCF_043392685.1 Metapseudomonas phytobenefica | reverse complement strand
CCATGGCCATCCTGCCAAGCTTGGGCAGCCCGGGGTTGTAGGCGTCGTTGCCGAGCCGGGTGCTGGCATCGAGGCTGAAGTCGTTGTCGTCACGACGACCATAGGCCAGGTCGATACCGCCGACGTAGCCGATGCGGTTGTCGATCACCACGGACTTCTGGTGATGGGAGAACGCTACGCCCAGCCCCTGCATGTCGCTCTGCTGCACCGCCGGCGTACAGAAGGCTCGAGGCGCGCCCGACAGGCCGGCATTGAGGTGGAGCATGGCCAGGAGGGTTTCGAAGTCGTAGGTGCCCAGGCTGCCACTGGGACTGAGCCAGGGCATGACATAGACCTTGAGGCCGGGCACCCGCACCAGGGCCTGGCGCAGGCATTGCCAGAGGCTGCGCTTGCCGTCGAGCAGTACGTCGTAGTTGATCTGCCAGCCGGTGATGAAGATGCACTGGGTGGCAGCGTCGATGGCGCTGGCGAGGTCCTGGTAGTAGTCCTGGCCCGTGGTGAAAAAGCGCACCTCGTTGCCCGATCGTTTGGGCGCGAAGGCCGACTGGCTGATGAACCAGTCGGGGGCCGAGCAGGCAGCGTAGGCGTCGCCTTCTTCGGTGTTGATCTGGTTGAGTTCCTTTTCACGAATGCCGTTGTAGGGTTTCCGCTCCATGG
>NZ_JBHZGM010000092.1:0-663 GCF_043392685.1 Metapseudomonas phytobenefica | reverse complement strand
GCCATGTCGGCCAGACCTTCGGCATACGCTTGTTGGGCCAGCACGGCAGTCGCAACACCGGCACCGGCCAGGGACTTGAGGAAACGTTTGGATGCTTGCATGGTCATTACTCCTTACGGATGAGGTGGAGAATCGCCCCGATCGGGTAGCCGAGCAGCCACACCGAAACGACCAGGGCGAAACCGATGGCGAAAGCCGAGCCGACCATTGCCGGGTCGATTTGGCTTGCGTCAAAGGGTTCTGGCACTTGGTGTACGAGCCACGTGCCGGAACACAGCGGCGCACCCTCGACAGTGACGTTAAGGGTGCCGTCGCACTGGAGGGTGTAAGCGCTCATTACTGGTTAACCGCCTTCGGCGCGGGGGCCGCTTGCGGTTGCTGGCGTTGCGAAGCGCTCTCCTGCTCCGGGCGCACCTCAGCGAGGCGCAGCGGAATACCCAGCAGGCTGTAACGAATGCGCGGGTTGTCCTTGTAGAAGGTGTCGATTTCGTCCTGATAGGGGGCGAAGACTTCGGCGCCCTTGTGCTGGCGGTAGGCATTGTGCAAGCCGCCTTTGAACTGCTCACCGCGTACGGAAAACTCCAGCAGTTCGGATACGTCAAAACCGTTACGGTTCTTACTCGTTACGGTAATGCCGACGATGGCGAAGGCCTTGTCGCCCTC
>NZ_JBHZGM010000091.1:0-665 GCF_043392685.1 Metapseudomonas phytobenefica | reverse complement strand
GCGACTGCTCGGCTGCGACGCTGTCGCCGGCCTTGACCAGGATTTCGATGACCTTGGCCTTGCCATCCGAGCCGATGTCCGGCACGAAGACGTCCTGCACCGAGACGGCGGCTGCCGGTGTGGGGGCTGCAGCCGGAGCCGCGGCAGGGGCCGGTGCGGCGGCAGGTGCAGCAGCCTGGGCTGGAGCCGGGGCGGCCGCAGCGGCGCCAGCAACGCGCAGCTTGAGGATCAGGGCGCCGGTGCCGACGTCGTCATCCAGCTTGACCTCGATGCTCTCCACCACGCCTGCGGCAGGGGAGGGGATCTCCATGCTGGCCTTGTCGGATTCCAGGGTGATCAGCGACTGCTCGGCGGCGACGGTATCGCCGGCCTTGACCAGGATTTCGATGACCTTGGCGGTGCCGTCCGAGCCGATGTCCGGCACGAAGACTTCCTGCACGCTGGAGGCGGCGGCCGCCGGGGCGGGGGGCTGTGTCGGTGCGGCGGCGGGCTGCTCTTCAGCCTTGGGCGCGGGAGCTGCAGCCTGAGCGGGCGCCGCGGCAGCGGCACCCTCGATTTCCAGTTCCAGCAGTTCGTCGCCTTCCTTGAGGCGGTCGCCCAGCTTGACCTTCAGGCTCTTGATCACGCCGGCCTTGGGAGCCGGGATTTCCATGCTGGCCTTGTCC
>NZ_JBHZGM010000090.1:0-673 GCF_043392685.1 Metapseudomonas phytobenefica | reverse complement strand
CTCGGCGAGCTGATCGACGAGCGTGTGCTGATCAACTCGATCGTCGCCCTGCACGCCACCGGCGGCTCCACCAACCACACCCTGCACATGCCGGCCATCGCCCAGGCGGCGGGCATCCAGCTCACCTGGCAGGACATGGCCGACCTCTCCGAAGTGGTGCCGACCCTGGCCCACGTCTATCCCAACGGCAAGGCCGACATCAATCACTTCCAGGCCGCCGGCGGCGTGGCCTTCCTGGTGCGCGAGCTGCTCGCCGCCGGGCTGCTCCATGAAGACGTCAACACCGTCATGGGCCGGGGCCTGCACCACTACACCCGCGAGCCGTTCCTCGAAGACGGCAAGCTGGTCTGGCGCGAGGGCCCGGCGCAAAGCCTCGACGAAAGCATCCTGCGCCCGGTGGCGCGGCCCTTCTCGGCGGAGGGCGGCTTGCGGGTGATGCAGGGCAACCTCGGCCGCGGTGTGATGAAGGTCTCCGCCGTGGCCCCCGAACATCAGGTGGTGGAAGCGCCGGCGCGGGTCTTCCATGACCAGCAGGCGCTGGCCGATGCCTTCAAGGCCGGCGAGCTGGACCGCGACCTGGTGGCGGTGATGCGCTTCCAGGGCCCGCGCAGCAACGGCATGCCGGAGCTGCACAAGATGACCCCCTTCCTCGGCGTGCTGCAGGATCGCGGCT
>NZ_JBHZGM010000089.1:0-728 GCF_043392685.1 Metapseudomonas phytobenefica | reverse complement strand
GACATCTGCCTGATTCCCGCCTCCGCCCACGGCACCAACCCCGCCACCGCCGCCATGGCCGGCATGCGCGTGGTAGTGACCGCCTGTGACGCCCGCGGCAACGTGGACATCGCCGACCTCAAGGCCAAGGCCGAGGAGCACCGGGAGCGCCTCGCCGCGCTGATGATCACCTACCCGTCCACCCACGGCGTGTTCGAGGAAGGCATCCGCGAGATCTGCGAGATCATCCATGCCAACGGCGGCCAGGTGTACATCGACGGCGCCAACATGAACGCCATGGTCGGCCTCTGCGCCCCGGGCCAGTTCGGCGGCGACGTGTCCCACCTGAACCTGCACAAGACCTTCTGCATCCCCCACGGTGGCGGCGGCCCGGGCGTCGGCCCGATCGGCGTGAAGGCCCACCTGGCGCCCTTCCTGCCCGGCCACGCGCAGATGGCGCGCAAGGAAGGCGCGGTCAGCGCCGCACCTTTCGGCAGCGCCAGCATCCTGCCGATCACCTGGATGTACATCCGCCTGATGGGCGGCGAAGGCCTGCGCCGCGCCACCCAGCTGGCGATCCTCAACGCCAACTACATCGCCCGCCGCCTGGAAGAGCACTACCCGGTGCTCTACACCGGCAGCAACGGCCTGGTGGCCCACGAGTGCATCCTCGACCTGCGTCCGCTCAAGGACACCAGCGGCATCAGCGTCGACGACGTCGCCAAGCGCCTGATCGACTTCGGCTTCCA
>NZ_JBHZGM010000088.1:0-735 GCF_043392685.1 Metapseudomonas phytobenefica | reverse complement strand
TGAAGCAGTATTGGCCGCCCCTGCGGGAGCGGCTGCAGACGGGTGAATACCAGCCGCACGGCGTCCGTGCGGTGAACATTCCCAAGCCCCAGGGCGGGATCAGAACGCTGGGAATACCCAGCGTGCTGGATCGCCTGATCCAGCAGGCCCTGCTACAGCAACTGACGCCGCTTTTCGAACCGCTGTTCTCGGACTTCAGCTACGGCTTTCGTCCGGGGCGCAGCGCGCACCAGGCCATCGAAATGGCCCGCGCCCATGTGGCGGCGGGCTACCGCTGGAGCGTGGAACTGGACCTGGAGAAATTCTTCGACCGGGTCAACCACGATCGGCTGATGGACTTGCTGGCACGTCGGGTCGAAGACCCGCATGTGCTGCGCCTGATCCGTCGCTACCTGGAGGCTGGGGTCATGAAGGGCGGGCTCGTGAGCCCGCGTCGAGAGGGTACGCCGCAAGGCGGACCCCTCTCGCCCTTGCTCTCGAACATCCTGCTGAACGAGTTGGACCAGGAACTGAGCCGGCGCGGCCACCGCTTCGTGCGTTATGCCGACGATGCGAACGTCTACGTGCGCAGTCGGCAGGCGGGCGAGCGGGTGATGGCCAGTCTGGAGCGTTTCCTGGAGCAGCGGCTGCGGCTGCGGTTGAACCGGGCCAAGAGCCAGGTCGTCCGCCCGTGGCGCAGCAGCTACCTGGGCTACGGCATGACCGTGCACCGGCAGCCGAAACTACGGATTGCCG
>NZ_JBHZGM010000087.1:0-752 GCF_043392685.1 Metapseudomonas phytobenefica | reverse complement strand
TACGCCCAACCCGGTACCCCCGGCGCTGTCGTTTCCTTCAAGTCCCGCTATGGCAACTACATCGGTGGTGAATTCGTCGCCCCGGTCAAAGGCCAGTACTTCACCAACACCTCGCCGGTGAATGGGCAGCCGATCGCCGAATTCCCCCGCTCCACTGCCGAAGACATCGAGAAAGCCCTGGATGCCGCCCATGCCGCCGCCGATGCCTGGGGCCGCACCTCGGTCCAGGACCGCTCGAACATCCTGCTGAAGATCGCCGACCGCATCGAGCAGAACCTGGAAGTGCTGGCCGTCACCGAGACCTGGGACAACGGCAAGCCGGTGCGCGAAACCCTGAACGCCGATATCCCGCTCGCCGCCGACCACTTCCGCTACTTCGCCGGCTGCATCCGCGCCCAGGAAGGCGGCGCCGCCGAGATCAACGAGAACACCGTCGCCTACCACATCCACGAACCGCTGGGGGTGGTCGGGCAGATCATCCCGTGGAACTTCCCGCTGCTGATGGCCGCCTGGAAGCTGGCGCCGGCCCTGGCGGCCGGCAACTGCATCGTGCTCAAACCCGCCGAGCAGACCCCGCTGGGCATCACCGTGCTGCTGGAGCTGATCGGCGACCTGCTGCCGGCTGGCGTGCTCAACGTGGTGCAAGGCTTCGGCAAGGAAGCGGGCGAAGCCCTGGCCACCAGCAAGCGCATCGCCAAGATCGCCTTCACCGGCTCCACCCCGGTGGGTTCGCACATCCTCAAGTGCGCGGC
>NZ_JBHZGM010000086.1:0-768 GCF_043392685.1 Metapseudomonas phytobenefica | reverse complement strand
CTTGGTGTCGAGGAACGGGTAGGGTTGCTTGTGTTCGCCGACCGCTTCCCGCAACAGAGCGTGCAACAGCCAGAAGCTGCCGATGGCCAATTCGGATACGGGCTTCACGAAGCGCTCGGGCAGGTCGCTGAAGCTCTTGCCGCCGATCAGGGCGAAGACCTGCCCCAGTTCGGTTTCGTTCATCCAGCGTTCGATCAACAGCAGGCTGCGGTAGTAGAGGCTTTCACCCAGGTTGTGGGTGGTGCGGCGCAGGGTTTCGACCCACTGCTTGAGTTCTTCCCTGAACTGCTTGTCCGCCACCTCGTCCAGGTGGTTGACGATCAGGCTGGCCAGGGCGCGGATCAGGTTGATTTGCACCCTGAGCCGGGCATCCGTAATGGCGCCGCCGACCTCGCCGACTGCCTCGCCCAGGCTGTTGCTGGCGCGGCGCAGGTAGTCCAGGGGCTCCAGCAAGGGGCTGGAGAAAAAGTCCGCCACCTTGGCCGCGCCGTTGAGGGCGGTCGCGCGGCTGGGCAGCAAGGGCACCTGGAGCGGGGGGCGTTTCCGACTCTCACCGTAAGGCTGAAACTGCACGCTCAGTGAGGGTTTGGACAGGTCGAAGAGCGCGGCCATGATCAGCCCACTGGCGCTGACATGCTGGCCCATGGCCATCCTGCCAAGCTTGGGCAGCCCGGGGTTGTAGGCGTCGTTGCCGAGCCGGGTGCTGGCATCGAGGCTGAAGTCGTTGTCGTCACGACGACCATAGGCCAGGTCGATACCGCCGACGTA
>NZ_JBHZGM010000085.1:0-775 GCF_043392685.1 Metapseudomonas phytobenefica | reverse complement strand
GCCGTGGCGGTCGATGGAGACGCCGACCAGGCGGCCCGGCATGTCGCGCTTGAACGCGTCGCGGGTGGCGAAGTAGGCCGCGTGCGGGCCACCGAAGCCCAGCGGAACGCCGAAGCGCTGGGCGCTGCCGAGGGCGACGTCGGCACCGAACTCGCCGGGCGGGGTCAGCAGGGTCAGGGCCAGCAGGTCGGCGGCCACAGCCACCAGGGCGCCGACGGCATGGAAACGCTCCACCAGTTCGCGGTAGTCGTAGAGGTCGCCGTTGCTGGCCGGGTACTGCAGCAGGGCGCCGAAGTAGGCGCTGGCGTCGCTGAGCTCACGCTCGTCGCCGACCACTACCTCGATGCCCAGCGGCTCGGCGCGGGTGCGCAGCACGTCGAGGGTCTGCGGGTGGCAGTGCTGCGAGGCGAAGAAGGTGTTGCTGGCCTTGTTCTTGCTCAGGCGCTTGCAGAAGGTCATGGCCTCGGCGGCGGCAGTGCCTTCGTCGAGCAGGGAGGCGTTGGCGACCGGCAGGCCGGAGAGGTCGCTGATCAGGGTCTGGAAGTTCAGCAGGGCTTCCAGGCGGCCCTGGGAGATTTCCGGCTGGTAGGGGGTATAGGCGGTGTACCAGGCCGGGTTTTCCAGCAGGTTGCGCAGGATCGGGCTGGGGGTGTGGCAGGGGTAGTAGCCCTGGCCGATGTAGTTCTTGAACAGCTGGTTCTTCGCGGCGATGGCCTTGATCGCGGCGAGGGCTTCGGCCTCGCCCTGGCCGGCCGGCAGGTCGAGCACGCTGGTG
>NZ_JBHZGM010000084.1:0-847 GCF_043392685.1 Metapseudomonas phytobenefica | reverse complement strand
AGCCGGCCCTGCGCCTGGCCATGCAGACCCGCGAGCAGCACATCCGCCGCGAGAAGGCCACCAGCAACATCTGCACCGCCCAGGTGCTGCTGGCCAACATCGCCAGCATGTACGCCGTGTACCACGGCCCGCAGGGCCTGACCCGCATCGCCAAGCGCGTGCACCAGCTGACCGCGATCCTCGCCGAGGGCCTGAGCCAGCTGGGCGTGACCGTGGAGCAGGAACACTTCTTCGACACCCTGACCCTGGCCACCGGTGCCCGCACCGCCGAGCTGCACAGCCTGGCCCGCGCCCAGCGCCTCAACCTGCGCGAGGTGGATGCCGTCCGCCTCGGCCTGTCGCTGGACGAAACCACCACCCAGGCTGACGTCGAGCAACTCTGGGCGCTGTTCGCCAACGGCCAGGCCCTGCCGGTCTTCGCCGAACTGGCCGCCCGGGTCGCCAGCCGCCTGCCGGCCGCCCTGCTGCGCCAGAGCGCGATCCTCAGCCACCCGGTGTTCAACCGCTACCACTCGGAAACCGAGCTGATGCGCTACCTGCGCAAGCTGGCCGACAAGGACCTGGCGCTGGACCGCAGCATGATCCCGCTGGGCTCCTGCACCATGAAGCTGAACGCCGCCAGCGAAATGATCCCCATCACCTGGGCCGAGTTCGGCGCCCTGCACCCCTTCGCCCCGGCCGAGCAGGCCCAGGGCTACCTGGAGCTGACCCGCGAACTGGAAGCCATGCTCTGCCAGGCCACCGGCTATGACGCCGTGTCCCTGCAGCCCAACGCCGGCTCCCAGGGCGAATACGCCGGCCTGCTGGCGATCCGCGCCTATCACCGCAGCCGCGGCGACGACCAGCG
>NZ_JBHZGM010000083.1:0-867 GCF_043392685.1 Metapseudomonas phytobenefica | reverse complement strand
GTAATGCTGTTCACATAAGCATTTGAGCTGTTGCCGTGGCTCCCCGAGAATCCGATGCCAGACCTCTGGCATCGGATTTTTTATGTCCTTTCAACAGCAGTTGCTCGACCTGGGCGAGTTGTTCAATTTCTCCGACCTGAGCACCTTCACCCAGAACATCCCTATCGAGTGGGTGGCGTCCGCGCTGGACCTTTCCGCCCAGGCCACCATCCGGCGACGGCGCCTGCCCAGCGATCAGGTGCTCTGGCTGGTGCTGGGGATGGCGTTGTTCCGCGACGAACCGGTCCATGAGGTGGCTCGGCGCCTGAACATCTGCGCCCAGGGCCTGGCCTCCGACCACCTGCTGGCCAGAAGCGGTGTCACTGAGGCGCGCAAGCGGCTGGGTGCTGATCCGGTTGAGTGGCTGTTTCGTCAGACGGGTCACCAATGGGGCTGCGAGCGCTACGACGGCGATACCTGGCAGGACCTGCAGGTGCTGGCCGTGGATGGTGCGCTCCTGCGTACCGCGGACACCCCCGAACTCCGGGAGCACTTCGGCTCCGGCAACACCTCCACCGACCGCCAGACACCGTTTCCCATGCTGCGGCTCGTGGCCCTGATGAATGTGCGCTCGCACCTGATCCTGGATGCCCAGCTGAGCCCCTACCGACGCAGTGAAATGCGCTTGGCCGATACCTTCATGCAGCAGATTCCCGACCACTCGGTGACGCTGTTCGATAAGGGCTTCTGGAGTGCCGACTTGCTGCTGGGGCTGGCCAAGGGCGGTGACAACCGACACTGGTTGATTCCGACGCGCAAGGCCCTGGTCAGCGAGGAGGTGACGCGCTACGGCAAAGGGGATCGCCTGCTGCGCATGCGGGTGTCGGC
>NZ_JBHZGM010000082.1:0-1070 GCF_043392685.1 Metapseudomonas phytobenefica | reverse complement strand
AGGTTCGCCAGCGCCGCCAGCCCTCCCGCACGCTGGGGGCATACCAGATTTCCTTCAGGGCATCCTTGAGCACATAGACCGTGGCCAGTGGCTGGTTGGCGTCGAGGAGTTCCTGTAACTGCACGACCTGCCCGTCCTTGAGGTTTTCGCGATTGCGCAGCAACAACCAGCGGCTCTGCTTGACCACCTTGCGCGCCGGTTTGTCGTCGCGCAGGTGGTTGGCCTGGTCGACGCGGATCCGGTCGATCACCTCGCGGCCGTAGCGCGCCACCACATGGAACAGGTCGTACACCACCTCGGCCTGCGGGCAATGCCGCTGCACTTCCAGATCGAAGGCGGTGTTCATGTCCATCGCCACCGCCTCGATCCGTTGGCAGTGCTCGCCGAGCAGCTCGAAGAACGGACGGATCGCCTCGCGGCTATTGCCATGCCCGACCCACAGCACCCGCGTGCGCTCGGCATCCATGATCACCGTGGCGTAGCGATGGCCTTTGTGCAGGGCGAACTCGTCCATCACCAGGCGGCGAACATCACCCGGCTCGAAGGCCCCGACGGCGGCTTCCAGTCGACGTTTGTCGAGCTGTTTGAGCGTATGCCAATGCAGACCGGTGAGGCGGCTGACATGGCTGATGGGCAGCAGTTGCAGCAAGCCCTCGAGCCAGACGCGCAAGCGCTGAGTCAGGCGGGAGGCTGGCTCCAACCAGTCGATCCGCTCGGTCACCCGCCCGCAGCGCAGGCAATCGACACGGCGCACCGGCATCTGGAGCAGCACGCGCTGATCCAGCAAATCCCGATCGCGTACCCGGCGCAGTCGGCGCTCATGGATCAGCGGGCAGGCTTGGCCACAGCGACCGCAATTGGGGACACCACCGGCTTGAGGCTCAAGTTCGATTAGCAGGGTGTTGTCAGCAGATGGGCGACAGGCGACGACTTCGTAGCCTGGCCAGAATTGAGCAAGATCAATAGGATGCACGGCGGCAGCAGGGAGTGGGGGTTGGTTCGTTTGGCGACTGCCAATTTACCCACTTCCCTGACTGTCAACTCGCTCTTCCCCCAGACTCCGCGAAGAA
>NZ_JBHZGM010000081.1:0-1122 GCF_043392685.1 Metapseudomonas phytobenefica | reverse complement strand
GTGTGGCTCACCGCCCGCGGCGTGACCCGGCCGATCCTCGGGGTGGCCGGCATGCTCAAGGACATCGCCAGCGGCGAAGGCGACCTGACCCGCCGCCTGGACTACGCCCGCCAGGACGAACTGGGCGAACTGGCCGGCTGGTTCAACCGCTTCCTCGACAAGCTGCAGCCGATCATCGCCGACGTGAAACGCTCGGTGCAGGATGCCCGCGGCACCGCCGACCAGTCCGCCGCCATCGCCAGCCAGACCAGCGCCGGCATGCAGCAGCAGTACCGTGAAGTCGAACAGGTGGCCACTGCCTCCAACGAGATGAGCGCCACCGCCCAGGACGTCGCCCGCAGCGCCGCCCAGGCCGCCGAAGCCGCCCGCGGCGCCGACCACGCCACCCGCGAGGGCCTCGGCGTGATCGGCCGCACCACCAGTGCCATCGAGCAACTGGCCAGCGAGATGAGCGCGGCCATGGAGGAGGTGCAGGCGCTGGCCAGCAGCAGCGAGCAGATCGGCTCGGTGCTGGAGGTGATCCGCGCCATCGCCGAGCAGACCAACCTGCTGGCGCTCAACGCCGCCATCGAGGCGGCGCGGGCCGGCGAGGCCGGCCGCGGCTTCGCCGTGGTGGCCGACGAAGTGCGCAACCTGGCCAAGCGCACCCAGGACTCGGTGGAGGAAATCCGCCAGGTGATCGAGGGCCTGCAGCACGGCACCCGCGAGGTGGTCGGCTCGATGCACAGCAGCCACCGCCAGGCCCAGGGCAGCGTCGAGCAGGTGGAGCAGGCGGTAGTCGCGCTGCAGCGCATCGGCGAGGCGGTGACGGTGATCACCGACATGAACCTGCAGATCGCCAGCGCCGCCGAGGAACAGAGCGCGGTGGCCGAGGAGATCAACCGCAACGTGGCGGCGATCCGCGACGTCACCGAATCCCTCTCCGGCCAGGCCGAGGAATCCGCCCAGGTCAGCCAGGCGCTGAACCGCCTGGCCAACCACCAGCAGGGCTTGATGGATCAGTTCCGCGCCTGACGCCCCTCTTCCGATTGCGGCCCGCCCCGGCCCCTCTCCCGCACGCGGGAGAGGGGCCGCTTTATTTGTGGGGGCGATTTCAATCGCTAGGCAGGACGCAGTCCTGCC
>NZ_JBHZGM010000080.1:0-1196 GCF_043392685.1 Metapseudomonas phytobenefica | reverse complement strand
TGAGGGCCATTTGCCGCTGGATGTTCCGCACCAGGCTGTGCTGGCCGAAGAACAGGCTCTGCTGGGTCAGGTGGACCTGATTCATGATGTTGAGGGTGTCCAGCGATCCCTCCGGGTGCACGGGCAGGACGAGGTAGACATGGAAGGAGCTCCCCTCGTGAATGGCGCGTCCGATGCGCGAGGCCAGCTCCCCGCCGAGGGTATTGAGCACGCCGTCCTGGAGCGGGCCCAGGCGGCTGGTGATCCAGCCCTGGCTATTGTTGGCCAGTACGCGTTTCAGCCCCTCGACAAAGGCTCGGGCCTCCTTGCCCGGTTCGCTGGCAATCTTGTCCAGTTCGGCCCAGTCCAGCCTCCAGATGTCCTTCTCCTTCAGGGCCTCGTCGAGGTTCACGCGCTTGACCAGGTCCTGGCGCAGGCTGCTGGCGTCGCGCAGGGTGGCCATAGGGCCGGAGAACGCATCGATCTGGTCGTCACCCAATTCCCCTTCTTTGCCAAACTTGCTCTGGAAAAACTGGTTCTCGATGTAGAGAAACTGCTGGGCGCTGGAGATGGCCTGCCGCATGGCCTGCAGGCAGTTGTCCTGCACGCCCTGCTCGGCCAGGCCCGGAGGCAGTTCGTGGCGAACACCGGCCAGTTGGCGCCCCCTGGCCTCTTGCTCGGTGAGCCTGGCGGAGGCACTACGCAGCACCTGCACGCTCATGCCGCCACTGGCCGGCGCAGGTGCCTGGGGCACCAGGCCGGCGTTGATCCACTGGGGCTTGGGTTTGGGCGGGATGATGTGGCAGAGGGCATCCGGCGGCAGCCGCGTCTCGACACCGATGTAGTCGGCCAGGTCGTTCAGCCAGGTCATCACCGCCGCCACCGCCTTGCATGCCTTGCGCCCGATGACGCTGTCCTGCACCGCGGGGGTGTCTGCCAGGTAGGCCTGCTGGCTATTCCAACGGTCGATGAAGTTGCGGCTGAGATCATAGACCGAGGGCCCCTCGATGCGGCTGTGCACGTCCTGCCAGGGCATGCGCGGCTGGTCGGCCGCCAGGGTTCCATAGTCGGGCGATGCCAGGGGTTGCGGCTTGGTGTCGAGGAACGGGTAGGGTTGCTTGTGTTCGCCGACCGCTTCCCGCAACAGAGCGTGCAACAGCCAGAAGCTGCCGATGGCCAATTCGGATACGGGCTTCACGAAGCGCTCGGGCAGGTCG
>NZ_JBHZGM010000079.1:0-1242 GCF_043392685.1 Metapseudomonas phytobenefica | reverse complement strand
CACCTCATCCGTAAGGAGTAATGACCATGCAAGCATCCAAACGTTTCCTCAAGTCCCTGGCCGGTGCCGGTGTTGCGACTGCCGTGCTGGCCCAACAAGCGTATGCCGAAGGTCTGGCCGACATGGCGGCCGGTATCGACAAGACCGACATTCTCGCCGGTCTGACCGCCGTCGGCCTGATTCTCTGCGCGATCGCCGCCGGGATCATGGGCATCCGTAAGGTCAAGGGCCTGATCAAGTAACGCCGGTTCAGGGCAAACAAAGGGGGCTGCGGCCCCCTTCGTTTTCAGGGGATAGGGAAATGGTCGAGTTCTACACCAACCTTTACGAATACACCTTCT
Organism: Metapseudomonas phytobenefica; assembly: GCF_043392685.1. Lineage (NCBI taxonomy): Bacteria > Pseudomonadati > Pseudomonadota > Gammaproteobacteria > Pseudomonadales > Pseudomonadaceae > Metapseudomonas > Metapseudomonas phytobenefica. The sequence goes on along the minus strand of NZ_JBHZGM010000079.1, from coordinate 901 downwards.
TTGTCCTGGGCGCGGCGTCCGCCTTCCTGATCCTGCGGGGGTGGTGAGATGCGCGCTTCGATGCTTCGTTGGGGCCTCGCGCTCCTGGTCCTGGTCGCCGGTAGCGCCTCGGCGGTCGACTACTACTGGCAACCTGTCAGTTCGGCGGGCGTTCCTCTGTTCACGCCGTCCAACAGTTTTGCCGGCGCGTGTCAGGTCTGGATAACCAACGATAAGCCGGCGGGCACGTCGCTCTCTTCGATGGACGTCGCGGGCGGTCGGTGTTGGTTTTTGTATCCGAACGGCAACACTGGATCTGAGAAAGTCGGTCGTTTTGGCGACAGCTGCCCATCCGGGCATACCTACAACTCGGCGCAGGGGCGCTGTGATTCCCCACCGCCCAACATCGGCGAACAGTGCGGCACCGATGCGAACGGCGCCCCGAAGTACACCGACTCCCAGGGCAACTGTGTTGTCGGTGACGACCTCGATCAGGCGGCGGTCTGTAAGGCGCTCGCCAACACCGGTACGCGGACAAAGAAGGTTTTCGTTCGTTTTGACGGTGATGGCACGCCCCATGCGCCCACAATTGCCGACAAGACGGGCTGTGTAGCTGAGTTGGCGCTGTCAGGCGTGGACCACTGCAAGCTGCCCGCTGCCAAGTCGGAAGGGGGGATTACCCTTGTTCCTAACGGCTCTTACTGCACCGTTTTTGTTAACTACACCGGCGAAGTCGATAACGACACGGGCGAGGGTTACCCCGTTGGCAATCCCGAGGCAGGCGAGGAGGGCGTTTGCCCTAACCCCGACCAGTGCCTTGCGCCGGAGCCGCCCATCGTCAAGGACTCCAAGCCCTGCAACTACATGTCCGACGGGCAGATTGTCGGCTGTGAGTCGCAGGAATTCGAAGGCAACCCCGGCG
>NZ_JBHZGM010000078.1:0-1245 GCF_043392685.1 Metapseudomonas phytobenefica | reverse complement strand
CGCCGGGGTTGCCTTCGAATTCCTGCGACTCACAGCCGACAATCTGCCCGTCGGACATGTAGTTGCAGGGCTTGGAGTCCTTGACGATGGGCGGCTCCGGCGCAAGGCACTGGTCGGGGTTAGGGCACACGCCCTCCTCGCCTGCCGCTGGGTTGCCGAGGGGATACCCGGAGCCGGTATCGCTGGCGACTTCGCCGGTGAAGTTGACGAAGATGGTGCACCACGATCCAGCAGCAACCAGCGTTACACCGCCCTCGGACTTGCCCGCAGGGAGCTTGCAATGGTCGACACCGCTCAAGGCCAGTTCAGCTACACAACCGGTCCTGTCCGCAATCGCCGGGGCCTGCGGGTTGCCGTCGTCATCGAACTTAATAAACACCTTCTGCGTTTTGGTGCCCTGTCCAGCGAGAGCCTTGCAGACGGCGGCCTGATCGAGCTGGTCGCCTTCGGCACACTCGCCCTGGCTGTTGATGAACTTGGGCTTGCCGTTGGCATCAGTGCCGCATTGTTCGCCGACGTTCGGAGGCGGAACCACGCACTGAGGCAGCGCCGTAGGGTTGTAAGTGGTATTCGGAGGGCAGGAATCGCCGAACCGCTGGATGTACATGACCGAAACGTTCGGATTGCCCGGCTGCTGACTCTGGCAGGTCCACTGCTCAGCGCTGGTGTAACTGCTGCTCGGCAGAATCACGTTCACGTAGTTGTTGTAGTAGTGGAGCGCGTTCTGGCAGGTCGTTTTCGGATCAGCGCCCGTACGACCGGACTGCACGTGCTTCCAGTAATACTCCGCCGACCAGGACGACGCAGAGAACAGGATCAGCAGGCCAAACAGCCAGCGACGTTGAAGGAACCGCATGTCACCACCCCCGCAGAACCAGAAAGGCCGAGGCCGCGCCCAGGACGAAGAAGGTGTATTCGTAAAGGTTGGTATAGAACTCGACCATTTCCCTATCCCCTGAAAACGAAGGGGGCCGCAGCCCCCTTTGTTTGCCCTGAACCGGCGTTACTTGATCAGGCCCTTGATCTTGCGAATGCCCATAATCCCGCCCGCAATGGCGCAGAGGATCAGCCCGACGGCGGTCAGGCCGGCGAGAATGTCGGTCTTGTCGACGCCTGCGGCCATGTCGGCCAGACCTTCGGCATACGCTTGTTGGGCCAGCACGGCAGTCGCAACACCGGCACCGGCCAGGGACTTGAGGAAACGTTTGGATGCTTGCATGGTCATTACTCCTTACGGATGAGGTG
>NZ_JBHZGM010000077.1:0-1258 GCF_043392685.1 Metapseudomonas phytobenefica | reverse complement strand
CTGATTCAGGGCGCGACCTTCCGCGACACCCTGCGACTCAGCCAGCCGACCCTGGTCTACAAGGCCATCCAGTCCATCCCGGCGGAAGCGCCGGTCCGGCTGGTGGTACCCGATCACGGTCTGGCTGCCGATTGGCCGGTGTGGGTGCGAGGCGTCCAGCAATGGCAAGAGGTCAACCGTGAACCCTTCAAGAACCGGCCATGGTCGGCCAAGCGGTTGGACGCCAGCACCCTGGAGATCAACGGGCTGTCCGCGGTGGGTCTGAAGCCTCTGGGCGGCCAGTTGATTTACCAGGCGCCGGTCGACCTCAGTGGCTGCAGCGCGCGGATGCAGATCCGCGACCAGCCCGGCGGCCCGCTACGTCTGGAACTGAGCACCGAACCTGGCCAAGGGCTGACCCTGGACCCCGCCGGCACTCTGCGTCGCGAGATCACGGCCGCGCAGACCGGCGCGCTCACCTTCGCCAAGGCGGTGTACGACCTGGAACTGACCTTTGCTGACGGCACGGTGCAGCGCTGGGCCGAGGGCCCCGTCACCCTGTCCCCGCAGGTGACCAAATGACCACCTCCAGCCAATCCGTCGAGGCCTACGTGCTGGTGGTGGAGGCCGCGGCGGAGCCTGTGCTGGTCGAGGGGGGTGACGACTACGTCATCACCCTGGAACAGACCGAGGCAGTCGTCATCGGCGCTGGAGAACAAGGCCCGCCGGGGCCGCCCGGTAGCGGCGCTGCCGAGTGGCAGGCCCGCGAGTGGTAATCCATCCCTCAACTAGGAGGCCCCATGGCCCTGCTCAAATTCTTTAAGGTCGCCACGCTGCCCGGCAGCCTGGAGGCTGATTCCTTCTACTACGTCGAGAACGGCAGCTATGCCGAGTCCTATCTGACCAACAGTGCCGGGGAGGCGCGCTCTATCGGCAACAGCGCGATGATCAACGCGCTGATCACCGAGGCTCTGAGCAGCCTGCCCAGCAGCGGCGCGCCGGTGCTATTCGTGGCGGATATTGCCGCGCGCGATGCGCTGGAGGCGGACCTGGAACAGGCGGTGTTTGTCCTGGTGCAGGACGCCACGGATGACCCGACCGTGACTGCCGGTGCCGCGCTCTACGCCTGGAATCCGGCCACGAGTAGCTGGCTGAAGGTGGCCGAGTACGAATCCATGGACGTGACGCTGACGTGGGATGCCATCCAGGGGCGGCCGACTTCGACTGCTGCCCAGATCGACACGGCGGTGAGCCAGACCCACAGCCACACCAACAAGGC
>NZ_JBHZGM010000076.1:0-1312 GCF_043392685.1 Metapseudomonas phytobenefica | reverse complement strand
GCCGCGAACTGGCCGTGTACCCCAGCGCCAGCCTGGTGGACGGCAAGTACTGGCCGCCGGTGGGCCGCGTGGACAACGTCTACGGCGACCGCAACCTGGTCTGCGCCTGCCCGTCCATCGAGGCCTACCAGGACGCCTGACGGCCCTCATGTAGGAGCCAGCTTGCTGGCGAAGCACTCTGCCCGAACTATTCGCGAGCAAGCTCGCTCCTACAGCGTCCGGACACAAGACAAGAAGTTCGGCGGTCGGACCTTCGGGCCCGATCGTCCGGGCTGTCTACGCTGACTAATAAGAAAGAGCCGAGCACAAGCTCAGGAGCGCGACATGTCCCTCAGTGTCTTCGACCTGTTCAAGATCGGCATTGGCCCATCCAGCTCCCATACCGTGGGCCCGATGCGCGCCGCCGCGCGCTTCGTCGAAGGCCTGCGCCGCGAGAGCCTGCTGGACGACACCCAGTGCCTGAAGGTGGAGCTGTATGGTTCCCTCGGCGCCACTGGCAAGGGCCACGGCAGCGACAAGGCCGTGCTGCTGGGCCTGGAAGGCGAACAACCGGATAGCGTGGATACCGACAGCGTGGATGAGCGCCTGGCGCGTATCCGCGAGAGCGGCGAACTGCTTCTGGGCGGCGAGAAGCCGATCCATTTCGTGGAAAAGGAGCACCTGGCGCTGATCCGCAAGCCGCTCCCCTACCACCCCAACGGCATGATCTTCCGCGCCTTCGACGACGCCGGCATCCAGATCCGCTCCCGCGAGTACTACTCGGTGGGCGGCGGCTTCGTGGTGGACGAGGAAGCCGCGGGCCTGGACCGCATCGTCGAGGACAGCACGCCGCTGCCCTACCCGTTCAAGACCGCCCGGGACCTGCTCGCCCATTGCAGCGCCACAGGCCTGTCCATCAGCAGCCTGATGCGCGAGAACGAGAAGGCCTGGCGCAGCCCGGCGGACACCAGCGCCGGGTTGATGAAGATTTGGCAGGTGATGCAGGACTGCGTGAAAGCCGGCTGCCGCAAGGAAGGCATCATGCCCGGCGGACTGAAGGTCAAGCGCCGCGCCGCCGCGCTGTACCGCCAGCTCAGCGAGCGCCCGGAGGCCGCCCTCAAGGACAGCCTCAGCGTGCTCGACTGGGTCAACCTCTACGCCCTTGCGGTGAACGAGGAGAATGCCACCGGCGGGCGCGTGGTCACCGCGCCCACCAACGGTGCGGCGGGCATCGTCCCGGCGGTGCTGCACTACTACAGCCGCTTCGTGCCCGGCGCCAATGACGACGGCGTCGAGCGATTCCTGCTCACCGCCGCCGCCATCGGCATCCTCT
>NZ_JBHZGM010000075.1:0-1407 GCF_043392685.1 Metapseudomonas phytobenefica | reverse complement strand
GGCGTTGAGCAGCGGCCAGTCGGAAACGGCATCGGAACCGTCGGCCATGGCTTCGGTTTCGCGGTTCGGGCTGGAGACCGAGCCGGAGTCCAGGTGGTCGCGGCCGATGACGATCGGCGCGGACAGTTCGCCGCTGCGGACCATTTCGTTGAAGGCCAGGCCGAGCTTGGCGCGCAGACCCAGGCCGACCCAGCAGATACGCGCCGGCAGGCCCTGGAAGCTGATGCGCTCGCGGGCCATGTCCAGCCAGCGGTGCAGGTGGGCGTCGTCCGGGATCAGTTCCTTGACCTTGGCGTCGGTCTTGTAGATGTCCTGCGGGTCACCCGACAGTGCGGCCCAGCGGAACGGGCCAATGCCGCGGCAGAACAGCGGACGGATGTAGGCCGGCACGAAGCCGGGGAAGTCGAAGGCGTTGGCCACGCCTTCTTCCTTGGCCATCTGGCGGATGTTGTTGCCGTAGTCGAAGGTCGGGATGCCCTGCTTCTGGAAGTCCAGCATGGCCTGCACGTGCACGGCCATGGACTGCTTGGCGGCCTTGACCACGGCAGCCGGCTCGGTCTGTGCGCGGTCGCGGTACTGTTCCCAGGTCCAGCCGATCGGCAGGTAGCCGTTCAGCGGGTCGTGGGCGCTGGTCTGGTCGGTGACCATGTCCGGGCGTACGCCACGGCGCACCAGCTCCGGCAGGATTTCGGCGGCGTTACCCAGCAGGGCGATGGAGATCGCCTTGCCTTCGGCGGTGTACCGGGCGATGCGCGCCAGGGCGTCATCCAGGTCGGTGGCCTGCTCGTCGACGTAGCGGGTCTGCAGGCGGAAGTCGATGCGGCTCTGCTGGCATTCGATGTTCAGCGAGCAGGCGCCGGCCAGGGTCGCGGCCAGCGGCTGGGCGCCGCCCATGCCACCGAGGCCGGCGGTGAGCACCCAGCGGCCGGTCAGGTTGCCGTTGTAGTGCTGGCGACCGGCCTCGACGAAGGTTTCATAGGTGCCCTGGACGATGCCCTGGCTGCCGATGTAGATCCAGCTGCCGGCGGTCATCTGGCCGTACATGGCCAGGCCCTTGGCGTCCAGCTCGTTGAAGTGTTCCCAGGTGGCCCAGTGCGGCACCAGGTTGGAGTTGGCGATCAGCACGCGCGGGGCGTTGGCGTGGGTCTTGAACACGCCGACCGGCTTGCCGGACTGCACCAGCAGGGTTTCGTCTTCGTTCAGTTCCTTCAGGGTCTCGACGATCTTGTCGTAGCACTCCCAGTTGCGCGCCGCGCGACCGATGCCGCCGTAGACCACCAGTTCCTTCGGGTTCTCCGCCACCTCGGGGTCGAGGTTGTTCATCAGCATGCGCAGCGGCGCTTCGGTCAGCCAGCTCTTGGCGTTCAGCTTGTTGCCACGCGGGGCGCGGATTTCGGTGTCACGGAA
>NZ_JBHZGM010000074.1:0-1492 GCF_043392685.1 Metapseudomonas phytobenefica | reverse complement strand
TGCTCGCGGTGGCTAAAAACACCGAAGTGAGCGGATGACTTGACCGATTTTGGTCGAATCGCCGCTTTTAAAATCGGCAAGGGCAGAAGTCGGCCGGAAATGCAGGGCTACTTCAGACCATCCCTAGTGGCCTGCCAGGTTAATTCGTTACGGCGATCTTCGTCGGCTGGTGAAACTACCTCGACAGAAGAGCGGTTGATTCAGACGTCGTTGCTTCAAGCGCGGGAGTCTCCGTGTTCTTGGCATGACAAGGGTGCGAGCTTCCGACAGGCCGGCTTCTGGTTATCCAGGCCGGGGACGCTGAGTTTGCGGTGCGATCAGACACTAATCTCGGATTGTTCCGATTCTCCTTCTATTTGAGAGATTGGTATTTTTACCGAGATTTTTTTGGCTTTGTTTTCCATGGGAAAGTTAGCCGTCGTTTTCTCCTCTTTGATACGGGATGCCGACATTGCGAGGGGGCAAATAAGAAAAGTCCGGAGAATTCCCGACGGATCTACCGACGGTGAATCGGCCCCGGGGCGTGGGTTAAAAATGGGAGTCAGGCTGGCAGGCGGCAGCAGTGTTTGACTTGATCATGGTTTCCATAACCCCGATTGTCGACGAACTTTCAACTCAATAAGTTTTCTGCGCGTTTAACCGAGATGGCAATGAAGATCAAATTAATGCATTTGCTGGCAGGGATAGCATTGTTGGCGGCAGGAGAGGTCCACGCTACACCTGAACCATGCAAGACGATCACCACTGAAACAATGTTGTCTGTGCCGGAACTTGCGATTCAGCGAGACCTGCCGGTGGGGGCAGAAATTGGTGCGCCGATCCAGTCAGGCATCGTGTCCGCGTATGATTGCCCTAGAGCTCCTGTTACTACTGCAACGAGGCAGTATGCTGGTGTCCGAGCCTATGGCTCTCACGTAATGGATATTGACGGCAAACGGGTATATGAAACCGGTATCCCTGGTATTGGATATGCGGTTGGCGTGGAGTATGTGGGGAGCATGGATTTCTGCGGTGTGAGATGGGTCGGCCAACATCCACAGTCCGTTGCAGGTTATCCAGATGGCCTCTTGCTTTGTTATAAAGCTGCAAGTTATCCCGCAATAATTATGAAGGGAAAGCTTCTTGTAAGATTCTACAAGACTGCTAAAGTCATCGGGTCAGGCGAGATTTCCAATAAACAAGTAGGCGCCTTTATTTCAAGGATTGATGACCTCTGGAATCCCGGCTGGAAGGCCTGGGCTTATCCGGAATCGATAGTCAGGATCCGCTCAATCAAGGTCAATACCCTGTCGTGTTCGCTCACCGCGCCCTCTATCAATGTGGACATGGGGAAGGTGGGCATGACGCGCTTCGGGGGAAAGGGAGCCTGGCCGGGGGATAACAATACTAAACCATTCAGCATTCCCCTGAGTTGTGCTGCCGGCGCCAAGGTCAATCTGAAAATCGACGGGAATGTGCAGAATGCCAGCCAGGGCGTATTGAAACTGGACGC
>NZ_JBHZGM010000073.1:0-1738 GCF_043392685.1 Metapseudomonas phytobenefica | reverse complement strand
TACAGCGCCTCCTCCATCGCCGGATCGCTGTAGCCGAACCAGTTCTGCATCAGATGGACGCGCAACATCGCCATCAGCGGATACGCTGGACGGCCGCCTTCACCCTTAGGGTAGTGCGGCTCGATCAGGGCAACCAAGCCCTTCCACGGCACCACCTGATCCATCTCGATCAGGAACAATTCCTTGCGGGTCTGCTTGCGTTTGCCGGCGTACTCGGCGTCGGCAAAGGTCATCTGCTTCATCAGGAAACTCGGGCAACGGGATCGACGTATTTCACCAGATTCGGGAAGTCTTCTTCAGATGGTATGGACGCCTCCCCCCGGCAGCGGGCCGACCGCAGCAGCATCCCTCCATGAAGGAGAGGATCCTCACTGCCACGGCATCGACGTGCCAAAGTGGAGAGTGGTTAACCCGCACCACTTGAGCAGGAGGATCCACCATGAAAGATAGCGTGATTGGAATGGACATTGCCAAGCAGGTGTTCCAACTGCATACCGTCAATCGGAGCAGCGGAACCATCGAGCGAATCAAGCTACGGCGTGCGGAAGTCCTGCCGTTCTTTGCGAACTATCCGATCAGTTTGGTGGCCATCGAGGCCTGCGGCAGTGCCCACTGGTGGGCGCGTCAGCTCCAGCAACTCGGCCATGAGGTGCGTCTGCTGGCCCCGCGCTCGGTGCGGCCCTTTGTGCTCCGAAACAAGACCGATGCGGCTGACGCCCAAGCCATCTGGACGGCCGTGCAGCAGCCGGGGGCGTGCACGGTCGCAATCAAGCAGGTTGATCAACAGGCGATCCTCTCACTGCATCGTCTCCGCGCCCAACTGCTGAAATTTCGCATCATGCAAAGCAATGCGTTGCGCGGTTTGTTCTATGAGTTCGGCATGATTTTGCCAGAGGGCTACGCCGCGCTGGTCAAGGTCATGCCGGACGCTTTTGCGCAAGCCGAGAACCAGGTGCCCGAGCTGCTGCTGGAGAGTCTGCGTGAGCAGTGGCAACGCATGCTCCGGCTGGACGAGGAGATCCAGCTCCTCGAGCGCCGGCTCAAACGCTGTATGCGCGACCGCCGCGATTGCCGGGCGCTCGCAGAAATTCCAGGGATTGGCCTGTTGACCGCAACCGCCGCAGTGGCCGCCATTGGGGAGGCCAAGAGCTTCCACTCGGGGCGGCAGTTCGCGGCCTGGCTGGGCCTAGTGCCACGGCAAACGGGCACCGGTGGTCGAACTCGACAACTGGGCTTGAGCAAGCGGGGCGACACCTATCTGCGGACGCTGTTGATGCACGGTGCCCGCTCGATCCTCGCCAAAGGCCAAAAATCCGCGTGGGTTGAGCGTTTGCTGGCCAGACGACCGTATAACGTGGTGGTCGCGGCGTTGGCCAACAAACTGGCCCGAACCGTGTGGGCGGTACTGGCCAAAGGATCGCCCTACCGGGCCGAGCTATTCAGCGCAGCGCCCAGTTGAGCAGCGAAACGCCCCACCACACCAGTCTTCACAAGGAGCGCAGGCGGTAAACCGATGATGGCGGAATAGGTCAGACCGTGACGAGGCAAACCTGGTAGGGAATATGAGCCAAGGGCAGTGCCCTCAGCTCGTTCTTCAGATGAGGGCCTCGTCAGCGGATTCCATCAGGGCCAGCAGGGCTTATCGGCCTGCACCATAGGCCGGATATAAGACTGCTCCTACCTACACGCCAACATGATTACCGATTGAGCTCCGGGAGGCGTCCATATAAGGATTTCC
>NZ_JBHZGM010000072.1:0-1986 GCF_043392685.1 Metapseudomonas phytobenefica | reverse complement strand
TTGGGATAGAAGCTTGACGATGACCTACTCTCACATGGAGAAGCTCCACACTACCATCGGCGATGCGTCGTTTCACTGCTGAGTTCGGGATGGGATCAGGTGGTTCCAACGCTCTATGGTCGTCAAGCAATTCGGTGGGGGCATCGTCTGGGACGCTACCCCGAATCAGGTATGTGACAGCTTGGCTTTGCGGTTCGTTGCGAACTTTCGGTCTATATCGACTTCACCACGTACCCACAATCACCAGATTGTTTGGGTGTTATATGGTCAAGCCTCACGGGCAATTAGTATTGGTTAGCTCAACGCCTCACAGCGCTTACACACCCAACCTATCAACGTCGTAGTCTTCGACGGCCCTTCAGGGAGCTCGAGGCTCCAGTGAGATCTCATCTTGAGGCGAGTTTCCCGCTTAGATGCTTTCAGCGGTTATCTCTTCCGAACATAGCTACCCGGCAATGCCACTGGCGTGACAACCGGAACACCAGAGGTTCGTCCACTCCGGTCCTCTCGTACTAGGAGCAGCCCCTCTCAAATCTCAAACGTCCACGGCAGATAGGGACCGAACTGTCTCACGACGTTCTAAACCCAGCTCGCGTACCACTTTAAATGGCGAACAGCCATACCCTTGGGACCGGCTTCAGCCCCAGGATGTGATGAGCCGACATCGAGGTGCCAAACACCGCCGTCGATATGAACTCTTGGGCGGTATCAGCCTGTTATCCCCGGAGTACCTTTTATCCGTTGAGCGATGGCCCTTCCATACAGAACCACCGGATCACTAAGACCTACTTTCGTACCTGCTCGACGTGTCTGTCTCGCAGTCAAGCGCGCTTTTGCCTTTATACTCTGCGACCGATTTCCGACCGGTCTGAGCGCACCTTCGTACTCCTCCGTTACTCTTTAGGAGGAGACCGCCCCAGTCAAACTGCCCACCATACACTGTCCTCGATCCGGATGACGGACCAGAGTTAGAACCTCAAGCATGCCAGGGTGGTATTTCAAGGATGGCTCCACGAGAACTGGCGTCCTCGCTTCAAAGCCTCCCACCTATCCTACACAAGCAGGCTCAAAGTCCAGTGCAAAGCTACAGTAAAGGTTCACGGGGTCTTTCCGTCTAGCCGCGGATACACTGCATCTTCACAGCGATTTCAATTTCACTGAGTCTCGGGTGGAGACAGCGCCGCCATCGTTACGCCATTCGTGCAGGTCGGAACTTACCCGACAAGGAATTTCGCTACCTTAGGACCGTTATAGTTACGGCCGCCGTTTACCGGGGCTTCGATCAAGAGCTTCGCTTGCGCTAACCCCATCAATTAACCTTCCGGCACCGGGCAGGCGTCACACCCTATACGTCCACTTTCGTGTTTGCAGAGTGCTGTGTTTTTAATAAACAGTCGCAGCGGCCTGGTATCTTCGACCGGCATGGGCTTACCGAGTAAATCGTTCACCCTCACCGGCGCACCTTCTCCCGAAGTTACGGTGCCATTTTGCCTAGTTCCTTCACCCGAGTTCTCTCAAGCGCCTTGGTATTCTCTACCCAACCACCTGTGTCGGTTTGGGGTACGGTTCCTAGTTACCTGAAGCTTAGAAGCTTTTCCTGGAAGCATGGCATCAACCACTTCGTGTTCTAGAAGAACACTCGTCATCAGCTCTCGGCCTTGAACACCCGGATTTGCCTAAGTGTTCGGCCTACCACCTTAAACTTGGACAACCAACGCCAAGCTGGCCTAGCCTTCTCCGTCCCTCCATCGCAGTAACTAGAAGTGCGGGAATATTAACCCGCTTCCCATCGACTACGCATTTCTGCCTCGCCTTAGGGGCCGACTCACCCTGCGTCGATTAACGTTGCGCAGGAACCCTTGGTCTTTCGGCGTGCGAGTTTTTCACTCGCATTGTCGTTACTCATGTCAGCATTCGCACTTCTGATACCTCCAGCAAGCTTCTCAACTCACCTTCACAGGCTTACAGAACGCTCCTCTACCGCTC
>NZ_JBHZGM010000071.1:0-2010 GCF_043392685.1 Metapseudomonas phytobenefica | reverse complement strand
GTAAGCGCTCCATAAATCCCGTCCGCCTGGACGGGGTTTGTTTTCAGGAAGCCGGGACAGAAGCTGGCGAGCAGTTCCACGGCAGCAGTGCTTCGTAATCCTCAACGCTGCTGGCGGTTGGCAGGCGTTCGAGGATGTGGCGCAGCCAGGCGTAAGGCTCCTGGCCATTGGCCTTGGCGGTTTCGATCAGGCTGTAGACCTGCGCGCTGGCCGTGGCGCCCTTGGGCGTGTCGCTGAACAGCCAGTTCTTGCGGCCGATGACGAACGGGCGGATGGCATTCTCGGCGCGGTTGTTGTCGATCGGCAGATGTCCACCTTCGACGTAGCGCACCAGCCGGCTCCAGTTGCTGGCCAGGTAGTTCACCGCCTTGCCCAGGGCCGTCTGCCCGGCGACCTGCGGCTGGGTCTTGTCCAGCCAGGCCTTGAGCTGGTCGAGCAGTGGCTGGCTGCGTTGCTGACGGGCGGTCAGGCGTTCGCTGTCGTTGGCCTCTTTCAGGTCACGCTCGATGCCGTAGAGCTTGTTGATCAGGTTCAGCGCCATGTCGGCCCGGCCGGTTTTGCCCTTGGGCTGCACCTTCTGCGCTTCGACGAACTTGCGCCGCGCATGTGCCCAGCAGCCCAGGCGTTCGATGCCCTCCTGCATGGCCACGGCGTTGTAGCCGGCGTAGTCGTCGGTCATCAGGTAGCCGCGATAGCCTTCGAGCAGGCGCAACGGCACGTCCTGCGCACGGCTGGTGCTGTAGTCGAACAGGACGACCGGTTGCTCCGGTGGACCGCCGCTTTGCACCCACATCCAGGACTGCGCCGTGGGATCTCGCCCAGGTTCATGCAAGACCTGCAGCCGGGTTTCGTCGCAGTGCAACACCGGGTAACCCAGCAACTGGTCGCGCATGAGGTTGAGCAGGGGCTGCAACTGTTCGCCAGACTGGATCACCCAGCGCGCCAGGGTCTGGCGGGGGATGTCGATACCGTGGCGACTGAGCATCTTCTCGAAACGATACAGCGGGATGCCATCGGCGTACTTGGTGGTCAACAGCATGGCCAGCACGCTGGGGCTGGCCAGGCTTTTCTCAATCAGTTGCGCCGGTTTGTCAGCGGTGACCGGGGCGGCTTCGCAGGCCTTGCAGGCGTAGGTCTTGCGGATATGACGGAGCACCCGCACCTGCATCGGGATGATCTCCAACTGCTCGCTGGTCTCTTCGCCGATCTCCTGCTTGCGGCAACCGCAGGCGCAGGTCAGCTCGTGCTCGGGTAGTGTATGGACGATTTCCACGCGCGGCAGGTGGGCCGGCAGCGGCTTGCGTTTGCCACGACGCTTGACCGGCGCAACGACTTCTTCGGCTTCGCTTGGCGCGGCGGCCGGCTCTTCGATCAGCTCTTCGGCCTCGTTGAACATGGCCAGTTGCGGCGAGTCGGCGTCTTCGGGGCTGCGCTCGGATTTGGGTGAGAACAGTTTGTGGCGCAGCAGGGCGACCTGTTCCTGTAATTGCAGAACCAACGCCTTGAGCAGGATGGGATCGTCGGGAAGGTTGTCGGCGCCAGATTTCATGGCGCCGGATTATACCGGCTCAGGCCACGAAGCGCGGCGTCAGTACCTGGTGCGGCCGGTTACGCCACAGGTCGATGCCGTCGAGCAGCCAGTTCAACTCATCGACAGTCAGTTCGATGGCCTCGTCGCCAGCATCGGGCTTGGTCTTGAAACGCTCGGCTTCCAGGCGCTTGAGCCACAGGCAGAAGCCATTGCGCTCCCAATAGAGGATCTTGACCTGGCTACGGGTGCGATTGAGGAACACGAACAGCACCGGGTTGAACACTTCCACCTTGATGTCCAGTTCAACCAGGGCGGCCAGGCCGTTGATGGATTTGCGAAAGTCGACGGGCTTGGGATAGAGGTAGACCTTCTGCACCTTGGCGTCGGGACGCATCATGGTGGTGAGCTCCAGTGAAAACGGGAGCTCAGCATCCAATGATCAGCAGGCTATGGGCAGGTGGGGTTTATGGAGCGGATAC
>NZ_JBHZGM010000070.1:0-2475 GCF_043392685.1 Metapseudomonas phytobenefica | reverse complement strand
ATTATGCGAAGCCCCTTATAAATCAAAGACTTGCGTTACCTGCAGGTTGATTGCCAGCAGGAACGGCGGTCAGGGTTCGCGGGGTGCGGCTAGTATCCTCGACTACGGTAACGCGAACCGGTTGACGGGATGCCTGGAAGGCTGGTGTTGCCCCGGCCGGGTCGCTCCGCTCGCCGCTCGGGGCAACACCACCGCCAGGACTGCTGACGTTCGGAGCGATGGTTGAGACGGTTTGCTGGCCGCTCCAGGCGGTGACCCGTTCGCCGTCCACGTCGCAATACACCTGCACGCCGTCCGGATAGGTCTTGCACTGGTCCATCGTGATGCGGCGCGTACCGAACATCGAGCGCAACAACACCTGATCGGGCGCCCAGTTCTCACGAGCTTGCGGATCCGTTACGTCTGGCTGGTTGTAACCACCAATCGACTGCCAGTTGGGATCCCGAGGCTTGTCGCTGCGCCGAATAAAGCCACCAATACGCCAAAGACCGGACAACGGCGGATCAACGGCCACCGGAGCGGCAACCGTCTGCGCCTGAGCCGGCACAGGCGCAGCCGGCAGCATGTCCTCGGGCCACGGGTTAACCAGATGCGACGGTGCCGCCTGCGCGACCGGTTGCGGAACTTCCTGAACAACTTCAGCCACTTCCTTCTGCGGCGCGAGCTTGCTGGCGAAGTAGTCGTACAGCAGATAACCGCCGATGGACAGCGCGAGCGGCACGAAGACCAGGATCGTGATCATTTGCCAGCTGCCCCAAACCGACACGCGCTTATCCATGGCCTTTTCGTCACCGACGTCGAGCGTCTGACTCTGCGTGGCGCTGCGGTAGTACTGGTAGATCTCCGGCTTGTAGGTGCCGTAGGCCTCACGAATCAAGAGCTTCTCCGGGATCCGTTCACCGGTCGGGCAGCCGCGATACACCTTGATGCCGAAGCGCTTGGCCGCACCGACTTCCTCTAGCTTGTGCATGTGAAAGCTATGCGCAATCAGCTTGCGCACCCAGGCCGCGAGATCCGCGGGATCCTGCGTGACCAATACGACCTGCATGGCGTTCCCCTCACCGTCCACGCGGTGACGGTGTTCCTTGAGCCATTGCAGGTCATCGACCGACGCCTTGTTGACCTTCTGACCGCTGGGCCAACGCCGCCAGCATTCGTCAATCACCGCGACGGCGCCGTGCGGAATCAGCTCGGGCAATTGCGGATCGTCCAGCGCATCCAGCGGCAGCTGGGTAATCCGCCCGCCGTAGACCTGGGTGAGCAGATCCGCCTCTAAGGGGATGTTGGTCACGACGTGGCGGCCCTTCTGCAGGGCCGGAATGACCACGTACTCGACCACCGAATACGACTTGCCGGATCCCGGCTTGCCGAAATAGCCGTTGAGGGCCATGTCCCTACCCTCCCCTTAGCCGATCAGCGGAATGCGCCGCAGCGCAAAGCGCAGTACAAGCGCAAGCGTGATCATCGCCAGCCCCTCGCCAATGGCGAAGAACTGAAAGAAGTAGACAACGCTCGCCGGAATGTTGGCGAAGAAGCTCTCCACCGAGCCCAGGAACGACGGCACCGGCAGGCTTTCGATCACGCTAGCCAAACCATCGAGCAGCAGGCCCCAAACCTTTTTCGGCGCCCACAAGATGATTTCGAGCAACCAGTCGAGCAGCGAAACCAAGGTTTCCTTGAGCCAATTGATAATGCTGTCCATCGTTCACCTCACGCCGTGAAGAAGAGTCGAATGGCCGCCCAGGCCCAGATGGCACGGAACAGCCAGACCAAGCCAGCCAGCACCTGGGGCGCCAGTTGGCAGAACGTGTCGAAGGAGATCGCCCCCATGAAGGTGTCAGCGGTGCCGGTCGGGCAGGTGCCGCCAGTGGGCACGCTGATCGAGGTCACCGCCTGGACGATGGGCGCATTGAGGATCCGCGCGTAATAGGCCGAGGTCGAATCACCGATTTCCTCGGTTTCCTCCAGTTCGGGCATTTCCGGTGCGCCGTACTCGCCGCCCTCCTCTTCCTCACAGTTGCCAGTGACACAGTCCTTCACGCCGTCGCCGTCAGAGTCGCCCTTGCCGCCGCTGGAGCAGGCCGGGCCGGTGCATTGGGTGCCGGTGGACAGCGTGTTGCCGTTGCCGTCCTTAACGACCGTGGTCTTGTTGTTGGAAACGTTGGTGACGCAGGAATTGGCGCCGATGCACTTGGTCTGCGTGATGGTGTCGGTCTTGGTGGTGGTCGTGGTGCCGTTGCCGTTGTCCTTGGTTTCGATCTGAGTGGCGATCTGGATGCCGTTGCTGGTGGGTTCCTTACGGCGACATTCGTAGGTGCCGCCAGCACTGAAAATGCCACAGTTCATTTCGCCGGGGTTGCCTTCGAATTCCTGCGACTCACAGCCGACAATCTGCCCGTCGGACATGTAGTTGCAGGGCTTGGAGTCCTTGACGATGGGCGGCTCCGGCGCAAGGCACTGGTCGGGGTTAGGGCA
>NZ_JBHZGM010000069.1:0-2580 GCF_043392685.1 Metapseudomonas phytobenefica | reverse complement strand
AAGTAGGCTCCCACTGCTTGTACGCATACGGTTTCAGGTTCTATTTCACTCCCCTCTCCGGGGTTCTTTTCGCCTTTCCCTCACGGTACTGGTTCACTATCGGTCAGTCAGTAGTATTTAGCCTTGGAGGATGGTCCCCCCATATTCAGACAAAGTTTCACGTGCTCCGTCCTACTCGATTTCACTTCCTGGACCCTTTCGCGTACGGGGCTATCACCCACTATGGCCGCACTTTCCAGAGCGTTCCGCTAAAATCCAAGAAGCTTAAGGGCTAGTCCCCGTTCGCTCGCCACTACTAAGGGAATCTCGGTTGATTTCTGTTCCTCAGGGTACTTAGATGTTTCAGTTCCCCTGGTTCGCCTCTTGCACCTATGGATTCAGTGCAAGATACCCAGCTTGTGCTGAGTGGGTTCCCCCATTCAGAGATCTCCGGATCACAGTCTGTTTGCCGACTCCCCGAAGCTTATCGCAGGCTACCACGTCTTTCATCGCCTCTGACTGCCAAGGCATCCACCGTATGCGCTTCTTCACTTGACCATATAACCCCAAGCAATCTGCCTGCGATTCTGGTGTGAAGACGACATTCGCCGAAAATTCGCGCTTGAACTCGCAAATTTTGCCTTGAATCATTAAGTGCAGTGAAACACTCAATGAGTCACTTCTATCACATACCCGAATTTTTAAAGAACGATTCTGAACAAAGTCCAGAATTCAATATCCAACCACGGATATTCAATTCTGAGCTCTTGGCCTGCCGGAGAGTGGTGGAGCCAAGGAGGATCGAACTCCTGACCTCCTGCGTGCAAAGCAGGCGCTCTCCCAGCTGAGCTATGGCCCCAATGTCAACCGGTCATTCGACCCCGCGACAATTGGTGGGTCTGGGCAGATTCGAACTGCCGACCTCACCCTTATCAGGGGTGCGCTCTAACCAACTGAGCTACAGACCCAATCGCCTTCGCAATTGAATCAAGCAATTCGTGTGGGAACTTATGAAGAAGCCGATGTCTTCGATTAAGGAGGTGATCCAGCCGCAGGTTCCCCTACGGCTACCTTGTTACGACTTCACCCCAGTCATGAATCACTCCGTGGTAACCGTCCCCCTTGCGGTTAGACTAGCTACTTCTGGAGCAACCCACTCCCATGGTGTGACGGGCGGTGTGTACAAGGCCCGGGAACGTATTCACCGTGACATTCTGATTCACGATTACTAGCGATTCCGACTTCACGCAGTCGAGTTGCAGACTGCGATCCGGACTACGATCGGTTTTATGGGATTAGCTCCACCTCGCGGTTTGGCAACCCTTTGTACCGACCATTGTAGCACGTGTGTAGCCCTGGCCGTAAGGGCCATGATGACTTGACGTCATCCCCACCTTCCTCCGGTTTGTCACCGGCAGTCTCCTTAGAGTGCCCACCCGAGGTGCTGGTAACTAAGGACAAGGGTTGCGCTCGTTACGGGACTTAACCCAACATCTCACGACACGAGCTGACGACAGCCATGCAGCACCTGTGTCTGAGTTCCCGAAGGCACCAATCCATCTCTGGAAAGTTCTCAGCATGTCAAGGCCAGGTAAGGTTCTTCGCGTTGCTTCGAATTAAACCACATGCTCCACCGCTTGTGCGGGCCCCCGTCAATTCATTTGAGTTTTAACCTTGCGGCCGTACTCCCCAGGCGGTCGACTTATCGCGTTAGCTGCGCCACTAAGATCTCAAGGATCCCAACGGCTAGTCGACATCGTTTACGGCGTGGACTACCAGGGTATCTAATCCTGTTTGCTCCCCACGCTTTCGCACCTCAGTGTCAGTATCAGTCCAGGTAGTCGCCTTCGCCACTGGTGTTCCTTCCTATATCTACGCATTTCACCGCTACACAGGAAATTCCACTACCCTCTACCGTACTCTAGCTCAGTAGTTTTGGAGGCAGTTCCCAGGTTGAGCCCGGGGATTTCACCTCCAACTTGCTGAACCACCTACGCGCGCTTTACGCCCAGTAATTCCGATTAACGCTTGCACCCTTCGTATTACCGCGGCTGCTGGCACGAAGTTAGCCGGTGCTTATTCTGTTGGTAACGTCAAAACAGCAAGGTATTAACTTACTGCCCTTCCTCCCAACTTAAAGTGCTTTACAATCCGAAGACCTTCTTCACACACGCGGCATGGCTGGATCAGGCTTTCGCCCATTGTCCAATATTCCCCACTGCTGCCTCCCGTAGGAGTCTGGACCGTGTCTCAGTTCCAGTGTGACTGATCATCCTCTCAGACCAGTTACGGATCGTCGCCTTGGTGAGCCATTACCCCACCAACTAGCTAATCCGACCTAGGCTCATCTGATAGCGTGAGGTCCGAAGATCCCCCACTTTCTCCCGTAGGACGTATGCGGTATTAGCGCCCGTTTCCGAACGTTATCCCCCACTACCAGGCAGATTCCTAGGCATTACTCACCCGTCCGCCGCTCGCCGGCATCCCGAAGGACCCGCTGCCGCTCGACTTGCATGTGTTAGGCCTGCCGCCAGCGTTCAATCTGAGCCATGATCAAACTCTTCAGTTCAATACTGCTTGGGTTTTGAGAAAACCCTAAAC
>NZ_JBHZGM010000068.1:0-2755 GCF_043392685.1 Metapseudomonas phytobenefica | reverse complement strand
GGGATAGAGGTAGACCTTCTGCACCTTGGCGTCGGGACGCATCATGGTGGTGAGCTCCAGTGAAAACGGGAGCTCAGCATCCAATGATCAGCAGGCTATGGGCAGGTGGGGTTTATGGAGCGGATACCAGCAGATCAGCGTCGCCCATAGGTCAACCAGTAGCAGTCTTTGTACCACGCAGGTTATGCACCCAACATGGCGAAAAGATCAACACCATGGGGTCACCTCGAAGAAGCACGCTGGTCACTATTTAAACCGTTCGGCGGCCTTACACTTGACCTGCTCTCGTTCACGTCTTTTCGATAAGGCTAGTCTCGGCTGACGGCAACATTAGACTTCCGTCTGAAACGACATGGAATTTTTCTAAGTGACTTTCTATGAAGGTCTGACCCTGCTCGGTCAGTAGATTAATACTTTTGTTGAGAACGGCAATATCATTATTTAGCTCTTCCAAGAATTTTTGTGCTGTAATTATAATATTGGCTAGACGCTGATCCACGGATTTATAGAGAATGTTTTTTGCGAACTCATTTCCTGCAAAAGACTCCTCGATTTTCTGAATCTCCATATAAGCCTGATGGTGAGCGCTATCTTGGAGCTCTTTATATTTTATAGTTTTCTCATAAACTAGATCTTGAGCCTTTTCACGCAAATCCAATTGCATATTGCCAATTGCATTTATTGCGCTTATATTTAATGCAGTTAGCTTTTCCTGATATTTCATAATAGCATCAGAAACTGCTTGCATTCTTTGGAAATCCTTATCTTTCCTTAGAGTATCAATTTCCGTAAGAATTCGTTGTACTTCAGTTTTTTTCCTGATTTCAATATCTGCATCTAGATTCCGACTATTCTCAGATAGCTGAGCCTCAAGAATTTTTTCTTCCTTCCTGATTTCAGCCTCTAGTCTCTGCCTGCGCTCTTCTCTCTCTAGTTCTCTGGAGTGCTCGCGCGCTTTAAGTGGCTCTCTAGCCCAATCAGTAACAAGCTTAATTGGCTCATAAATTATGTCGTCGAGTTTGTCTAGGACGCTATACCAAGCCATCATTTCCCCCCATCAGTTCCTTGAATGTTCTATCGAAGATCGTTTTTGATTTTTCGCTCTGATACCGAAGCACTTCTAACTTCTTGTTTGCGCCAGCGCTTATTTCAAGAAGACTCCCTAGACTTAATATATAGTCAGCAGCCAGCACCTGAAGCTCGTCACTTTGCCAGCTACTACCCGATCCTTTGTCAGCAATGAATCTTTCAAGTAGGGCTTTATAACTTTTCAGAAACGCATGCGTCGACGCATCACGATCAAGATGCTCCTGGCTTTCAAGAGCTCTCTGCAGAATTTGTCCAAAAGTGACCGGATGGCTTATCAACCACTCAAAAAAAAACTTACGCTGCGCAATTTCCATGCTACTTGGCGACGTTTCATACTGAAACATCGCCGAGTACAAACTGGGACTTTCTTGCAGAAAACCACCTGCAAGATTTTGCCTAGAGAGCTTTAAGCTCTGCAGGCAAAGTTCCAACTCACGCGATTTCATTCGATTGCGGGCGGCCAGCTTTGTCCACTGACTCCTTAGCAAATTTGCGTATTTGCCCTACCATATCGAAGGTATTTTCCTCCACAAGACCCGACGAGAAATCAAGACTTTTTGTGTAACTGGAAACCAATTCTTGAATCCATTTACTGGCCACATCACTAGCCACCTGCGAATCCTTAAGAGTTTCCGATACATCTTTTAGTGTATCTGAGAAAAATTTTGCCCTTTCCTTCCTCAGGTCTTCTTGGAGTGCGCCTACAAATTTTATCTCTTCCTTGAACTCTTTAATTAGGCTCAAGTAATTTTTCTCGTACTCAAATAGTATACCTAGACGATCTTTTATGTGGGCAGTAGTTGCCGCTTCAGCCAAATTGGCGCGGACTATTTTTTTGATACCTTCTCTAAGAGAGGCGTCGAGATCAACGCTTGCCAAATATCCATCAATCGCAGCAACGACATCAGTGTGGTTTGCCATGAGCTTACTTTGATCCTCTGTTTTGTTACTCTTATAGTGTTCAACTATTCTGGCTACGCGATCGCGTGCGAGTAGGCTTTTTAGATCATCAATCCCTGGCACTGCAGAGCTCCGCCGAGCAAAATTAAGGTCGCGGCATCATTGTGATATCAATCGCTTTTTTATATCAATTCAATCAATGCGTCAAGTGGATAGATGCAGCATTTAACGAAATTTATCTCGAGAAAATCGCTCCGCCCTTACGATAATATTCCCGATTTATTTAAATAGCATTTCTCAAACCAATATGGCGAAAGCTTAATATCTTTTGATCGGCTAAACCTGGGAATTTCAAAATATCTCAAAGCAATTGAGCACATCTCTTCGGGGGTTATCACATGCATCGATTAACTTCTGACGGATGCGGTTATGTATCATCAGTTGAAAGTGGCTTGTCCCTGCGCGATGCTTTGAAGATACCGGCTCAGCGAATGCGACTAATTTGACTCGCTCACCTAGAGGAAACCCTGCCAATCTGAAGCATTAAGTTTGCCTCCTTACTTTTAGTGAGCCGTTCAGTAGCTTCAACTGCACAACAAATATAACTAATAGAATACTCAATCAACCCCATAAGGCTCGCTAGGGATGGTCTGAAGTAGCCCTGCATTTCCGGCCGACTTCTGCCCTTGCCGATTTTAAAAGCGGCGATTCGACCAAAATCGGTCAAGTCATCCGCTCACTTCGGTGTTTTTAGCCACCGCGAGCA
>NZ_JBHZGM010000067.1:0-2818 GCF_043392685.1 Metapseudomonas phytobenefica | reverse complement strand
AACTCAGCAGTGAAACGACGCATCGCCGATGGTAGTGTGGAGCTTCTCCATGTGAGAGTAGGTCATCGTCAAGCTTCTATCCCAAACCCCCGATACGCCCAGGCGTGTCGGGGGTTTGTCTTTGCGCAGCAGAAAGTTCTGGTCAGTCCGAATGAAAAAAGGCCCATCATCGATGGGCCCTTTTTTCATTCGGGAGCTGTCAGTCGCCGCGATATTCGCAGCCACTGGTGCAGGTCTCGTGGATGCGGATACGGGAGAGCTCCGGGAGCAGGGGTTTGAGCTGTTGCCAGATCCATTTGGCGAGGACTTCGCTGGTGGGGTTTTCCAGGCCGGGGATCTCATTGAGGTAGTTGTGGTCGAGCTGCTCGTAGAGCGGCTTGAAGATGGCCTTGAGTTCGGAGAAGTCGCGGATCCAGCCGGTATAGGGATCGGGCTCACCCTCGATATAGATGGCCACGCGGAAGGAGTGGCCGTGCAGGCGGCCGCACTTGTGGCCGGCAGGCACGTGAGGGAGCCGGTGCGCGGCTTCGAAGATGAATTCCTTGAAGATTTCCACTGAAATGCCTG
This sequence comes from Metapseudomonas phytobenefica, assembly GCF_043392685.1. Classification (NCBI taxonomy): domain Bacteria; kingdom Pseudomonadati; phylum Pseudomonadota; class Gammaproteobacteria; order Pseudomonadales; family Pseudomonadaceae; genus Metapseudomonas; species Metapseudomonas phytobenefica. The sequence continues at coordinate 2,251 of NZ_JBHZGM010000067.1, read as the reverse complement.
TATAGCAGAGGTGATGCGGGATTTATGGGTGGAGCAGTACTGGGTGTACTGCTCAGTGTACTGATTGATCGTTGCAGGCGGTGAAAGCCGACATCCACTGGGAGATGTCCGACTGGCGCCAGGCGACCGAATTGGGCCCTATTCTAACCTGTTTCGGGAAGGTGCCCTCCCTCATTCGACGGTAGACCGTGTTGCGGCCCAGGCCGGTGATGTGAAGCACCTCGTCGAGGCGAATGAAGCGGTCGATGATTCTTTCTGTTGCGGCCATGTTGGATACCTCGCTGGTCAGCGCTGGGGCTGGGCTATTTGGTGCGGAAGCTCATGGCGCCAAACCGGACCACGCCGGGCTCTTCGCCAATCACCTCTCTCATCAGTCGGTAGGTCTTCGGCGCGTTATCGGACTTGCTCCAGTTCAAGCCGACCTCATCGAGGAATGACTGCTCGATCTCGTCCCAGCGCGCAGCAAGGCGACTCCAGACCACGCCGAGTGCTCCGATCTTGTCGAAGTGCTGCCTGACCTCTGGCACCGCTTCCAACAGCAGCAGGCAGCGGTTCAGGTCATCCGGGTCGTGAGGGTAATCGCCCTCGTTCGGCAGGCCGCAGGCGGCCAGGGCCATCGTCTTGGAGCTGGCGCCGACGCGCCCGGTGGCGATCCAGTGCAGGACTTTCTCTTGAATCTCGGACATGCGAATTCTCTCCGCCGACTCTCGCCGGCAGCTGGTGGGGTAGGTGGGGAAGGGGTCAGCGGCGATACCAGGTCAGTTGGTAGCACCTGGCGTCATCTGGAATTTCGGCAGCAGGCCATCGCAGGCATTGCAGGTGTTTGCGCTCGGGGCGCCGGCCGTTCTGGCGAACCTGCTGTACCAGGTAAGCCGAGCCGCCCGAGGTGGTGATGTAGTCTCCTGCCTGCAAACCATCTGCGCCGTCGATATAGAGCTTGCACGGGGTATATGGCGCGCGCTTTTTCATCAGCCTATTCCTCGCTTCATGCGCCGACGCTTGGATTCGCAGGACTGGCAGCGGGGGAAGTTGCCGGGGAGGAACATCGGCGCCTTGTCGTGGGAGTACGCCTTGACGCCGCAGGCGCTGATCCAGCGCCTGACCCGACCGAACTTGGAGAGCTCGGCGGCGCTGAACTGGCGGAACCAGTGCGCCTTGTCTCCGGTGAACATGGCTTTCAGCCAGCCCTCGGTGATGCCCTCGGCGGGCTCGCCACCCATGGTCACGCTCATCTTCTCCAGCTCGTCGTATCGGCCCTGGTGCGCGAGCGACAGGATCAGGTTCCAGTCAATCAAGGCGTCGGCTCCTTGCTCATCGCGGCGTCAATCTCGTCATCGAATTTGGCTACATGCCCTGTCGCCTTTCGGTAGTGCTCGAACAGATGGCACTCATCACGGAGCCACCTGTAACGCTCAGCATCCTTCCGCAGCGCTTCGAGCTCGTTCTTGAACTGGTCCCTCTCCTTCTCCACCTTCAGGTGATCCTCTTCCAGTACAACGGTCTCCCGCTTGCTGTACTGCATGAAATCGACCATGGCGCTGTGGCGTGGGGCTCGATTTGTCATGGCGTGCCTCCCGTAATCCATAGGATCAGCAAGATCGTGATCACAGATCCTGAGCCAAGAATCGCCAGACCTCCGATCAGGTGCTGGTTCATCTGCCTCAGTTTCTCGACTTGGAACTGCAATTCCTGGTTTTCCTCGAGCAACATCTGAGTTAGCTGCTCGCCATCCAGCCCACAGGCTCCAGCTGCTGCTTCGTCGGTAACCGCGGCGTTGTGGCGTTGGGCTCGCTCAGCCATGGCTCTCTTCCTCCAGTTTCCCGCCGCAGGCATGGCAGAAGTGCATGCCGTTCTCCTTCGGCCCGCCATCCATCAGCGTCCACTTCTCGCCGCAGCCGGTGTCCCAGGAGAAGCTGTCGCTGTCATAGGTCCAGCAGCAGATGCTGGACTGCCCGGCAATCGCGGTTTGCCATGCCCACCAGCCGGTTTGAACGCTGGGTACGACGTAGAGCCCGGCGATGTCCCGCACCATCACTGCCGAGTCAAAGTCGTAGCCGAGGGCCTTGGCCTTTGCTTCGTAGGCCGCTTCGTAAAGGCGCCGTTGTTGTTCAAGTTGCTCGTCGGTCACGACTGCTGCTCCTTCCGCTCATAGGCGGCGGTGAACTCGGAAATTTCGGTGCTCAGGTCCTGGGCCAGGACGCTGGAGTGGTTGAGGTGGTTCTTGGCGCGCTTGAGCAGGGCGATGGCCTGG
>NZ_JBHZGM010000066.1:0-2870 GCF_043392685.1 Metapseudomonas phytobenefica | reverse complement strand
CGGTGCTCTACACCGGCAGCAACGGCCTGGTGGCCCACGAGTGCATCCTCGACCTGCGTCCGCTCAAGGACACCAGCGGCATCAGCGTCGACGACGTCGCCAAGCGCCTGATCGACTTCGGCTTCCATGCCCCGACCATGAGCTTCCCGGTGCCCGGCACGCTGATGATCGAGCCCACCGAAAGCGAGTCGAAGGAAGAGCTGGACCGCTTCTGCGACGCCATGATCCGCATCCGCGAGGAAATCCGCGCGGTGGAGAACGGCGAACTGGACAAGGACGACAACCCGCTGAAGAACGCCCCGCACACCGCGCAAGAGCTGGTCGGCGAGTGGACCCACCGCTACAGCCGCGAACTGGCCGTGTACCCCAGCGCCAGCCTGGTGGACGGCAAGTACTGGCCGCCGGTGGGCCGCGTGGACAACGTCTACGGCGACCGCAACCTGGTCTGCGCCTGCCCGTCCATCGAGGCCTATCAGGACGCCTGACGGCCCTCATGTAGGAGCCAGCTTGCTGGCGAAGCACTCTGCCCGAGCTATTCGCGAGCAAGCTCGCTCCTACAGCGAGCCCCTTTGCGCTGCACTCAACCGAACAAGAAGGAAAACCACCATGTTCCACAAGAGCCTGACCCTCTCCGACTTCGACCCCGCCCTGTTCGACGCCATCCGCCGCGAGGCCCAGCGCCAGGAAGACCATATCGAGCTGATCGCCTCGGAGAACTACACCAGCCCGCAGGTGATGCAGGCCCAGGGCAGCGAGCTGACCAACAAGTACGCCGAAGGCTACCCGGGCAAGCGCTACTACGGTGGCTGCGAGTTCGTCGACAAGGTCGAGCAGCTGGCCATCGACCGCGCCAAGCAGCTGTTCGGCGCCGACTACGCCAACGTCCAGCCGCACTCCGGCTCCCAGGCCAACAGCGCCGTCTACCTGGCCCTGCTGAACGCCGGCGACACCATCCTCGGCATGAGCCTGGCCCACGGTGGCCACCTGACCCACGGTGCCAAGGTGTCGTCCTCCGGCAAGCTGTACAACGCGGTGCAATACGGCATCGATGGCAATGGCCTGATCGACTACGACGAGGTCGAGCGCCTGGCCGTGGAGCACAAGCCGAAGATGATCGTCGCCGGCTTCTCCGCCTACTCCAAGACCCTCGACTTCCCACGCTTCCGCGCCATCGCCGACAAGGTGGGTGCACTGCTGTTCGTCGACATGGCCCACGTCGCCGGTCTGGTCGCTGCTGGCCTGTATCCGAACCCGCTGCCTTACGCCGACGTGGTCACCACCACCACCCACAAGACCCTGCGCGGCCCCCGTGGCGGCCTGATCCTCGCTCGCAAGAATGACGAGATCGAGAAGAAGCTGAACTCCGCCGTCTTTCCCGGCGCCCAGGGCGGCCCGCTGATGCACGTGATCGCCGCCAAGGCGGTGTGCTTCAAGGAAGCGCTGGAGCCGGACTTCAAGGAGTACCAGGCCCAGGTGATCAAGAACGCCAAGGCCATGGCCAGGGTGTTCGTCGAGCGTGGCTACGACGTGGTGTCCGGCGGTACCGACAACCACCTGTTCCTGGTCAGCCTGATCCGCCAGGGCATCACCGGCAAAGACGCCGACGCCGCGCTTGGCCGCGCCCACATCACCGTGAACAAGAACGCAGTGCCGAACGACCCGCAGTCGCCCTTCGTGACCTCGGGCCTGCGCATCGGCACCCCGGCGGTGACCACCCGTGGCTTCGAGGAGCCGGAATGCCGCGCCCTGGCGAGCTGGATCTGCGACATCCTCGACCATCTCGGCGATGCCGACGTGGAAGCCCAGGTGGCCAAGCAGGTCGCGGCGCTCTGCGCGCGCTTCCCCGTGTACCCGGCCTGATCCCTGTTCCGGGAGTCGAACTATGTCGCTCAGCGTTTTCGATCTGTTCAAGGTGGGCATCGGCCCCTCCAGCTCCCACACCGTGGGGCCGATGCGCGCCGCCGCGCGTTTCGCCGAGGGGTTGAAGCGGGACCACCTTCTGGAGCGAGTAGCCAGCGTCCGGGCGGAGCTGTATGGCTCCCTCGGCGCCACCGGCAAAGGCCACGGCAGCGACAAGGCCGTGCTGCTCGGACTGGAGGGCGAGCACCCGGACCTGGTGGACACCGGCACGGTAGAACTGCGCCTGGCGACCATTCGGGAAATCGGCTCCATCAACCTGCTGGGGGAACGCCCGATTCCCTTCGTGGAAAAGGAGCACCTGGCGCTGATCCGCAAGCCGCTCCCCTACCACCCCAACGGCATGATCTTCCGCGCCTTCGACGACGCCGGCATCCAGATCCGCTCCCGCGAGTACTACTCGGTGGGCGGCGGCTTCGTGGTGGACGAGGAAGCCGCTGGCCTGGACCGCATCGTCGAGGACAGCACGCCGCTGCCCTACCCGTTCAAGACCGCCCGGGACCTGCTCGCCCATTGCAGCACGACGGGCCTGTCCATCAGCAGCCTGATGCGCGAGAACGAGAAGGCCTGGCGCAGCCCGGCGGACACCAGCGCCGGGTTGATGAAGATCTGGCAGGTGATGCAGGACTGCGTGAAAGCCGGCTGCCGCAAGGAAGGCATCATGCCCGGCGGACTCAAGGTCAAGCGCCGCGCCGCCGCGCTGTACCGCCAGCTCAGCGAGCGCCCGGAGGCCGCCCTCAAGGACAGCCTCAGCGTGCTCGACTGGGTCAACCTCTACGCCCTGGCGGTGAACGAGGAGAATGCCACCGGCGGGCGCGTGGTCACTGCGCCCACCAACGGTGCGGCGGGCATCGTCCCGGCGGTGCTGCACTACTACAGCCGCTTCGTGCCCGGCGCCAATGACGACGGCGTCGAGCGATTCCTGCTCACCGCCGCCGCCATCGGCATCCTCT
>NZ_JBHZGM010000065.1:0-3289 GCF_043392685.1 Metapseudomonas phytobenefica | reverse complement strand
GATCGAAAGCGCGAGCCGCGCCACCCCAGGTCTCAGAGCAGACCTTGGTCAGAGCAGCAGTCAGAGTGGTCTTGCCATGGTCAACGTGACCAATGGTGCCGACGTTGACGTGCGGTTTGTTACGTTCAAACTTTTCTTTAGCCATCGAGAACGTCTCCCATCAAAATTGAGCGAGTCACGCCACCATTAAAACAAAGGCAGATATTTTCATATCTGCCTTTGTTGAGATGGAGCTCATGAGCGGATTTGAACCGCTGACCTCACCCTTACCAAGGGTGTGCTCTACCAGCTGAGCTACATGAGCCAAACACATTACGAAAACAGCAAACCTGGAGCGGGTAGCGGGAATCGAACCCGCATCATCAGCTTGGAAGGCTGAGGTTCTACCACTGAACTATACCCGCGGAGCTCGCAGCTCTCGCTTTGAATCTGGTGGAGGGGGAAGGATTCGAACCTTCGAAGTCTATGACGTCAGATTTACAGTCTGATCCCTTTGGCCGCTCGGGAACCCCTCCAAAGTGAGGCGGCATTTTCAACATCTGCCACCCTACTGTCAAGCTTTTTCTCATTAAAATCTTGAGGTTAGCTTCATTTGACAGCAGCTTTGCATTTCACCTTTCTGGGCTACCCTGCGAAGCGGGCGCCATTCTATTCAAGCTAACGAGGAGATGCAACACCCTCGCACGACATAAGTTGATGTTTTAGCCCCAAAAAATCTCGAGACAGCTGTTCGAGCAGCGAATCATCAACCAACCTGCGGCTTTCAGGGGCCACGCGAACCCAGTAATCACGGTGCGCGCGAGATAGTTCGCGCATGAAAGGTTCATAACCCGCATCTCGCAGCCGCTGCATTACGCTCTCTGCAGAATCCATACGGGGGAAGATACCGAGGGAAATTCCGTTGACCAGGTCACCCTGGGTCACGATGTAGCTGTCAATCTTCCGCGCCTGAAGCTCCTTGAGCTGGCGCAGGGACGCTTCTCTGGAAGCGAGAGGCGCAAGATATACCCAGTAGTCCGTGCCCGCTGCGGCGTCGACAGGCTGAACTGCAGAGCGTACATCCAGGCTAATCAATCGTTGCTCAACTTCACGAGCCCGCTCTTCGCGCTCGAACCCACCCAGGAACAGGCATACGGCCTCCTCGGCAGATGCAGCCGGAGTTGAGCTGCGCCGCGGCTGGACGCCCCCTGACTCGCTGAGCAGCCGAATGTTCTGCTGCCCCCCCTTATACAGGGAAAGGGTCTCCACTTCCTTTGGCCGCAGAGGCGCCTGCTGCTGATGCCAGACGTAGTAGAAGAGATTGAGTACCAGGAGGAACAGAAACAACCAGCGCATGGATCAACCTCAATGCAATGGACAGGCGATCGCCAGGCCGACGAACACCAGGTCAGGCAACACTTTTGCACGCGGCAGCACATCCCTGACCAGGAGCGCATCACCGCCTGTAAGGAAGACCTCGAACTCATCCCCTAGATACTCGGCAGCCAGTTCGATCTGCGCCTGGACGAATCCGCGAAGCATCGATAGACAGCCCCGCTCCACCGCCTCGACAGTCGAGCGCCCGGGCGCCATGTCGAGCAACGCCTTTTCCGCAGCCTCGTCGTCATATCGAATTCGCCGGGTATGGGTTCGCAGTTGATTGCGCATGAGCGGCATCCCCGGGCAGATGAATCCGCCAAGGTGCTTCCCATCCGCCGTGACCAGGTCGGATGTGACGGCCGTACCGAGATCAAGAACCAGGCAAGGTTTGCGAGCGATGTGGTACGCCCCCAAGACAGCCAGCCAACGATCCAGTCCAAGACGCTGATAGTCGGAGTAACCATTGCGAACTCCGCCCATCTCAATGGCAGGCGACGCACAGACGCAGGACACGCCGAAGACTTCTTGCAGCCGACCGGTCAGCACTCGAGTTTCGTCATCGGAACGAACACTCACCAGTCGGCATTGGCCAAGTGCCAAGCCTGCAGTGGCTTGCAGTGCAGAAATCAGCTCTTCATCGGAACCGACGACACCACCTGCAAGCGCGACCAACTGCGCACTGTCGATCACACGCCATTTGATAAAGCTGTTTCCGCAGTCAAGCTCAAGAATCATCACTCAACCTCAAACTGAGCTCTCCACCGCTATAAGCTCGCTCTTCGCCATCGACACTGAGGCGCAAGGCGCCTGTCGCGTCGATCCCCATGACCATTCCCTGGATGTTCTGTATTCCCGCGGTCAGATTCACGAACCGCCCCTGCCAGAGATGGGCGCCCTCCCACTCCGCACGCAGAGCAGAGAACCCCTCCCTCTTATGACGCCCAAGGTACTCTTCCAGGTAAGCACTCAAGCGGGTAACCAATGCATTTCTGTCTACGAGCCCCCCACCCTCTGTGCGCATGGAGGTCCAGGGCTGACCGATTTCCTCGGTGGATAGCTGCATGTTCACATTGATTCCTATGCCAACCACCACATGGCAGATATCGGCAGGATCCCCAAGGAGTTCGAGGAGAATGCCGGCAATCTTTCGATTACCCACAAGGAGATCGTTTGGCCATTTGAGGCCAGACTCGGCCAATCCAAATGAACGCAATGTCTTCAACACAGCCAGGCCAACAACCAGACTGAGGCCTTCGAGTTGGCGAGCCCCACCATCAATGCGCAATGCGAGACTGTAGTAGAGGTTCTGAGCATAGGGACTCACCCATCGACGCCCTCTCCGCCCCCTACCTTCTGTTTGTCGCTCGGCGATAACCGCGAAGGGTGGCACGACGCCTGCCCCCAAACGCCGCATCGTTTCGGCATTAGTGGAATCCAGCGAATCGAATACCTGATGCGACCACGGGCAGCCCTCCTTCTCCAGGATGTTCTGATCGAGCAGACTCAGCGGACTCTGCAAGCGATAACCGCGACCACGAACCTTATAAATAGGAAGACCTAGATCCGCTTCCAGTTGCTGCAACTGCTTCCAGACAGCACTCCTACTCACACCAAGAGCGTCACCCAGAGCCTGGCCCGAATGGAAGCGTCCATCCTGCAGAAGTTTCAATAGCGTCAGCATGTGCTGGATCCAGCTCACAATGAGGCACGCATCATATCCATGCACATCCTGATTGCATAGAAATCCGGTCCGCACGGAACGCGGACGGATCAAGCAACAGAACATCCGCAGTTGCGGACTTGAATTTTCTCGCGCGCAAAGACAAACCCCCGACACGCCTGGGCGTATCGGGGGTTTGGGATAGAAGCTTGACGATGACCTACTCTCACATGGAGAAGCTCCACACTACCATCGGCGATGCGTCGTTTC
>NZ_JBHZGM010000064.1:0-3301 GCF_043392685.1 Metapseudomonas phytobenefica | reverse complement strand
GAAGCTCTCGGCGGACGACATGCAAGGCGCCTGCTTCACCATCTCCAGCCTCGGCCACATTGGCGGCACCGGCTTCACGCCGATCGTCAATGCGCCCGAAGTGGCGATCCTTGGCGTGTCCAAGGCCGCCATGCAGCCGGTGTGGGACGGCAAGGCCTTCCAGCCGCGCCTGATGCTGCCGCTGTCGCTGTCCTACGATCACCGAGTGATCAACGGCGCCGCCGCCGCGCGCTTCACCAAGCGCCTCGGCGACGTACTGGCGGACATCCGCAGCCTGCTGCTGTGAGCCTCGGCGGGCCGTCATAACGTCGGCCCGCTCCTGCGAATGGATTTGCAACTCCGGCCCCACCAGACCTGCTAAATTGCCCGCACAGTTCCATTTGGTGAACGATCGTGGAAGACCTCAACGACCTCTACTACTTCGCCCAGGTAGTCGAACACGGCGGCTTTGCACCAGCCGGCCGTGCCTTGAACACCCCCAAGTCCAAACTCAGCCGGCGAATTTCCACGCTGGAAGAACGTCTGGGCGTGCGCCTGCTGCAGCGCTCCACCCGGCATTTCTCCGTGACCGAAACGGGCCAGGAGTATTACCGGCACTGTGTGGCGATGCTGGTGGAGGCCGAGGCGGCACGTCAGGTGATCGAACGCAACCGTGCCGAACCTCAGGGTGTCGTCAGGATGAGTTGCCCCACCACCCTGCTCCACTATCGGATCGGCGAACTGATCAGCCGGTTCATGGCCGAGAACCCGAAGGTCCAGGTCCATCTGGACGCGACCAACCGCCGGGTCGATGTCATCGGCGAAGGGCTGGATCTGGCATTGCGCGTGCGCTTTCCGCCCCTGGAAGACAGCGGCCTGGTGATGCGCACCCTGGCAGAAAGCCCGCAGCGCCTGGTGGCGAGCCCGGAGTTCCTGAAAGGCCTCGAGCTGCCGCTGGTGCCGGCCGATCTCAGCAACCTGCCCAGCCTGGACTGGGGGCCGCCGCGGGATCATCTGTGGCGCCTGGAAGGACCGGATGGTGCGAATGCCGAGGTGCGGCACACGCCCCGCTACATCACCGACGACATGACCGCATTGCGCCAGGCGGCGCTGCATGGCGTGGGCATCGTGCAACTACCGCTGATGGTGGTCGATCAGGACCTGGAACAGGGGCGGCTGGAGGACATCATTCCGCAGTGGGTGCCCCGCAGCGGTTTCGTCCATGCCGTATTCCCATCCCGCCGGGGCCTGCTGCCTTCGGTGCGGACGCTGATCGACTTCCTGGCAGAGCACATCAGGCAATAGCCGCCTTTGCTGCCCATCACCAAAGCTTTCACGTACGCAGCACCTGGGGCAGTTCGTAGCCTGGATGAAATCCGGGAAAAGCCCCTCCACCGCTCCCGGATTTCATACGGGCTACGATTGGCCGGACCTTTCACACAGGCTAAACCTGGGGCAGCAGCGCCAGGGCCTCGGCCGTGGCGGCCTCGACCCGCGACCAGTCGCCGCTACGGATCCACGCCGGGTCCAGCATCCAGCTGCCCCCCCACGCACATCACATTGGGCTGGGCCATATAGTCGCCGAGGTTGTCCGGACGCACGCCGCCGGTAGGGCAGAAACGGATACCCGGGAACGGGCCAGCGAACGCCTTGAGCGCTTTCACACCGCCACTGATTTCCGCCGGGAACAGCTTGAAACGGCGATAGCCCAAGGCATAACCGAGCATGATCTCCGAAGCGCTGCTGATGCCCGGGATCAGTGGCAGCGGGCTGTAGACGCCAGCACGCAGCAATTCGGCGGTACAGCCGGGCGTCACCACGAATTGCGCGCCAGCAGCTTCAGCCTCGGCCAGCATCAGTTCGTCGAGCACGGTGCCGGCGCCGATGCAGAGCTCCGGGCGCTGTTCGCGCAGCAGGCAGATCGCCGCAAGGCCATGCTCCGAGCGCAGGGTGACTTCCAGGGTGCGCAGGCCGCCAGCGGCCAGGGCGTCGGCGAGCGGCAGGATGTCCTGCTCGCGCTCGATGGTGATCACCGGGAGGATGCGTGCGGCGGCGCACAACTGATCGATGATGGCGACTTTTTCGACCATGCTTGGCACGGCCACCCGGCCATCTGCCGTGTTGTTGAGGAGGATGGTCATTTGCAGTCCTTCGGGCCCGGGGGCACCAGTAGATGTTGCGGAAGAGCGTCGCGAAAGCCGGCGCGATAGTCGCCAGCGCTACGCCTTGAATTCAGTTGTTGGATATCTGGAAGCTTCTGGTTCCCGTCACGCCACCCTGGCGCGCAGGTTCAGGCGGGCTTCTTCGCCCGGCGCCAGGGTCAGGCTGTCTTCCCCACAGGCCGCCGCTTGCACCGCGACGAAACCCAGGCCTTCCGCCCAGCTCACATCGCCAAGGGGCCGGCTGCCGGGATGCCAGACCACGGTATCGGGATTGCCGGTGCCGTCCACGCAGATGCGCCGCTGCCAGTCCGGGTCCTGGATGATCACCTTGCCGCCCCGCCGGAATACCTTGTGACAGCCGTCGACCAGGCGCAGCTCGCCTTCTTGCCGGCACGGCTCGCGCAGCAGCAGATCGCTGCCCTCGGCGCCATCCAGCCCGAGCAGGCCGATCCGCGCCACGTCGCTGACCCGCCAGTAGGCGTGCAGTGCGTGGCTCAGCACGCAGGGTTCGCTGTCCCGGTGGCGGGTGCGCAGCTGCAGGCGCATCTCGTCGCCCAGTTCCGCCTCCAGTTCCACCAGCCAGTCGTGCAGCTCCAGACGCCAGATGAGGCGCACGCCATCATCACCGGCATCCTTGGCGGCCAGCCGCCAGTCGCTCAGTCGTGCCCAGCCATGCTGGGGCCAGCCGCTTTCCATCGGGTGACGGCCGAACCAGGGCCAGCACACCGGCACACCGCCACGAATGGCGCCGATCTTCGGCCAGCGAGACGCGCACCAGAGCAGCGGACGCTCCCCATTGGGCTGGAAATGCAGCAGTTGCCCACCCTGCCGGCTGAATACCGCCTGGCAGCGCGGATGCTCCACCAGCAACAGCTCACGGCCCTGATGTTCGGACCAGCGAAAGGGCTGGTCGCCGGCCGGACGCAACAGCGATGACAACGGCGACGCCGCCACCTTTCGTTCCCGTGCCCCGGAAACGCCAGTGCGATCAGTCACCAGCAGAGCAGGTTTCACTTGAGGCTCTCCAGGCTGCGGGTGAAGGCGCTGGCGCCCTGCTCCGCCGTGCTGAAGGACTCGCGCATGAAGGCGAACAGCTCGCGGCCGGTGCCGACGTTGGGCTCCAGGTCCCAGCGCGCCGGTTCACGGGCGGCGAACTCGGC
>NZ_JBHZGM010000063.1:0-3367 GCF_043392685.1 Metapseudomonas phytobenefica | reverse complement strand
GGCCGGAGTCGGAGGGTTGTTTCTGGATCACCGTCCAAGGCCCTCGAGACCAAGGACGGTGAAGATCTCCAAGTCCCGCTATCCGGTAGATCGCAAGGCTGCTCCTCTAAAGTGAACAGCATTACGCCGTAGAGCGGGCTTTTTCATGCACGGGGAGCTGGCCCTAGAGCCGTAGGATGGGTGGAGCGGAGCGATACCCATGCGGACAAGGCAGGCTTATTCATTGGCGCGGACAAAGCTCACGGACGCGAGCGTTCGCGAGCAGAGCTCGCTCCTACAAAAACGTTTCCGTAGACAATAAAAAACCGCCCCGAAGGGCGGTTTCTTTCAGCGCAACGCCGGGGCTCAGGCGATGCTCTGGGTCACGGTGTCGACGTTGGTCAGGCCCAGGGCAGCGTCGGAGCGGGCGCTGATGTCGCGGTACAGGGCTGCGTCGCTTTCCAGGACCTTTTCGCGGGCCGGGAAGATTTCCTTCAGCTTGCTCGCCCACTGCTCGGAACGGGCCTGCTCGGCGAAGCAGCGCTCGATCAGGTTGAGCATGATGGAGACGGTCACCGAAGCGCCCGGGGAGGCGCCCAGCAGGGCGGCGATGCTGCCATCCTTGGAGGAGACCAGTTCGGTGCCGAACTGCAGGACGCCGCCTTTCTTGGAGTCCTTCTTGATGATCTGCACGCGCTGGCCGGCCACTTCCAGGCGCCAGTCGGCCGGGTCGAGTTCCGGGTAGAACTTGCGCAGGGCATCCAGGCGCTGTTCCTGGGACTGCATCACTTCCTTGATCAGGTAGCGGGTCAGGTCCATGTTGTCGCGGGCCACGGAGAGCATCGGCAGGAGGTTGCCCGGACGGACCGAAAGCGGCAGGTCCATGAAGGAGCCGTGCTTCAGGAACTTGGTGGTGAAACCGGCGTAAGGGCCGAACAGCAGGGACTTCTTGCCATCGACCACGCGGGTGTCCAGGTGCGGCACGGACATCGGCGGGGCGCCGACTTCGGCCTGGCTGTAGACCTTGGCCTGGTGCTGCTTGACCACTTCGGGGTTGTCGCAGCGCAGCCACTGGCCACTGACCGGGAAGCCGCCGAAGCCCTTGCCTTCCTCGATGCCGGAAAGCTGCAGCAGCGGCAGCGCGCCGCCGCCAGCGCCGAGGAAGACGAAGCGTGCGGACACTTCGCGATTGGCGCCGGTCTTGGTGTTCTTGATGCTGACTTTCCAGCCGCTGTCGGTGCGGTCGAGGCCGGTGACCTTCTGGAAGTAGCTGACGCTGGTGCCCTGCAGGCTTTCGAGGTACTGCAGCAGCTGGTTGGTGACCGCGCCGAAGTTGACGTCGGTGCCGTTCATGGCGCGGGTCGCGGCGATCTTCTCGGACGGATCGCGTCCTTTCATCATCAGCGGCGCCCATTTGGCCATGGTGGCGCGGTCTTCGGTGTATTCCATCTCGCTGAAGGCGTGGTGCTGGCGGAGCAGCTCGAAGCGCTTCTTGAGGAACGCGGTGTCCTTGTCGCCGCGCACGAAGGAAAGGTGCGGAACGGGGTTGATGAAGGTCTTGGGCGAGCCGAAGGCGCTCTTGCCGCTCATGTAGGCCCAGAATTGCTTGGAAACCTCGAACTGGGCGTTGATGTTGACGGCCTTCTTGATGTCGATGGAGCCATCGGCCGCCTGGGGCGTGTAGTTCAGTTCGCAGAGGCCCGCATGACCGGTACCCGCATTGTTCCAGGGGTTGGAGCTTTCGATGGCCCCTGACTCCCGGAGTTCTGCGATCTCCAGCTTGATGCCGGGATCGAGTTCTTTAAGCAGTACCGCCAGCGTAGCGCTCATGATGCCGGCCCCGACCAGCAACACGTCCACTGCTTCGTAATCGTTTTGCGCCATTTGCTCGCCACTCTCTCGTGAAGTAGTGAAAAACCGTCATCTCACGCTCTTTTGGAGTCGTGAACCTCAAAAGACTCGCCTGCTCCCGGACAAGCCGCTTCCGTCCGCACGTGCGTTTACACGCGTGCTTCCCTGCGACAAACGTCTGCAATATGGGCGGAAAGATGCGGCAAGCCAACGAGTGGCAGCGCGAAAAGTGGGCGGCTCTCTGTGGGGCGGTGCGGATGCCCAAGCTGGCGCGAGGTGCGGTGTTGCGAAGCCCGATCAGGAGACGACCTTATAATCGGGGGGCGATTATAACGATGAAATTGGGCGAATAGGGCGCTCGGAGTGACTTTTCTTCTTCCGCCGGTCAGGCTGCCAACGCGCGGCGGCGCGAAGATTGTCCGACGACCGGTGCAATGCGAGCACGGGCGGGGAGCGGCTGGTCGAGCCAGGCAAGGCGGGCTTCGCTGACTTCGACCCAGTTGCCGCTGGCCGGACGCTCGATTCCCTGATGCAGGCCACGGCAGATCCCGGCCTCGTTCACCAGGGCGAAGCTGCGGCGTTGCGGGCGGCGGGCGAACAGGGACCAGAAGAAGTTCATCGGGGCTACTCCAGCAAGGGCTGCACCTTTATTCCACGCCGGCGTGACAGGAGCATGACAGGAACCGTGCCGGCCGATGGCGGTCTGATATTGCACGGGGCTGGCGCACTGTCAGTACCCATGCCGGCTGGTTATACTGCCGGCCGTTTTGCTTTCATTCTTGGAGAGATAAAGCATGCTGAAACGCTCGTTGCTTGGCCTTCTGGCCGCCTTCAGCCTGACCCTGGTCGGCTGTGCCCTCAGCCCGCAGCAACTCAGCCCGCAACCCAAACTCACCGGCCAGCTGACTCCGTATGGCCAGGGCCAGCCGGTGGTCGTGCGCGTTGCCGACGGTCGCCCTTCCCCGGTGCTCGGTACCCGCGGCGGCATCTATGCCGACACCAGTTCCATCAGCGTGCAGAGCCAGGACATCCTGCCGCGTCTGCAAGCTGAAGCCGAGGCCGCCGTGCGCCTGCTGGGCTTCACCCCGTCGCCCAACGCCTACAACGCGCCGCAGCTGACCCTGACCCTGGCCGACCTGAAGTACCAGTCGCCCAAGGAAACCTACGTCACCGAGGCCAACATCAGTGCCAGTTTCCGTGTCGACGTGCAGAACAGCTCCCGTCGTTACAGCGGCAAGTACGGTGCTTCGCTGAACCAGCGCTTCGGCACTGCGCCGAACGAGCAGACCAACACCAAGCTGGTGAGCGACGTGCTGAGCGACGCCCTGACCCGCGCCTTCAAGGACCCGACCATCGGTCAGGTACTGTCCCAGCAGTAAGCGGACCGCGAGTGCGAAAGCCCGGCCCGGCGCCGTAATGCTGTTCACATAAGCATTTGAGCTGTTGCCGTGGCTCCCCGAGAATCCGATGCCAGACCTCTGGCATCGGATTTTTTATGTCCTTTCAACAGCAGTTGCTCGACCTGGGCGAGTTGTTC
>NZ_JBHZGM010000062.1:0-3528 GCF_043392685.1 Metapseudomonas phytobenefica | reverse complement strand
CATTGTGCAAGCCGCCTTTGAACTGCTCACCGCGTACGGAAAACTCCAGCAGTTCGGATACGTCAAAACCGTTACGGTTCTTACTCGTTACGGTAATGCCGACGATGGCGAAGGCCTTGTCGCCCTCCCCCTTCTGGATCACGTCTTGTACGAAACCACGCGCGATACGGCTCATTGGTCAATCTCCATTGCAGTAGTGAAGGGGCCGGCCTCAGTACGGCCCAGGGTGAAACGGGGGCTGCGCGGCGCAGCCGAGGAACGGGCCCAAACGCCAAGCCAGTGAATGGCGGCGAAGCCCAAGAAGACGATCAGGAACAGCTCAACGGTCGCGGCGATCATTTGCCGGTCTCCGCAGCAAGGCAGGCTTGAACGGTGGTCGCGAGGCCGTCTTCGATCACCTGAGCAACAGTGACAAGCTGCGCGGCTCCACCGGCCAGACCGAGAACGGCACCCAGAACAAAGGGAAACGACCAGTGCCAGAGCAACCGGAGCACGTAACGAGAAAAGGTCATCAGGCGCCCTCCCCTAAATCCGACAACGCGACGTAGCCCATCCAATCGGACAGACAGGGGGTTCCCCTGGACTGCTCGACCAACTCATACAGCCGCTCAGGCTGCGCGCCGTCCGCCTTGCGCTGGTCGAGGGTGGCCATGGTTGCCGCGACTTGATCGCGGAGCGGCGACGCCACCGCAGCGGTGCGCAGACGAGCGCGCAAATCGAGGTTGCGGCGCTGGCCGCTGGTGAGGCGTCCGGTCGCCAGTTCGGCCCACTGAATCGGGGTGTAAGGCGCATCCTCGGGGCGGTCGCAGACCACCGCAGGACCGCCACCGGCCAGCAGACGGTGAGCCGGTACCAGGGCGCCGGAGCTGGACATGACGAGGAGGTACTTCATTTCCGCACCCGATCAGCCAGCTTGAAGCCAATGAAAATCGCCGCCACGACGTTGGCAGCCAGGGCGAACGCCATCTCGAACGGGAACTCGATCAACATCCCGGAAACCGTGATCAGCAGGCGACCGAGCAACCAACAACAGACCAGATAAACGATCAACAGACACATGGGCAGGAATGGCAGACGAAGCATGAAACGACGGAGTTTGCGATTCATGTCAGGCCACCAGTCGCAGGTGAGACGGAATAACAGCCGGGCGGTAGAAGCTCGGCACCATCGGTTCGAAGGTGCGTTCGATTTCGCGGACGTTGTGGATGAACACCACGCCGTGGCGGGTGGCGTCATACGGGAGCTTGATATCAATGCCGATGGCGCGCAGACGAGCGCGATGCGTCTGAACAGACGACTTGTTGAGGTCGAATTGCTTGCCATGCATCCATTCCATGGCATAGGTCGCGGTCCGTACCGCCGCGATCATGGAGTCACAGATGCCTTCACGCATCAGTTGTTCGGAAATGCTCGCAATGTCCATCGCTGTCACCTGCAGCTTGTCGCCCGTAGTCAGGAAATCCCGGTGGATTTCACGCAGTCGCTCTTCATCGAATAGGCCCCAAAAGCAGAGGCGTTCACGCTTCAAAAACTCCGAACGAAGCTTGATCTCCGCCCGGACCATGCCGACTTCCGCACAGTGGTCGCGCAGTTGCTTGACGTAGCGGTATTCGTCGGAGTCCTCGCCGTAGGCGCGTTTCACCTTCGGCAACAGATGGGCGTCCAGTTCGGCCGCCTTGTTGTAGTTGCCGGGGTACACCAGACGCCCCGCTTTCTCGCCACCCTTCGGGGTCCAGACGCAGGTGTTGCCGTCCGGATAGAGGTAACCGATGGAGTTCCGGTAGCGCTGACTGGAAATGCCGCGCAGGTAGGGCCGCTCGTTGCCCTTGCCGACGTAGAAATTGCTGGTCAGGTCGAGGCGCTGGAACACCGCGCCATCCGGCAGCGCGGTGCCGTCCTGCAAGCGGTCGACCTTGGTGCACTTAGTCATCGGCGGCAGGCATTCATCAGCCAGAATCGCGTTAATCACCTTCATACAATCGTCCAGGCGCTCGATACCGAACACGTTGTCGAGCCGATTGATCCGGGAGGCGTTGCCATCAACCGTGATCCGGCGCCCGCAGACATGAATGCGGAAGGTGGTGCAGTAGCTACCCTCAGCGAAGAAGGCCGGCGCGGATTCGCTGAGCAGTTCTTCGGACTCCGCGTCGAAGCGACGGACCAAGATATCCGCGACCTTGGGCAGGTCGTACGGATAGTCCTGATAAGCCTTGATCCAGTCGTAAAACATGGAATTCCCTATCGCTGGGCCGGTCGAATGTGATTCTGTTGAAAAATCACAAATGATCTTTGTGCACTTTATAGCCGAATCACAAATGACAATGCAACACGTGCAAAAATCACGTCTGTCGGAAATCACACGTGATGGCGAGGTGAAATCAAAAATGGCGAAGACCTATCGCTTGAGAGACGAGGCCGTCGAGGCACTCAACGCGAAGCGGATAAAGCTGATCGTTGAGCGAAAGGAGGACGTGAAAGAGAGCGACTTGCTCGGCGCCTTGATCTGGAAACACCTGTCGACGCTGACAGCCCAGGACGTGAAGGCATACCGCGAAACCGTACTAGGGAAGGACTAGGCATGGAGCCAAGCGCCGCATTGCTCGCATGGATACTCGTGACTTGGAACGGTGACAAAGGGGACGTCATCGGCCAGTACACAACGGAGAAAGAGTGCGTTCAGAAAGCAAACGCATTGGCGCTCCTGATTAACGCAAAAAATCCTTATAAATCAGGCTGTTACAAGCTGATAGGGGGCGAAAGATGGTCGGACGAGATACGGGGAACAGCGTCCGAGCACCCCGAGAGTTCGGGGTAAAGTGGGGGTGTTACAGCACCCCCACCCTGCCGGGTGCCGATCCGAGGCGCCCAAACAGCCAAATCAAAAGCGCCTCCGGCGGCCCTCCGGGGGCTCTCGGCGAGGCCAGGGATGCAGGGGGTAAAGCTCTCCCTGCACCCCAGGCGGAGAGTAGTTGGACGGGGTACGTTCAAGGGTGCGCTTCGCCCGGCGCTCCGTTCGCCGGAACGGTAAAGCGTGTTCCGACGAGCCGGTGCGGCGGCCCTTGACCTGTCAAAGGTCGAGGATTGCCCTACAGGCCGCTTGAAGCGTTTCCAAGCGAGCATCGAAGTCAGCCCCTTCCCGATCAAGATCCGCCACGCGAGAACGCAGCTTGCGCACTTCCGCAGCGAGTTTCGGGTAGTCGGTCAGGAGGTGGCAGACAGCATCGAGGTCAGTCCGCCCTGGCGCGTAAAAATGGGCCTCGCGGACGAGTTCGGCGGGAATTTCAAGCTTGCACGTTCGCAGCACGTTCGACGAAGTTCCGAAATGGCTTCCCATAATCTCGATTATGCAACATACGGTCGTGATCGCCGATTTTCACGACCATACGTTACATAATCGGTCCATTATGCGAAGCCCCTTATAAATCAAAGACTTGCGTTACCTGCAGGTTGATTGCCAGCAGGAACGGCGGTCAGGGTTCGCGGGGTGCGGCTAGTATCCTCGACTACGGTAACGCGAACCGGTTGACG
>NZ_JBHZGM010000061.1:0-6961 GCF_043392685.1 Metapseudomonas phytobenefica | reverse complement strand
GAAGCTCTCGGCGGACGACATGCAAGGCGCCTGCTTCACCATCTCCAGCCTCGGCCACATTGGCGGCACCGGCTTCACGCCGATCGTCAATGCGCCCGAAGTGGCGATCCTTGGCGTGTCCAAGGCCACCATGCAGCCGGTGTGGGACGGCAAGGCCTTCCAGCCGCGCCTGATGCTGCCGCTGTCGCTGTCCTACGATCACCGAGTGATCAACGGCGCCGCCGCCGCACGCTTCACCAAGCGCCTCGGCGACGTACTGGCGGACATCCGCACCATGCTGCTGTAACTCGTTGCTATTCGCGAGCACGCCACGCTCGTACCTCAACCCCGCCCCCCTGAGGCGGGGTTTTTTTTGACCGTTCGACAGCCCCACCCACAAGGCGGCCGTGCGTTCACGCACAGTTCCTGCCATCCCGCATCCGCTTGCAGATTGCACCGCGCGGCACGCTTGCCAGTGCCATCATCATGATGCACCCTTGCCCGATGCTGTGATGATGTAGGCCGGACCCCTCTCCCGGTCAGAGAAGTGGAAGCCCAGCGCCCGATGAAGAGCCATCCCGAAGCTGCCAGCCGCATGGTGGCCGAGATAGTGACGCAGTTGCCCGTCCCGTCGAGGCTGGGCCTGATGCGTTTCGAGCGGCTCAATGAAGCCAGCTGGGCGATGCTTTTCCTCGATCCGACCTGCGAACGCACCCTGGGCCTGCCTGCCAGCGAACTCTGCGCCCTGATCGACGCGCCCTACGCCAGCCTGATGGAGCCGGAAAGCCGCTACCGGCTGCACGATGAAGTGCAGCTGCAACTGGCGCGGCAGCCCCACTACTCCATCCAGTACACCTTGCACGCCCCCGGCGGCCCGCTGTGCCTGCAGGAGATCGGAGAGCCCTTCCAGCAGCACGGACGGCAGCTCCTGCGCGGCTATCTGCTGGTGGTTAACGAACCCGCCGCGCACAGGAAGAACCTCGACCTGGAGGCGCAGAACAACCAGCTGCGCATGTCACTGGAACTCTTCGAGCGCTCCAAGGAAGACCACCTGCAGCACCTGATCCGCTCCCGCGCCCAGCAGAGCCTGATCGTGCGCCTGGCGCGCCATCGCTACACCTCCAGCAATCCGGCCGAGGAAGCCGCGCGGCTCATCACCCAGGCGGCCTGCGAAGCCTATGACGTGGCGCGCGCCAGCATCTGGATGCTAGACGGCAGCCAGCTGACGGCGGTCAGCCTGTTCCGCCGCGAGCAGGACCACCACGAACATCCGGGCAGCATGGACATGACCCCGTTTCCGCGCTACCTGGAAGCCCTGCACAGCGGCCGCGCCATCGATGCCCACGATGCCCAGAGCGATCCCCGCACCAGCGAGCTGGTCCAGGCATATCTCAAACCCGAGGGCATCACCGCCCTGCTCGACGCCAGCATCCGCGTCGGCGGCGAAGTGGTCGGCGTGCTCTGCCTGGAACACACCGGCACCGCCCGCATCTGGCAGGCCGATGAGATCGCCTTCGCCGGCGAGCTGGCCGACCAGTTCGCCCAGGTCATGGTCAACCAGCAGCGACGCCACGCCACCAGTGCCCTGCATCTGTTCCAGCGGGCCGTGGAGCAGAGCGCCAGCGCCTTCCTGCTGGTGGACCGCGACGGCTTGGTGGAATACGTCAACCCGAGCTTCACCGCCATTACCCAGTACAGCGCCGATGAAGTGCACGGTCGGCGCCTGTCGGACCTGCCGGCGCTGGAGAACCTCAGTGAACTGCTGTTCGATACCAGCTCCGGGCTGGCGGCCTGCAACAGCTGGCAAGGCGAGTTCCGCAGCCGGCGCAAGAACCTCGAGCCCTACTGGGGCCAGCTGTCGATTTCCAAGGTGTTCGGCGAACACGGCGAACTCACCCACTACATCGGCATCTACGAAGACGTCACCCAGAGCAAGCTGGCACAGCAGCGCATCGAGAAGCTGGCCTACACCGACAACCTTACCGGCCTCGGCAACCGCCCGTATTTCATCCGCACCGTCGAGGAGCGCTTCCACAGCGACCGTGACACACCGCTCTGCCTGCTGCTGGTGGACATCGACAACTTCAAGCGGATCAACGACAGCCTCGGCCACCAGACCGGCGACAAGCTGCTGGTCAGCCTGGCGCGGCGCCTGCGCAACAGCCTTTCCCCCAATGGCATCCTGGCGCGCTTCGCCAGCAACGAATTCGCCGTGCTGCTCGACGGCGCCGACCTGGAAAGCGGCCAGAAGATCGCCGCCCAGGTCCTGCAGACCCTGGACAAGCCGCTGTTCGTCGACAACCAGCTGATCAGCGTCACCGGCTCCCTGGGCCTCGCCTGCGCACCGCTGCACGGGCGCGACCCGCAGACCCTGATGAAGCACGCGGGCCTGGCGCTGCACAAGGCCAAGGCCAACGGCAAGCACCAGCTCCAGTTGTTCACCGAGGCGCTGAACGCCGAAGCCAGCTACAAGCTGTTCGTCGAGAACAACCTGCGCCGCGCCCTGGCCCAGAACGAGCTGGAAGTCTTCTACCAGCCCAAGCTTTGCCTGAAGAGCGGCCAGTTGCTCGGCATGGAAGCTCTGCTGCGCTGGCACCACCCGGAGAAGGGCATGATCAGCCCGGAGCATTTCATCAGCGTGGCGGAAGAAACCGGCATGATCATCCCCATCGGCAAATGGGTGATCCGCGAGGCCTGCAGGATGAGCAAGCGCCTCACCGCCGCCGGCCTCGGGGATCTGCAGGTGGCGATCAACCTGTCGCCCAAGCAGTTCAGCGACCCCGACCTGGTGGGTTCCATCGCCACCATCCTCAACGAAGAGCAGCTGCCGCCCCGGCAACTGGAGCTGGAGCTCACCGAAGGCCTGCTGCTGGAAGCCACCGACGAGACCCGCCACCAGCTCAACAACTTGAAGAACCTTGGCCTGACCCTGGCGATGGACGATTTCGGTACCGGTTACTCCTCGCTGAGCTACCTGAAGAAATTCCCCATCGACGTGATCAAGATCGATCGCAGCTTCATCAAGGACATTCCCGAGAACCAGGACGACAAGGAGATCACCTCGGCGGTGATCGCCATGGCCCACAAGCTCAAGCTCAAGGTCGTCGCCGAAGGCATCGAAACCGCCGCCCAGCTCGGATTCCTGCGTCGCCAGCACTGCGACGTCGGCCAGGGTTACCTGTTCGACAAGCCGATTTCCGGCAAGCACCTGTTCGAGAACCTCGGCCGCTACCCCCACCGCAGGGGCGCCTGATCAACCATTGAGAAACACCCGCGCAATCGGGGTAACATCGGGATTCATTGCATTCCCGAGGAGACGGCTGATGGTCCTGCGTTCGCAAATACTCGCCCACAAACTCGAGCTGCCCAGCGCTGCCCAGGCGCTGCCCGGCCGCGAAACGCCGATGCCAGTGCCCGACAGCCATTACGTCAACGGCCGCCCGCTGCGAGGGCCCTTCCCCGCTGGCCTGCAAATGGCCCAGTTCGGCCTCGGCTGCTTCTGGGGCGCCGAGCGGCGCTTCTGGCAACAGCCGGGGGTCTGGACCACTGCCGTGGGTTACGCCGGCGGCTTCACCCCGAACCCCACCTATGACGAAGTCTGCTCCGGCCTGACCGGGCACGCCGAAGTGGTGCTGGTGGTGTTCGACCCGAGGGAAACCAGCTTCGAGCAGTTGCTGAAGGTGTTCTGGGAAGCCCACAACCCGACCCAGGGCATGCGCCAGGGCAATGACGTCGGCACCCAGTACCGCTCGGCCATCTACTGCTACGACGAGGCCCAGCTGGCCGCCGCCCACGCCAGCCAGGCGCTGTTCCAGGACGAGCTGGAAAAGTCCGGCTTCGGTGCCATCACCACGGAAATCAGTGAAGCGCCCGCCTTTTACTATGCCGAGGCCTATCACCAGCAGTACCTGGCGAAGAACCCCGGCGGCTATTGCGGCCTGGGTGGCACCGGGGTGTGTCTGCCGGCCTGAGCGGCAGGCGAGGTCAAGGCTTCGGCTTCTTGCCTGCAGCTTGCAGCTTGTCGCCTGAAGCCTCCTCCACTAGCCAATCCAGCTGCCAGCCGCCCTTGCTCTGCGCCAGGCGCTCGGCGAGCCACGGCAGGGTCTGGCGTAGCTCGTCCTCGATGCCCCACGGCGGGTTGGCGATGGCCAGCCCGGAACCGTTCAGCCCGGAGTCTGCGGTGTCGGCCGCATGCACGCGCAATTCCGCCCGCAGCATCTTCGGTGCGCCGCTGGCCTGCAGGCCCTGGTAGAAGCGCCTGAGCTGGCGCTGGTCCTTGATCGGATACCAGATGGCGACCACCGTCTGGCGCATGCGGCCGATGGCCTCGCGCAGGGCGGTGACGCAGCGCTCCAGTTCGTCTGTTTTCTCGAACGGCGGGTCGATCAGCATCAGCGCGCGCTTCTCCGCCACCGGCAGCAGCGCCCGCGCGATGTGCCAGCCCTCGCCCAGGTGCACGGCGACGCGGCGGTCACCAGCCATGTTGTCCTTCAGCAGCAGGCCATCTTCGGGGTGCTTTTCGTTCAGCTGCAGTCGGTCCTGCGGACGTGTCAGGCGCCGCGCCAGCTCGGGCGAACCGGGGTAGTAGCGCAGGTTGCCGTCCGGGTTCAACTCACGGATGACCTTCAGGTAATCCGCCATGGGCGCCGGCAGGTCGGGCAGGTCCCACAGGCGGCCGATGCCTTCGCGCCATTCGTCGGTGCGGCTGGCCTGGTCACCCAAAAGGTCGTAGAGGCCGACGCCGGCATGGCTGTCCAGGTAGGCGAAGGGCGCCTCCTTGCGCGACAGCAGCGCGATCAGACGGGCCAGAGTGAAATGTTTGAGCACGTCGGCATGGTTGCCGGCGTGGAAGGCATGGCGGTAGTTCATGGGGAGTCCTCGCAAGGCGCGCATTCTACCAGCCCAGGGTTCACCACGGCTTCACCCGCTTTATCACGCTCATAAATGCTGCTGGGCACCCTTCATTCACCGATCTAGACTCGGCTGATCCTACCGGAGAGCCATCATGTCCGAGTCCCTGCTCAGTTCCCGCAACCTGGCCTTCGAGCTCTACGAAGTGCTGGACGCCGAAGCCCTGACCCAGCGCGAGCGTTTCGCCGATCACAACCGCGAAACCTTCGATGCCGCCTTGGGCACCGCCCGCAGCATCGCCGAAAAGTTCTTCGCCCCGCACAACCGCAAGGGCGATGAACAGGAGCCGGAATACGTCGACGGCGCCGCAACCCTGATCCCGGAAGTGAAACCGGCGGTCGACGCCTTCCTCGAAGCGGGTTTCCTCAATGCCACCCGCAGCTTCGAACAGGGCGGCATGCAACTGCCGACCCTGCTGTCCCAGGCCTGCTTCGCGCACTTCCAGTCGGCCAACGTCGGCAGCTCGGCCTACCCTTTCCTGACCATGGGCGCGGCCAACCTGATCGAGAGCTTCGGCAACGAGGAGCAGAAGCAGCGTTTCCTGCAGCCGATGATCGAGGGCCGCTTCTTCGGCACCATGGCCCTCACCGAGCCCCATGCCGGCTCATCGCTGTCGGATATCCGCACCCGTGCTGAACCGGCCGCCGACGGCACCTACCGCATCAAGGGCAACAAGATCTTCATTTCCGGTGGCGACCATCCGCTGTCGGAGAACATCGTGCACATGGTGCTGGCCAAGCTGCCGGACGCACCGCCCGGGGTGAAAGGGATTTCGCTGTTCATCGTGCCCAAGTTCCTGGTCAACGACGACGGCTCCCTGGGCAAGCGCAACGACGTGATCCTGGCTGGCCTGTTCCACAAGATGGGCTATCGCGGCACCACTTCCACCGCACTGAACTTCGGCGATAACGGTGATTGCATCGGCTACCTGGTGGGCAAGCCCCACGCCGGCCTGTCCTACATGTTCCAGATGATGAACGAGGCGCGCATCGGCGTCGGCATGGGCGCGGTGATGCTCGGCTACGCCGGCTACCTCTATTCCCTGGAGTACGCCCGCGAACGTCCCCAGGGCCGCCTGCCGGACGGCAAGGACCCCGCCACGCCCCAGGTGCCGATCATCCAGCATGCCGACGTGCGCCGCATGCTGCTGACCCAGAAAGCCTACGTGGAAGGCGCCTTCGACCTCGGCCTCTACGCTGCGCGCTTGTTCGATGACACCCAGACGCTGGCTACCGAAGAAGAGCGCCAGCAGGCCCATGAGCTACTGGACCTGCTCACCCCGATCGTCAAATCCTGGCCCTCGGAGTTCTGCCTCAAGGCCAACGAGCTGGCGATCCAGATCCTCGGCGGCCATGGCTACACCCGCGAATACCCGGTGGAGCAGTATTACCGCGACAACCGCCTGAACCCGATCCACGAAGGTACCCACGGCATCCAGTCCCTCGACCTGCTGGGCCGCAAACTCATGCAGAACAAGGGCGCCGGCCTCAAGCAACTGACCCGCCTGATCAATGAATGCTGCGAACGCGCCGCCGCGTACGAGTCGCTGAAGGCCCTGCGCCAGCCGCTGGAGCACCTGGCAACACGGCTTTCCAGCGTCACCCTGGCCCTGCTCGGTGACCTGATGCAGGGCAAGGTCAACCAGGCACTGGCCAACTCGGCGCTGTACCTGAAGGTATTCGGCCACACCGTGATTGGCTGGCGCTGGCTGGAACAGGCGATTCGTGCGGAACAGGGCCTGGCCCGTGGCAACGCCGTCGACGCCGACTTCTACCGCGGCAAGCTGCAGGCCGCGCGCTACTTCCTTACCTGGGAAGTGCCCGGCTGCCACCACGAACTGGCACTGCTGGAAGCCCGCGACGACACCTGCCTGGCGATGCAGGACAACTGGTTCTGACCCATTTCAGGGTTCTTTACGCCCCGTGCACATGCGGGGCTTTTTTTTGGTTCATCGCGCTTTCCCGGGGAAGGCGGCCTTGATTTTCAGGAAAAAGTAGGCCGAGTCCCGAAAGCCATAGGCCATGCGTTTGATCACCTTGATGCGGTTGTTCACCCCCTCCAGGACACTGGT
>NZ_JBHZGM010000060.1:0-8761 GCF_043392685.1 Metapseudomonas phytobenefica | reverse complement strand
CACCAGTGTCCTGGAGGGGGTGAACAACCGCATCAAGGTGATCAAACGCATGGCCTATGGCTTTCGGGACTCGGCCTACTTTTTCCTGAAAATCAAGGCCGCCTTCCCCGGGAAAGCGCGATGAACCAGAAAAAACCCCGCGCTGCGGGGTTTTTCTTTATCTCGCCGGGGTCAGTGGCTTGCCGCCACCTGCCCACTGGGCTGCAGGTCCTTCTTCGCCAGCAGCGTATACACGCACGGCAGTACGAAGAGGGTGAACAGCGTACCGATGGACATGCCGGTGGCGATCACCAGGCCGATGTCGAAGCGGCTGACCGCGCCGGCGCCGGTGGCGATGATCAGCGGCACCATGCCGAACACCATCGCCGCGGTGGTCATCAGGACCGGACGCAGTCGGATGGAAGCGGCTTCTTCCACTGCTTCGCGGGCGCTCAGGCCCTTTTCGCGGCGCAGCTGGTTGGCGAACTCCACGATCAGGATGCCGTGCTTGCTGATCAGGCCGATCAGGGTCACCAGGCCCACCTGGGTGTAGATGTTCATGCTCGACCAGCCGAGGAACAGCGGAATCAGCGCACCGCAGATGGACAGCGGCACGGTCACCAGGATCACCAGCGGATCGCGGAAGCTCTCGAACTGCGCCGCCAGCACCAGGAAGATGATCGCCAGGGCCAGGCCGAAGGTGACGTAGAGCGCGCTGCCTTCCTGCACGAACTGGCGCGAGGCGCCGGCGTAGTCGAAGCCGTAGCCGCGCGGCGCTTCCTCGCGGGCAATCTGCGACACGGTGTCGATGGCCTCGCCCATGCTCACTGTCGGGAAACCCTCGATGATCGCCGAGTTGAGCTGCTGGAACTGCTTCAGGCGGGTCGGCCGCGCGCTGTCATGCACGCTGATCAGGGTCGACAGGGGCACCATGGCGCCACTGTCGCTCTTCACGTAGTAGTTGCTCAGCCAGCCCGGATTGTCCCGGTAGGCGCGTTCCACCTGGGCGATCACCTTGTAGCTGCGGCCATCGATGGTGAAGCGGTTGATCTCGCCTTCGCCCAGCAGAGTGGCCAGGGTGGAGCCGAGGTCTTCCATGGATACGCCCATCTGCGCGGCCTTGGCCCGATCGATATCCACCACCACTTCCGGCTTGTCGAACGCCAGGTCGACGTTGAGGAAGGCGAACTTGCCCGATTCCAGGGCGCGCGCCTTGATCCGCTCGGCCACCTGCAGCAGCGACTCGTAGTCGTTGGGGGTGTTGATCACGAACTGGAACGGCAGGCCCTCGCCGGTGCCCGGCAGCGACGGCAGGTTGAAGCCGAAGATCTGCAGGCCGGGGATCTGGTCGAGTCTGCCCTGGACTTCCTGGAGCAGTTCCATCTGGGTGCGCTCGCGCTCGTCCCAGGGTTTGAGCAGGAAGCCGCCGATGCCTGACTGCACGCCGTCGAAGCCGTTGATCTGGAACGAGGAGTAGTACTCGGGGAACTCCTTGAAGATCTTCACGAACTGGTCGGTGTAGGCGTTCAGGTAGTCCAGGTTGGTGGGCTGCGGGGCCCTGGACATGATGAAGACGACGCCCTGGTCTTCGTCCGGGGCCAGTTCGCTTTTGGTGAACTTCAGCAATACCGGGATCAGGCACAGCACGATGACCGCGAACACCACCACCACCGGACGGGTGTCGAGGGTGCCGTGGAGGGCGTGCTGGTAACGCTGCTTGAGGCGGTCGAAGATCATGTCCAGGCGGTGCGCGAGGCCGCTGGGGTTCTCGTCGTGGCGCAGCAGCCTGGAGCACATCATCGGCGACAGGGTCAGGGCAACGATGCCGGAGATGATCACCGCGCCTGCCAGGGTCAGGGCGAACTCACGGAACAGCGCACCGGTCAGGCCTTCGAGGAAGCCGATGGGCGCGTACACCGCCGCCAGGGTGATGGTCATCGAGATGACCGGCACGGCGATCTCGCGGGCGCCCTCGATGGCGGCGTCGAACGGCGTCTTGCCCTCTTCGATGTGCCGGTGGATGTTCTCCACCACCACGATGGCGTCGTCCACCACCAGGCCAATAGCCAGCACCATGGCCAGCAGGGTCAGCAGGTTGATGGAGTAGCCCATCAGCTGCATGAAGAAGAGCACGCCGATCATCGACAGCGGGATGGTGATCACCGGGATCAGCACCGAGCGGAACGCGCCGAGGAACAGGAACACGACCACGATCACGATCAGCACCGCTTCGGCGAGAGTCTTCACCACTTCGTCGATGGAGGCCTGGATGAAGCGGGTGGCGTCATAGGCGATGGAGACCTTGAGGTTCGGCGGCAGCTGGGATTCCAGCTCCGGCATGATCGCGCGCACGTGCTTGATCACGTCCAGCGGGTTGGCGCTGGGGGTGCCTTTGATGCCGATGTAGACCGAGGGAATGCCATCGAAGGAGCTGATGGAGTCGTAGTTCTCCGCGCCCATTTCCACCCGCGCGATGTCGCGAACCAGCACGCGGCTGTCACCCACCGTCTTCACCGGGATGGCGCCAAAGGCTTCCGGCGATTTGAGGTCGGTGGTGGCGTTGATGCTGGTGACCACGTACTGACCCTTCACTTCGCCGGCGGCGGAGAGGAAGTTGTACTTGCGCACCGCGTCGCGGATGTCGTTGGCGGTGATGCCGTAGGCCGCCATCCGCACCGGGTCCAGCCACAGGCGCATGGCGAAGACCTGGTTGCCGAGGATTTCCGCCTCGGCCATGCCGGGCAGGGTGGCCAGCTTGGGCTGGATCACCCGCGACAGGTAATCGGTGATCTGCGGGTTGGACAGCACATCGCTATAGAAGCTGATGTACATCAGCGCCGTGGAGTCTGCCGCTTCCTTGGTCAGCACCGGGTCTTCGGCTTCCTGGGGCAGCTTGTTCTTCACTTCGTTGGCCTTGGCCAGCAGTTCGGTGAAGAGGCGGTCGGAGTTGGCGCCGATGCGCGCGTAGATCTGGATGACCGAGGCGTTCTGCTGGCTCGCCGAGGTCATGTAGTCGATGCCCTCGGCGCTGGCCAGGCTCTGCTGCAGCGGCTGGGTGATATAGCCCTGGATGGTCTCGGCGTTGGCGCCGGGGTAGGCGGTGGTCACCGTGATCAGGGCGTTTTCCATCTGCGGGTACTGGCGGATCACCAGTTTGCTGAAGGCCTGCAGGCCCAGTAGCACGATCAGCAGGCTGACCACGGTCGCCAGTACCGGGCGACGGATGAAAGGATCTGTGAAAGCCATGTTCCGTTCCTTCGCGCGCGTGCGTATCACTCGGCGCGGGCTTGATTTTCCGGTTTGGTGGCCAGGGTCTGGTCGGGGACGATGGCGACGTGGGAACCGTTGTCCAGCTTGAGCTGGCCGGAAGTCACCACTTGCTCGCCGGCCTGGAGGCCCTTGAGGATCACGACCTTGCCGTCACGACGCTCGCCGGTCTCGACGAAGCGGCGCTCCACCACCAGCTGGGGTTGGCCGTCCTGGCCTTTCTCGGGCTGGCCTTCGGCGTTCGTCTTCTCGTTGATGACGTACACCGAGTTGCCGTAGAGCGTGTAGGTGATGGCGCTTTCCGGCACCACCACGCGCTCCGTGTCGCCCGGCAGCAGCACTTCGAGGTTGGCGAACATGCCCGGCAGCAGCTTGCCCTCGGGGTTCGGCAGCACCGCGCGGACCTGCAGGTTGCGGGTGCTTTCCTCCACCTTGGGGTTGAGCGCGGCGATGTCGCCTTCGAAGTACTCGCCGGGGTAGGCCGCCACGCTGACGCGCACCTTCTGTCCAACCGCCAGCAGCGGAGCGGATTGCTCGGGCAGGAAGAAATCGACGAACAGGGTGTTCAGGTCCTGCAGGGTGGCGATGGTGGTGCCGGAGGACAGGAAGTCGCCCACGTCCACCTGGCGGATGCCGATGGTGCCGGAGAAGGGCGCGATGATGCGCTTCTTGTCCATGAGCGCCTTGAGCTGGGCGACCTTGCCGATGGCGGCCTGGAGTTCCGAGGACAGGCGGTCGAACTCGCTCTTGGAGATGTTCTGCCGGCTGACCAGGCTGCGGCCGCGTTCGAACTCGACGCGAGCCAGGGACAGTTCGGCCTCGGCGGTGGCCAGGGTGGCGCGTTCCACGTCGCTGTCCATCTGGATCAGCGGCTGGCCCTGCTTGACCTTCTCGCCGGAGAGGAACAGCACGTCCTGGACGGTGCCGCTGGCTTCGACGGTGAGGTCGACACCCTGGAAGGCCTTCAGCGAGCCGATGGCCGGCAGGCGGCTTTGCCAGGGTAGCTTGACGGACCTTTCCGCGGAGACGTTGATGGGCGGTTGGGGCGCAGAGAACTGCTGGACCTGCTGGTAGATCGAGAGGCCTTTGGAGGCGGCGAGGGCGAGCACCACGAGTGCAACCACCCCCAGCATGATGAGCATGCGGCGGAGCAACATATTCCGGTTCCTTGGCAGGGGAAAATAGGCCTGGGAATAGGCAAGGGATGCACCTTAGTCCCAGAGCCGGATCCAAGTCAAAGACAAGAAATTGCAGGACGTTGCATTCTGCTGATTAGACCGTTGTGACAGCGAATAATCCCTGTAGATCGCGACTTTTCGCGCCAGTTCCCTGGGTGGCGATCCGGCTTTTGCTGATCAGCGGAAGGGTCTGGCGGCACGTCCCTGTGCCGTGCGTGGGTCAGGCGTGGAGGCGGCGGTGAGCGGGCACCGTGGTGCAGGTAGCGGTGTTGACTGCTGCAGGAGCTGGCTTGCCAGCGAATGGCTCCGTTTCGCCAGCAAGCTGGCTCCTACAAGGCTTCTCGATCGCTCCGACAGAAATATCCGTCAGGCAAGGTGCAGGTGGTTGTCCCAGAAGCTGGCCGGCAGTTGCAGCGGGGTGGCGCTGAACTGTTCGCCGCGGCAGTCGTACAGACGGCAGCGGCCCTGGCCGGAGGTGACGACGAAGCCGTCCTTCACCGCGCCGACGCCGGCGCAGTCCGGCAGGGGCGCGTCCAGGCGCACGGCGCCGCTGTCCAGGTCCCAGATGAAGAAGCGGTTGCCCCGTGGCGCGGTCAGGGCCACCAGGCGCAGTTCGTCGTGGATGGCGACGCTGGCGGTGTACTGGACCATCGCCAGGCGCTGCTCCTCCTCCAGCGGGAAGGGTTGCAAGGGCTGGCCGGGACGCTTGATGGCGAGCAGGTCGGCGTGGTCGGTGACATCGCCCATGTATTGCTGGCCGGCGACTATGGTGCCGTCGGCACCGATGGCCAGGTGACGGATGCTGTTCATCTGCTGCGGCAGGGTTTCCTTCGACAACAGGCTGCCGTCGCGGCGCATCAGTACCAGGCTCGGCTCCATGGCATCGAGGTTCATCTCCACGCGGCTTTCCGCTTCGGTGCGGATGCCGCCATTGGCCACCACCAGGGTTTCGCCGTCGGGCATCCAGCACACCTGGTGCGGGCCCAGGCCGTGGGTGGAAAGCTCGCCGTCGTGGAGCAGCTGGCCGCCTGCGAAGCGATAGCGGCCGAGCATGCCCCGGCCCGGATCGGTGGTGTCGTTCTCGGTGGCGTAGAGCCACTCGCCGTCGCGATGCCAGACGCCATGGCCGTAGAAGTGGCGGTCTTTCTGCGAAGTCAGGGTCTGCAGCAGGCGGCCGTTGGTGAGGTCCACCAGGTAGCTTTCGGTACCCGGGCGGCGGGCGACGAACAATGCTACCGGCTCGCTGGGATGTTCGACGATGTCATGGCAGCGCTGGGCGACGCGGGTGGCGAACACCTGTGTGCCGTCCAGGCGGTAGCCCACCGCGTAATGCTGGCCGTCGGCATCGTCGCGGGCGGAGAGCAGCAGGGGCGCATGGCCCCTGCGGCTCAGGGTCCAGCCGCCCAGGCCAACGGCACCGAGCAGCAGGGTGGCGAGAGTGAGGACCTGGCGCCGGAGCATGTCAGTCACCGTCGTTGGCGTTGAAGCCGAGTTGCACGCCCAGGGCCTTGGCCAGTTCACCGGAGTGCAGGCGCTGGACGCGATCCAGGCTGTCGTAGAAGTCGTTGACCTGCTGGCGGCCTTCTTCGCTGGCCAGCAGCTCGCCGAGGGGCTGCCTGAGGGCGTCGAGCTTGCCGCGAGCCTCGCTGTAGCCCGCGTCGATCTTCTCCGCCAGGGCCTTCTGGTCGTCGTCCAGCAGGCTGCGGATGCCGTGCTTGTCGACGCCCCGCCAGAGGGACTCGGCGCTGGCCAGGGCCGCGGAGATGTTGGAAAGGGAGGTTTCGCTGCGCCAGGCTTCGGCCTGCATCGGCTGGGGCAGGCCCTTGGTCTGGCGGCCCAGCGGGGTGCCGAGCTTTTTCTTCAGGGTATCCAGGGCGGTGGCCTGGACGCGCAGCAGTTCGGAGATGGCTTCGTGGGAATCGGCGTAGCGCTGGTTGGGGAACTTGCTCAGCTGGTCGAGCATGCCGTCCTTGCTGTTCCAGCGCGCGAGGATTTCCTCGGCCAGGGTCTTCTGGCGCTCACCGATGGCTTGCAGCAGAGGGCAGTAGCGCTCCTTCTGGGCGCTGTCGGCCATGTCCAGGTTGCTGTCGAAGAGGATGTACTCGTAGGCGGACAGGCCCTGCACGACCACGCTGGCCTTGGCCAGGGCGGTGGCGTCGATGTTCGGCTGGGTCTTGACCAGTTGCTCCACCTGGCGTCCGACCAGGTTCTTCTTGTCCGGCCAGAACTGCACCTGCCAAGCGCGGTTGCCTTCGGCCAGCGGGCCCACCATCAGCGGCTGCAGTTCGGCCCAGGCCTTCTGTGCCTTGATGAAGTCGGCACGTGCCTTGGCCAGGTCTTCCTTGCCGGCGCAGAAGGCCAGGGCGCTGGCGGCGAGCTGGCGGTCCGCTTCGACCCAACGGCTGTAGCTGGGCAGGATCACTTCCTTGGCCAGGGCGGCCGCGGTCTGCGCCTGCGGGTCCTGCGGGTCCTGCGGGGCGCAGGCGCCGAGGGCCAGTGCGGCGAGGCTGGTGAACAGCAGTTTGGGGCGGAACATGGGTGGCTCCTTATAGGGAATTCAGAAAAGCCAGCAGCGCGGCGCGCTGTTCGGCGTTGTAAGTCAGGATCTTCTGCTTCGCCGCTTCTGCTTCGCCGCCGTGCCAGAGAATGGCTTCCAGCAGGTTGCGCGCCCGGCCATCGTGCAGGAACTGGGTGTGTCCGCTCACCGTTTCGGTCAGACCGATGCCCCACAGCGGCGGGGTGCGCCAGTCGCGACCTCCGGCCTGGAACTCGGGGCGGCCGTCGGCCAGGCCTTCACCCATGTCGTGGAGCAGCAGGTCGCTATAGGGGCGGATCACCTGGTTGGCCAGCTCAGGTTCGGCGGCACTGGCCGCCGTGGTGAAACTCGGGGTGTGGCAGGCCTGGCAACCGGCCTGGTGGAACAGGCCCTTGCCATCCAGCACCTGCGCGCTGTCAACGTCGCGCCGCGCCGGTACGGCCAGGTTGCGGGTATAGAACAGTACGAGGGACAGGATGTTGTCGCTGACTTCCGGCACACCACCATTGACCGCGGCCTTGCAGGCGCTCTGCGCCGCCGTGCAGTCGTCCATCGGCAGGGCCGTGGTGGTCAGGCCCATATCACCGGAGAACGCGTGGATATTCTGCTGGTTCAGGTTCGGCTGTCCGGCCTTCCAGCCGAAACGACCGAGCACTGTCTTGCCGGCCACGTCGTCCCAGACCTGGTTGGCGCGGCCACGGATGCCGTCACCATCGCGGTCGTCCGGATCGGCATTGGCGAGGATCGCCGATTCCGGAATCGCCTCCAGCAGGCCGAGACCGATCATCGGCGGGGCAACCCGTGCGGAAAACAGGGTGTCCGGGTGCATCGGGCCGTAGCCGAGCCGGGTGATCTCCAGGCGCGGCTTGCGCAGCTCGACGGTGGTGCCGTCGGCGAAGGTCACCGGCAGGTTGTCGTAGCTGACCCGCACCTTACCCTCGGGCTCGACGCCGGGTATCGCGACGTCCTGCAACTGGCCGCCGTACACCGGCTCTGGCACCACGCCCAGGCGTTCCAGTTGCTGCGCGTGGGCGG
Source organism: Metapseudomonas phytobenefica (assembly GCF_043392685.1). Classification (NCBI taxonomy): domain Bacteria; kingdom Pseudomonadati; phylum Pseudomonadota; class Gammaproteobacteria; order Pseudomonadales; family Pseudomonadaceae; genus Metapseudomonas; species Metapseudomonas phytobenefica. The sequence goes on along the minus strand of NZ_JBHZGM010000060.1, from coordinate 766 downwards.
CCGAGGCATCGGCGGGGATCGACAGGCGCACCAGCATGGACACCGCATTGTTCGCGCCCGGCGTCGGCGGATGGCCACGGCCGTCCTTCACATGGCAGTTCTGGCAGGCGTTGGTGTTGAACAGCGGACCCAGGCCGTCACGTGCCGTGGTGGTGGCGGGGGCGATCACCCAGGGGTTGCGGAAGAAGCTGTTGCCCACGCTGAAATCCAGCCGGCGTGAAGGCGTCAGGTTGGCCGAGGGCATGGAGAAGGCGTTGTGGTCGAACTGGCGGACCGTCGCGGCGCCGCCGGAAAGGTGCTCGCCGGGCTCGGCCCGGGTAAACCGCGGAGCGTCGTCACATGCACTGAGGCTGAGGGCCAGCAGCAGGGGCGACAGGCGGCGAAGGGCCGGTGGAGCGAGCATTGGCGGGGTCCGGTCGGCGAGAAACAGGCGGGCAAGCTTATCAGGACTGGGGTCTTTGAATAAGAGGGATTTGCGTTTGGCTTGCAGTCTGAAGTCAAGCCTATGCGAGATTATTGTGTGGGCGAATTCATTCGCTAAGGGGTGCGCAGCGCCCCCTAATTGGGCATCTGGGCAGGCCTGCGGCCTGCATAGCGAATGAATTCGCCCCCACAGGAAATGCAGCCCCTCGGACCGAAACAAAAAAGGTTCATCGCGCTTTCCCGGGGAAGGCGGCCTTGATTTTCAGGAAAAAGTAGGCCGAGTCCCGAAAGCCATAGGCCATGCGTTTGATCACCTTGATGCGGTTGTTCACCCCCTCCAGGA
>NZ_JBHZGM010000059.1:0-9184 GCF_043392685.1 Metapseudomonas phytobenefica | reverse complement strand
CGGATTCCATCAGGGCCAGCAGGGCTTATCGGCCTGCACCATAGGCCGGATATAAGACTGCTCCTACCTACACGCCAACATGATTACCGATTGAGCTCCGGGAGGCGTCCATATAAGGATTTCCCTAGGTGAGTTCTATGTGTCGCGGCTGCACTTCTCGGGCTCGCTGGCCGGTCTGGAGCAAGCCGTCATTCCGAAGCTGATGAGACGCTACGACAAGGTCGCGCTCATTGCGCTGATTTCTTTCTGGGTGGTCGCGTTCAAGTGCTACCGACGTGACAAGCGCCACATCCTCTAGCGAGGAATCAATGGGCCCAGTTAGGCCATATAGTGAAAGGAAATGGAGTGAACGAAAAGGATAAGTTTTTGTCCGCAAATCGAGGTGCTATAACCCAGCATCCACAGCCCTTTGTGTTGCGTAGATAGAGCCAGATTTCCGCCCCATTCATCATGCGTCGAGCAGTTTATGTGAGACCAGTTTGCTGAGGCGGATGCCTGTTAGTGCGCTCGTTGTGGTGGTCAAACGAGCTGCCAAAAAAGACAGACAGATCCGCTTCGCTTGAGTGGTTATCGGGGTTTTCTCCTTTGTATTCATGGAGTTATGCGCTTCGGCTGGATTCTGCATAGGGGTGATTGACTTAGCAGGGGGCTGTTTGTTAGCGTAAAAAATAGTTATTTGGCAAGGACGCCATATGAATACCTCTTTATCGCCTTCCATACTTAAATTTTTCCGCTATAGCACTGCATTAAGTCAGCGCGGTGCAACTCGCTGCTGTTATATACATCGGGTTTAACTGAGATCTTGCACGAGCTGCAAAGATGCAGTTCTGCTTGTGCGAAAAGATCAATGTCCCTCGATTGTGCAATGTGATTTCCAACATCAAGGAAGATGTAATGCTTAATCAACTTACCGATTATGAGCTTGTTGGACTGCGAGGGGGGTATAATCTCTCCGATGGACATGCATATCACGATATAAATGAGAGTTTTCCTGACTTTCCTCTGGCACTTCTAGATATCTGGAAGGATAGCGAATCGACAAGAGTCAACTTAGCAGAGCAACGGTTCAAGGCCTCATTTTCTAAGCTCATCGGTTCAGATGCACTGGCCTCAAGCTCCAATTTCAAAGTGTCACCAACAGCATCTAATTCTATTGACCTGGTGGCTGCATATTTAGCAGTTAAGGCACCTCGCGTTCTTTTGGTTTCGCCAACCTTTGATAACCTGGCCCTTCTTCTGAGACGTCGCGGGTGCAAATTAAGACTAATTGAAGATGGATATTTTCGATCTAGCAGCAATTCCGCCAGGCTGTTTGAAAGGCTTGACTCGTTAGATTTCGACACATTGTTCCTTGTGAATCCGAATAATCCAACCGGAACAGTTATTGGTCGGGAGTACATGTCCCTGATCGCTGAATACTGCGCACAGCGTAGGAAGACATTAGTGCTTGATGCAACATTTCGTATCTATGCTAATGAATTATATGATGATCGCCTCGTTCTAGAGCAGAGTGGCTGCGACTACTTTGTCATAGATGACACAGGTAAGACTTGGCCGACGCACGATATGAAGGCTAGCTTAATAAGCTACTCCAGAAAATGCGCCGAGCTCTTTGAGTTAATTTATGACGAGGTTTATCTGTGTCATTCTAGATTTACAATGCTCGTGTTCGAAAGGCTCTTCGAGCAGACGTTCAGTCAGGGAATATCGAAGAGTATTCATGATCCTGTAAGGGTGCGCCATTCATATCTGTTGAATAGAATGAATAACACGATTGCTATTCCAACAACCGACAGGACGAGTGCTTGCCTGCCTTTGGAGTGGTTTCAGGTCAAATCGGGACGAATTGCCGATCTCGATATAGTTGAATATCTCGCAGTGAAAGATGTTCATGTGCTACCGGGGAGGTTCTTCTATTGGGAGGACGGTAGTAGGCCGCCGTGCACCGCGTTTCGAGTATCGCTCTCAAGAACAAAGCAAAAGTTATACAAGAGCGTAGAGCATCTTCGGGCTGCGATTGTTGACTTCGAGCATGAACGAATTGTGGAGAGTGCAAATGTATTCTCCTAAGCTGTTCCCAGAATTGTCGAAAGTTCCATCGGGCTTTTCAAGTGGAGGAGTGCTGGTAGAGCCGTTATCAATTACACATGCGATTATCGACTTTGAAGCTGTCTTTGTGAGCAAAGATCGTCTTTATGCGAAATATAAGTCTGATAGTGGGTGGCCGCTCAATATAACGCTGCACGACAATATTGTGGATTTGGGGTGGCATGAGAAAGAGTTTAGAGATGGAAGTTCATTTGCCTACACGGTAACGAATCATACACGAAGCAAATGTTTTGGGTGTATATATATCTTTCCAAGTAATGGAGAGGCAATTATGTCGTTCTGGCTTCGTGAGGATGGTGTCTCTCCGATAGGCGAAGTTGAATTTGCCGAGCTTCTAGTCCAATGGATCGCCACGGAATGGCGCGGCGTACATATAAAAATTACGTAAGTTAGGGGACTAAAATGTGCGGCGTGTTTGCCTCGTTTTCTCGGCGTATGTGCTCGAATCTAGGTCATTGGCGTAATGAAGGTTTAAACGCTCTGAGGCACCGAGGCCCAGACTTCCTTGACTGTTATACCAGTTGCGATGGAAGTGTCTTCCTGGGACATACTCTCCTTTCAATCTCCACTTCCACCTTAGGAAATGGGAAGCAGCCAATGAAGACCGACAAGTCTGTAATGGTCTTCAATGGAGAGCTCTATAACCATAAAGCGCTCCGCGAGAGATTAGTTTCTCAAGGCATAAATTTAGATGGTGACTCCGATACGGAGATTCTCCTACGAGGAATCGAGAGCCATGGCTGGGCATTTCTTGATGCGGTCGAGGGGTGCTGGGCAGTTATCCTATATGAGCTGGCCACAGGTAAGCTCTATTTCTCTCGTGACCCCTTGGGGGAAAAGCAGCTCGTATACAAATTGGATCATAACGGGCTGATTCTTGCGTCCGAGGCTAAATCAATCTTGGTGACCCAGGATGAAGTGCATTTGGACTCATCTCGAATCCTTTCGGATCTAGTCTTCGACTTCTTTTCAAATCGGGAGTGTACTTATTTTCATAACATCAAGAACTGCCAGCCAGGTAGGGTCTACAGTTACGATGTAAATGGAAATTTACAAGAAATATATAGCTGCGGTATTGGGGCTCAAAAGCCTGACTTGCCACTTAGGCGAAAGCTTGCCCACGCAGTTAGCTCTATGGTTCCTGAGCATCATGCATGTGCTGTGGTTCTGTCGGGCGGCTTAGATAGCAGTATTATTGCGAGCCTCCTTAAAACAGAAATGCGTAATATGCCATTTGTGGCGATAACTGCTGCTTACGAGGAAGGTAGCAATGATGATATTTATTACGCTCGACAATTGGTTGAACATCTAGGTGGTGTTGATCATCAGGAATTAAAAGTTGACAAAAAGTCGGTCGAGCAAAATTTTGTGACTGTACAGGCTGTGCTGGAGGAGCCATTGCATGATCAGGTGTATATAACGCAGTACTTGATCTACCGGCATATAGCTAATCTGGGCTTGCGGGTCGCTCTGAATGGGCAGGGCGCCGATGAGTTTTGGGGTGGATATTATTATCACTACGGCTTGCACGATCTTTATTCCGCAGATATCGAGACGGCGATAAGATATTTTCACAAGCAGGCGAATAATCGAGGTCTGCATAGTTTACTGACTCAGGCTGAGCTAGTTCGACTAATTGAGGATAACCTTGCTCCAAGGTGGGCGAAGTCTACTGCGGTGCAAAACATCCTAATGGAGGGCCATCTTCAGGCAATGATTAGTCATGAGGATAAGTTGTCAATGGCATCAGGTGTCGAGGTTAGGCTACCCTTTCTTAATCAAGCTTTAGTTAAGCACGCACTTAATTTGTCAATTGAAGAGAAAGTTCATTTGGGGGTAGAGAAGGCCCCCCTTCGCTACGCCATGAGCGGGATACTAAATGATCAAATACGCGTAAGACGCAAGCAGGCGTTCCCTGATACACCTAAGAACGCATATATTGGCTCAGACTTTTTATCGGGCTTGGGCGGACATAGAAGTTTGTTCTCGGAAAATGAGATCAAGGCCGTGTCCAAATGCTGTCCAAAACTAGAGTGGCGCATGAACGCGATAAATGCGTTTTCTGGTGTTGTTACGAGGGCGAGTTGAAATGGACGTAACATCCAAGGAGATTCTTCGGCGGGCGTTGCCATTAGGCCTGGCAAATATGTCAGTGGTGCTCATGCCTTTATTGGATTCGGTGATGCTGGGTAGGCATGATGTTTACAGCATGGCATCTGGTGGCTTAGCCATGCAGATCTACCTGATTCTATTTATGTTGGGAGAGGGTATTGTTTTTGGCTTCGGCCCTATCTACGGCAGGTATTTGGATGCGGGCGATGAGCAAAAGATGGCGAGCAGTAAGTTGGCAATTTACTTCCTCTTGCTGGCGTTCGGTGTGCTTGCTTTGTTTGCGTTGCTATTTGGCCCAGAGATCTTGTTGAGTCTTCAACAGTCGCCCCGTCTGGTTGATGAGGCGCGGGGCTATCTGATTTGCCTTGGACTATCGATTCTGCCCAACCTGTTGTTTATCCATTATTGGGAAATTCTCGCATTTCACGATAAAGGGAAGATGGTGGTTGCGGGCGCCACAATTCAGCTGTTTGTCGATATTGTTCTGAACTATGTTTTGATTTATGGAAAGTGGGGGGCGCCTGAGTTGGGATTGCTGGGTGCCGGGATCGGTACTCTTATTGGGGCATTGGTAGGGGCGAGCGTGCTCTTCGTGTTCATGTCATGGCATACATCTAGCCCAAGAGTTGACATGCGAGAGCTAAAGAAGATTTATAGTCTAGTTCCTTATATGTTGGAGACATTAAAGATAGGCGTGCCTATTGGCTTTGGCATTATAAGTACTGTCGCATTCTTGTCTGCCTCTGTTTTCCTCATGGGCTGGTTCAGCGAAGAGGCTCTTGCAGCGCACTTGGCAATCCTTCAGGTGAACGAGCTAATTGTCGTTTTCATTTTGGGATTCAATGAGTATTGTGCAATTCACGTCTCATCAAATGCAAGTCGTGCCACTGGGGAATCTTTGCGTGCATTTTTATATAAAGTGGCCTTGACGGCATTTGCATTTATTGCTGCGCTCTTGCTTGCAATGTTTGTATTTCGTCTTCAAATTTTCTCTCTTTTCTTGGGTGCGCCAACAGAAGGAACATCTCCGGTTTATGCGCATATGGAGGATTTCTTCTCCTTTGCCCTTCCATTTCTTTTGGTCGACGCGTTCATCTTGCTGCTTACAGGGGTGCTCCGGGGCTGTGAGGTTACTCGTTGGCCACTTGCAATTAATATTATCGGATTTTGGCTATTTGGGTTGTTAACACAGCTTGTACTAGTCGATGCATATCCGACAGCGCCGTTGGTGATTTGGGTTGGCATGCAGGTTGGTTTTGTTGTCACCGCTATTGGATTGGCCGTGTTCTTTATGCGGTTTAGTTCGAAGTCGCAATTCGGAATGTATTCAGCCACGCATTAATAGGGAGATTAATAATGGGTAATAAAGTTACCAACATCGTAATCCTAGGGATGGGGACAGTTGGTAAGGTGCTTGCGTCTGCCTTCGCTAAGAAATACCAGGATGATGGCTATTCTTTGCATCTGGTCGCTCGTGCTGACGCTTCGGCAGAGCTGGTAGCCAATCAAATAGCGAGTAAATACGGACTAGCCGCTAAGCACTATGGCTGCGACGTACGTGACGTCGAAAGTCTTGTGTCTGTTTTGCGTGAAGCAGGGGCAAACATTGTCATTAATGTGGCAACGCCGGACACACATATCGATGTAATGCGGGCCTGCTTGACCGTCGGCGCGCATTACATTGATACGGCGCTCTTCGAACATGGCACCGACTACAACGTACCGCCGCCTTGGTACTCTCGCGAGCTAGAGTTGCGAGAGGAATTCAAGAGAAAGGGGCTCACTGCTATCCTTTCAATTGGTTTTGATCCAGGTGTTGTTAACGTGTTCTGTAAGAAGGTGCAAAATGATTACCTAGACAGCATCGACACTATCGATGTTCTTTGTGCGAACGCGGGTAGCCATAATCAATTCTTTGCAACCAACTTTAACGCGGCAGTATTCCTGAAGGAACTCTGCGAGGATACTGTTTATTGGCAGGGAGGGTCGTGGCATTTTGCGCCTCCATTCTCGCGTCATATGGAGTTTGATTTTCCGGAAATTGGTCGGCAGAAGCTATATTCCGTCGGGCATGAGGAAGTTCATTCGCTCTCTATGAATATGCCACAGGCAAAAATTGAATTCTGGCTGCGAATTGGGGATAGCTTTAGGTCGACTTTTGAGACTCTACAGAAAGTTGGACTGCTTTCGTTAAAGCCAATTGATATCGGAGATTTAAGCATCGCACCACTTAACTATGTCGCGAAGGTCATGCCTGCCCCTGAGTCATTTGCAAGCGAATACCGTGGTACTGTTTGCGTTGGAGCATTGCTAAGTGGGAAAAAGGGAGGTAGGCCATCGAAGATATTCATGCATAGCATCTGTAATCACGAAGATTGCTATGACGACCTAGAAACTCAGGTAACTGCGTTCACGACGGCCATTCCAGCAATGGCGGCGGCAATACTCATCATCACTGGGCAATGGGATGCTGGGACAATGGTTCATCCGGAAGAACTTCCCCCGGATCCCTTCCTTAATAAAATTCGTGAGTTAGGTCTTGATTGGCGCGTGACAAGCATTCCTGTGCCCAATGAAAGTTTTGATAGCGTGGAGTTGGTCGGGCTGTAAAGCCTGACGCTTGAAAAGGAATTATAAATGAAACTCGACACTCAGTCGTTCACGTATGGCCTAGAGTCTATCTATAAAAATTCTCGCATGGCAGTGCAGGAAGACAGCTACGATACGCTTGAAATTCAGAAACATATACGCCAAAGGTGGAGCAATGAGAAAGTTGATCTTTTGGCTCGAAACAAATGGACGACCCAGCAAAAGCTGAGCTATGCGCTTCCGAAGCTTTCCAGTGTTGTAGACTATGCCTTTGAGAATATCCCGTTCTACCATGAATTTTACAAGTCTCATGGATATAAGTTGGGAGAGATTCGCTCAATTGATGACTTTAAGTGTCTCCCGTTGCTCAACAAAGGAATACTTCGTAGTGTAAAAACTGAGGATTTCATTCCTCGGGGTATTTCGAAGGACTCTCCAGAATTCTTTTGGTCTAGCACTTCGGGGTCGAGTGGTGTTGCCTTGCCAATTCTTTGTGATCTAGGCTCGGTCTCTAATAATGTGCTGAGCTACTATCGTATGTTTCAGCAGTTGGCTGGAGACGAGTTCAGTCCAGATCGCTGGATTTACAATATCCATCACATTAGAAGCTGGACGTCCTCAATGTGCGGGGATTATCCAACATTTACGCTTAACGATATTGTTGAGCCAGATGAGTTCGTGCGACACCTAGAGCAGATCCGCCCCGTCATTCTTAACCTGTTGCCAAGTTACCTGCCTGTTTTGGAACCCTACGCTACGCGCATTTCAGCGCTGAAAATGAAAGCGATCATAACTAACTCCGAAGCTAGTTCAAGGCATGAGCGCGAGTACTATTCAACGCTTTTCAACACCTATGTTCTTGATGAATACTCATCTGAAGAGGTCGGAATAATAGCTTTGGAATGCCCTCACAGGCATTACCATCCTGATCCCGACCAAGTGTACGTGGAACTTGTGGATATTGAATCCTCCTCTGGAGATGCAAATCTGGCCAGTGTCTACTGCACGGATTATCTCTGCCGCACAATGCCTTTTATTCGATATGATCATGGCGATATCGTTTCCACAGGCGGTCATGATGACTATCAGTGTAAATGTGGAAAGTATGGTCGAACAATCGAGCGCGTTGAGGGTAGGAAGGATGATTGTCTCAAGACTTTGGGTGGGCACTACGTGCCTACTGCGATTGTAACCAATACATTAGACAGTCATTTCAACGCGACGCCGTATGTTGAGTCGTTTCGTTTGGTTCAGAAGCGTAATATTTCTGATCTGGATTTCTTGTATGTCGGATCGGACGTTAGTCTTGTGGAAGCCTTAGTTGCGTCATTTGCTTCTGAGTTGAAACGAATCCTTAAGATGGACGTCAATCTGAAAACGATACGAGTTGACGCTCTTCCGACTACTGCGAGCTACAAGCGCAAAAAAATCATCTGTGAGGCTTAATTAGCCTTGCTTACTAGGTCGCCAGGAATAGGAGTTATCTGCGGCTGGCTACTTGATTAGTGTTTGCGGCATGCGCTCCGTGGTGCACCAATAGTTTCCGCCAACTGCAATAAAACACGTTTTGTAAGTTGCAGTGGATAGAAGCTCAAAAGCCTTTGAAAATTAGTGGGGGGGGGGGGGGGAGCATGGCGTTTCTCTTTAGAAAGACGCAGGTGCTGATTTTGTTGCTGGTTTCAATTGCCGGCGTTAATGGCTGCAAGAATTCGACAGCAGATTTGGCTTATAATAGCGCGAATACCGTATATATCAATGGGCGTATTTACACTCAGGATGCTATGCGTCATGAGGCTGAAGCCATTGTAGTTTCCGGTGAGAGTGTTGCTTATGTTGGTGGCGCTTCTGGAGCTGAGCGCTTTATTAAAGAAGGCTACCAGGTTATTGATCTTGCCGGGAAAATGGTCTTACCCGGTTTTCATGACAACCATATACATACCTTGGGGACTGTGGCCATTGATCAGTGTGACCTGCATAGCAAAGGGGTTGACTTAGATCAATTGGCTAGGATAGTTAAGGGCTGCCTGGCTCGTTATCCTGCCTCCCCTGGCTCATGGTTGATTGTTGATCAATGGATGCCCTATTTTGGCAACAATCCAACAAATACCTACACAACAATACGTCAGGCCCTTGATGCGGTGTCTGTTGATAGACCTATCATGTTATTTGGGTCGGATGGGCATGCAAGTGCATATAACACGGCAGCTCTGAGAACTGCTCAAGATGAACAAGGTAAAACTGTAGGATTTAGGGATGGTCTGAAGTAGCCCTGCATTTCCGGCCGACTTCTGCCCTTGCCGATTTTAAAAGCGGCGATTCGACCAAAATCGGTCAAGTCATCCGCTCACTTCGGTGTTTTTAGCCACCGCGAGCA
>NZ_JBHZGM010000058.1:0-9788 GCF_043392685.1 Metapseudomonas phytobenefica | reverse complement strand
TTGGCTGGCTGAAAGAGAACCGGAGAATTGGCACCCGCTACGACAAGCTCGCCAGAAGTTTTGGCGCGATGGTCACGCTGGCTTGCACGCTGCGATGCCTACGGCAGTACTTTTCGTACAGAACCTAGCACCCTTCGTGCGCCGGTATCAATCGCACTGACGTCGCAGCCGAGGCGCAGGTCAATCTCACGATCGGCATAGAACTTCGGATCTCTCAGCGGAATCCAGTCTTCCGGGGCTGTTCCGGCCAAAAAGTCCTTAGACAGATTGGGCCGGTCATAGGGCGCCGAAGTATCGGCGCTCAGCATCGACAACGCGCCGCAGTAGCCCAATTCGCGCAGCCGTTCGGCGGCCGCGAATCCAGCGGCACCGCCACCGATAATCAGAATGCGCCCAGCCTGGTCGGATGCTGCATGGGGCCGCGCGGGTCGCACGGTCGTTTCCGACTCTCGCACGAAGGCGGTTTCGCCGACGATCTCCACCCGCCACCTCGCCAGTGCCGCGAAGGCAGGCGCGCGCAGCGCGGCCCCCGTACGCAGGCTGAAACAGGCGTGGTGCCACGGGCAGCGAATCTCGTCATTGACCACCAGGCCATCGGCCAATGGCGCGCCGTAATGAGTGCAGAGTCCGCTGACTGCATGCAGGCCATCGTCCAGTCGCACTAGCAAGACGGGACTGCCTTCGACGTGGCCGACAAGCACGCCGTCGGCCGGCACCCTCGACAAGGGCACGCCCTTTGTCAGGTCGGGACCGGCGGGTCGAATATCGCTTTGAGCCATGATGCGACTCCTCTGGTGTGGGCTATCTGCCTGGGCGCAACCATTTGGCAAGGGGGGCAACCTGAAGATCTCGGCTCTGGGCAGGTTGTGCGGGAGGCCCCGCATGCCACGCACCGGCTACCTCGAGTCGCTCGCCCCTGCCTTGGAGACGCGAGGCGTCCGCCTGAACGAGACCGCTGCTCGGGCAGATCCAAACTTCATTGGCGTTGCCGGCTACGGATCATGGCGGTTGCGGTCCCAGATTTTTCCAGTTCCCGCGCGGTCAGCCCGCGAACGCCGCGACGACGATCAAGACGGCTACAACCAGCAGGAAGCCTATCAACACGATCGCAATGCTGCGCAGGGATTGTCGATCTTCGGAACTCAGTAGATGCATTTTGACCTCCTCGGCCGGGGCCGTTTTTGGCTGTCACTTCCGACGTTACGCCGCCCCAATGAATTTGAATAACGATAAAAAATGGCCATAAATATCGAAGATGCCGAATCTATTTGGTGAGCGATGGCACGCCGCCCGGTGGGGGCTGGGGCGCCCCCGAAGCGTCGGGGCGAGCCCAAAGGCCGGTGTGACGGTCTGGCCCCCGACGGGAGGTATAGGTCTGATGGATACGGAACTTGCCCGAACCTTTCTAACAGTCATTGCGGCAGGCAACTTTCGCAACGCCGCCGCGCGGCTGTTCGTTACGCAATCGACCGTTAGTGCCAGAATTGCCGCCCTGGAGGAGCAGCTCGGCTGCAGCCTGTTTGTGCGCAATAAGGCCGGCACTGTACTGACCCCGGCAGGTCGCAACTTTCAACCATATGCAACCACGCTCGTACGCACCGTCGAACGTGCCCGCCAGGACATTGGCGTAGCCTTGGGTTTTCGGGCATCGGTGACCATCGGCGGACGTTTCGGGCTGTGGGATGAACTGCTGTCTGCTTGTCTGCCGCGGATTCGAAGGGCGGTGCCTGACATTGCCATCCGCGCCGAGATGGGTTTTGAAGATGAACTCATCCAAGGTCTGATCGAGGGGCGCACCACCCTCGCGGTGATGTACACGCCGCAAAGCCGGCCGGGCCTGATAATTGAGGCGCTGCTCGAAGAGCAATTGGTTTACGTGAGCACGAGCGACGAGATGCTCACCCCGCCAGGTGAGCGCTATGTGTATATCGACTGGGGGCCGGAGTTCGCCAGCAGGCACAGTGCCGCGTTCCCCGACTTCCTCGGGGCGGGGTTAAGCGCCAATATCGGTTGGTTGGGTCTGACGCATATCCTGGCTTATGGCGGCTCCGGGTATTTCCCATTGCGCCTAGTCGGGCGTGAGCTGGACGCAAGGCGACTGCATCGGCACCCGGGTGCGCCGGACTTCCGGCTGCCAGCCTATCTGGTGTATCCAGCCGATCCGCCATCGGAGGAGCTGAGCCTGGTACTGCAAGTCGTACGTGAGGTCACGGCAGAAGTACTGGGTCAGCATGTGTAACACGTCGATGCCAGGACGCGATCCAGATGGCATTGCGGCGGCGCAACCCATGACGGTCGCGCTGCCTATCCCGTCCCGATGGCTCAACTCACCCGCTGATAGCCTCCAATTACGCCTTGCTTGGCCAACACCCACTGCCAGAGTTGAATATCCCGGGCACGGAAGGCTCCGGCGCAGGACAACAGGTAGTAGCGCCACATGCGTCGGAAGCGCTCACCCAGCTCCACTGCGAAGCGCGGCCAGGCTTCTTCGAAGTGCCGGTGCCAGGCCATCAGTGTCTTGTCGTAGTCGGCGCCGAAATTGTGCAGATCCTCGACCACGAAGAGTCCGTCTACGGCGTCTCCGATCTGGCCGATGGACGGCAGGTCTCCATTGGGGAATATGTACTTGTCGATCCAGCGGTCGGGTGTGCTGTGCCGGTTGTTCTTGCCAATGGTGTGGAGCAGGAACAGGCCCTCGTCATCCAGGCACCGCTCGACAGTTTCCATGTAGACGCGATGATTCTTGCGTCCGACGTGTTCGAACATGCCGATGCTGACGATTCGCTCGAAGCGCTCGTCGAGCTCGCGATAGTCCTGTAGGCGGAACTCCAGCGGTAATCCGGCATGACGTGTCTTCGCCCACTCGCATTGCTCCCGCGAGATGGTCACGCCCACGCACTCGACCTCGTAATGTTTCGCCGCGTAGGCCATGAAACTGCCCCAGCCGCAGCCGATGTCCAGCACGCGCATTCCGGGCCGCAGATTAAGCTTGCGACAGACAAGGTCGAGTTTGGCCTCCTGAGCCTGGGCAAGATTCTCGGCGTCTTTCCAGTATCCGCAGGTGTAGGTCATGAGCGGATCCAGCATGGCCGCATAGAAGTCGTTGCCCAGATCGTAGTGCCGCGTGCCAACGTCCCAGGCCCGCCGCCCGGTTTGTCGGTTGAGCAGGCGTGCCTGCAGGGCATGGAAGATCAGCGCGGCGGGGCTGACCCGATCGGCTACGCCCGAGCGAAGCAGGCGGGAGAAGAATTCGTCGAGTTGATCGCAATCCCAGTCACCATCCATGTAGGCTTCGCCCAGGCCGAGGTTGCCTTCGGCTAGAGCTCGCTGCGGAACATCCGGGTTGTTCAGGCGCATATCCCAGTGCGCCTGTCCCTCTAGGCTGAGGCCGGCCTGATTGAGCAGGGTTTCAGCGAAGCGGTGCGCGCGGCTCACTCCCATTGCAGAACCGGACGGCGTGGAAAGTTCGGAAGGCATGGTAATCCCTTTGTTGTCGTCAGAAACTCGGTGTGCTCAGGCGTCGTCGGTACCCTGATGCAGGCGCAGTACGAGCTGCAGCTCTTGGCGCAACCAGGGTTGACGGATGTGCGGCAGGCGTTCGGTCAGTTGGCGTGCAACCCAGCGTTGGCCGCGAGCGATAAAGCGCAGGCGTTCGGCGAGATCATCGATGGCCATGGCCTTTTGGTAGAAGTCTCCCACCCCGTTGCCTGGCTCTGCGCCCAAGCCCTGCAGGCAAATGCGCAAGCGCCGGCAGCTTTCCGCCTCGTCACGGTGCAATTCGTTCAAGCGCTGCAGCAGGGTTGGATCAAGGGTCTGGCAAGCGCTATCGAGCATCAGGCGAGCGCCGGCCCGCTCGGCCCGTAGCAGTTCTTGCAGCCATTCGATCAGACCGGGGGCGGTTGTGGTCGAGGGGCGCGTCTCACGCTGCAGGCGTTGCAGGCACTCCTGGGCCTCGTCGACCAGCTGTGCGACACGTTCTCCTGCGGTACAGATGTCGTTGATCTGTCCGCAGGATTGCCCAGCATAGATCGGCATGTCGCCCAGCGCGCCGTGCGCATCGCGCAGGGGCGAGTCAGTGGAGAACAGGTAAATCGGCCCGCCATCCTGCTCGCCAATCACGGGGGTGCTGCGCGAGGCCTGCAACTCGGCGTATTCGCCGCGTGTTACCGCGTTGGGTAATACGCGTGCCGGAGCTGTCATCGGCCAGTTGCGGAAGAACGCGACGCTCAGCACGGGGTCGTCGGCGTGCGCCGCGACCACCTGTGCCTTGTGAAAGTCGTGGGCATAGGACTCGTGGGTTGCGAGGAACGCCGAGCCACAGGCGACGCCCTGGGCTCCCAAGGCCAGGGCCGCCACGAGCGCCTGGCCACTGGCGATACCTCCGCAAGCCACCACCGGAACCGCGGATAGCGCGACCAGCTCCGGGACCAGCGTCAGTGTTGAAACCTCGCCCCAGACATGTCCGCCCGCTTCGATGCCCTGGGCGACCAGTACATCGGCTCCGGCCTCCAGGGCTTCCTCCGCATGGCTGCGCCGACCGACCTGCTGCAGGACAAGCACCCCGGCATCCTTCAGGCGACGGATGAGATCTTGCTGCACATCCCAGAACAGCGCTATTGCCGGTACCTGCAGTTCCAGGCAGACGCGCACCTGTTCGGTGAGCAATTCGGTTGGAGTGGCAGCGGGAATCAGATTGACCGCGAAAGGTCGCTCACTCAAGGCGCGGTAAGCCCGCACCTCGTGCCGAATCAGCGCCACCGGTTCACGCACCATTCCCAAGCAACCGAAGCCGCCAGCGTTGCTCACCGCGGCAGCCAGTTCATGGCGGGCGACACCGCCCATTCCGGCGGAGATGATCGGGACACTGCAACCCAGCAGGTCGACCAGTGGAGTGTGCAGGGCAGCATGCATGGCGTTCTCCTCGGCGCCGCGATGCGATGTGCACGACAGCGACAGGGGAAATACTAGGCATGCCCGCCAAGTGAAATTAAATGAATTTTAATGGCCGAATGGCTCATTATTTTTTATCTAAAAGCCACTCTCAGCCAACTGATCGGAGCGATCAAGGCTCGAAAACTCTGGTGGTGATATCAGGGCATCAGCCATGCGGTCAGGGTGTTCGATCATTTTGTATAAAAATAAATGCACTGATGCTTCATTATTATTAGTTTGTTGCATTCATTCCGGCTCTGCAGACTGTTACGGCTCCCTTCGATGCCGTCGTGATTCTCACTCCTCACGGTGCTCGTTCCTGTCGCCACCTTTCACGGCGACGGGAGGGGGCTGTTCGCAAACCAGGAGTACGACGGAACCAAGATGGCCAGTGCGATTCCCCCTGCAACTTCCGACCTCTACAACTACGAGATCGTTCGCCGCTTTACGCTCACCACCCTGTTCTGGGGCATTTTCGGTATGGGCATGGGTGTATTCATCGCAGCCCAACTGGTCTGGCCCGAACTGAACTTTGGCGTTCCCTGGCTCAGTTTCGGGCGTATCCGCCCCGTGCATACCAACCTGGTGATCTTCGCCTTCGGCGGCGGTGCGCTGTTCGCCACCTCCTTCTACGTGGTGCAACGGACTTGCCGGGTCAGGGTAATCTCGGACGGGCTGGCGAACTTCGTGTTTTGGGGGTGGCAGGCGAGTGTGGTGGCTATGATCGTCAGCTATCCGCTGGGCATCACCACCTCGAAAGAGTACGCCGAGATGGAGTGGCCAATCGCCCTCTGGGTGACCCTGGTCTGGTTGGTCTACTCCTACCTGTTCTTCGGCACCATCGCCCGACGCAAGGTCAAGCACATCTACGTCGGCAACTGGTTCTACGGGGCCTTCATCATCGTCACCGGGATGGTTCACGTGATCAATCACGTCTCGGTCCCGGTCAGCTTGCTCAAGTCCTACTCGGCATATTCCGGCGCCACCGACGCCATGATCCAGTGGTGGTACGGCCACAGTGTGGTGGGATTCATCCTCTCCGTGGGCTTTCTCGGGATGATGTATTACTACGTGCCCAAGCAGGCGGAGAAGCCCATTTACTCCTACCGCCTGTCCATCGTGCATTTCTGGGCCATCATCAGCCTCTACATCTGGGCCGGTCCGCACCATCTGCACTACACCGCCCTGCCGGACTGGGCCCAGTCGCTCGGCATGGCCATGTCGGTCATCCTCCTGGCTCCGAGCTGGGGCGGCATGATCAACGGCATGATGACCCTGTCCGGCGCCTGGCATAAGCTGCGCTCTGACCCCATCCTGCGCTTTCTGGTGGTGTCCCTGGCTTTCTACGGCATGTCCACCTTCGAAGGTCCGATGATGGCCATCAAGACGGTCAACTCGCTGTCGCACTACACCGACTGGACCATCGGTCATGTTCATGCCGGCGCGCTGGGCTGGGTGGCGATGATCTCCATCGGAGCCCTGTACCACATGATTCCCAAGCTCTATGGGCGCAGTCAGATGCACAGCGTCGGGCTGATCAATGCGCACTTTTGGATGGCCACCATCGGCACGGTGCTCTATATCGCTGCCATGTGGGTCAACGGCATTACCCAGGGACTGATGTGGCGTGCGGTGAACGAGGACGGCACGCTGACCTACTCCTTCGTTGAGGCGCTGGAGGCCAGCCATCCGGGCTATCTGGTACGCCTACTTGGCGGCGCGACCTTTGCTTTCGGCATGCTGTTGATGGCCTGGAATGCCTGGTTGACCATCCGTGCCGGTGAGCGTGTCAACGAGCTTCACGTCGCTGCCGAGGCCTGAGGAGTTGCCGATGTCCATCTTCCCTATTCTGGCTGCTCTCGCCAGCCTCGTTTGTATCCTCGGTTGCTGGTGGTGCTGCAGGCAACCGCGGAGCCTGGATCAGGCGGCGCTGCTGCCGTTCGCCGACGACCCGGAGGCCGCCGCCCGGATGACGGCGGCTACCGGCCGGCGCTGCGAGCGTGTGATTAGGCCGATACCCGAAGCACTCGAAGAGTCGCCGCTGGACCGCTTCGAGGCCTGAGTGCTCCTCATCCAGGGATGGATGCTCCCGCGTGCCGTCAGCGGCACCTTGCTGGGCTCTTCAGACAATGTCGAGCCCGCTTTTTTTGCCGGATCCTTATGACGCTTCTAATTCACCTTCCACGACGGATCGTCGCGCTTCTTCCGGAAGCCCCGCATACCCGGCCGCGCGAATGGTTACGTGCCGCGCTTGGCGCCTCTCTGGGTTTCCTGTTCAGTACCTGGCTGTGCGTCCAGTTTTTCGGGCCGCAAACGGCGCTCCATTTCGCCGGCCCTCTGGCTGCTTCTGCCATCCTCTTGTTTGCCGTATCGTCCGGCGCCCTGGCGCAGCCCTGGTCGATACTCGGCAGCTATCTGTGCGCATCACTCGTGGCGCTCCCGGTCAGTCAGCTGCTTGGCCACAACCTGAGCGGGGCGGGACTGGCCCTCGGCCTGAGCCTGTTGCTGATGTACCCGCTACGCTGCCTTCATCCGCCTGGCGGGGCCCTCGCTTTCTGTATGGTGTTCGCCGCCCCGCAACCGGGAGATCCGGCCTGGTTGTCTGTACTGCCGGCACTGGCGGGAAGCACTGGCCTGCTGGGCTGCGCGCTGCTGTACAACAATCTGACGCGGGTTCGTTATCCTCGCCAGCGCACCGTTTCGGCGGACACGCACCACACCCGCGATGCCTTGCCCAGCGAACGGATTGGTATCAGTACGGCCGACCTCGACCAGGCGCTGGATGAGTTGGGCGCGTTCGTCGACGTTACCCGCGACGACCTGGAAACCATCATCCGCAGCACCGAAAAACATGCGCTGCAACGCAGCATGGGCAATATTCGCGCGCGGCAGATCATGTCCAGGGACGTTGTTTGTGCGTCGCCCGAAACCCCGGTGGAGCAAGGGCTGCACCTACTCACCCGGCATCACTTGAAAGCGTTGCCCATCCTCGATGAAGAACGCCGGCTCGTCGGCATCGTCAGCTTGATCGATCTGGTCGGCGCCTCGCAGCCGACGCGTTCGACGAGCCTGCTCGACTTGTTGGGCTGGCGTCGGGACCGGGTCCTCGGACAGCTGATGAGTAGCCCAGTCAGTACCGTGGATGCGGACACCCATGCAGTGGAACTTATCCCGTTACTCTCCGATCACGGCCTACACTGTCTGCCAGTGCTGGAACAAGGGGAATTGGTAGGGGTGATCACGCAAACGGACCTGGTCGCAGCCTTGCACCGTGACCTGTTGGCCCATTTGGGCTGATCGACTGCCTTGGCGCTGAAGTGGACCGAGCCGGTGCCCAATTTCACATCTGTCATGCAATAGGAGGCTTTCGGACGCGGTTGAGCCCGGCCTCAATCACTTCCCCGCTTGTCGTACCGATGGACATTGACCTTACTCGCACCTTCCTGGAAATCGTTCGTTACGGCAGCTTCGTCTCCGCCGCCGAACATCTGCACCTGACTCAGACCGCTATCACCGCGCGTATCCAGAAACTGGAGAGCCAGCTCAGCAGCACACTGTTCGTCCGCAACCGGGCGGGCGCAAGGTTGACCGCCGATGGCGAAGCGTTCGTCCCATACGCCAACCAGATCGTCCAGACCTGGGAGGCCGCGCAGCGCGACCTGCCGCTGCCGGACGGCTATCACAATGTTCTGCACATCGGCGGCGAGGTGAGCCTATGTAACCCGCTGATGCTGCGCTGGGTAAGTCGCATTCGAGAAACCATAGGCGACCACGCGGTGCGTGCTGAAATCGGTGATGGCCAGGCCCTGTTGCGTCAGCTGGAACTCGGTGCGCTCGATGCGGTGCTGGTCTACCAGCCGAACTACTGGCCAGGCATGCAGGTGGAGCAATTGTTGGAGGAGAAGCTGATCCTGGTGCGGGCGAAGAACCCGGAGCCCTATGTCTACATCGACTGGGGCGAGGGATTTCGTCGTCAACACGACAGGGCTTTACCCGAGAGGGCCAAGGCAGCGGTTTCCTTCAACCTTGGGCCGTTGGCACTGCAGTACATCCTGGAGAATGGTGGCTCCGGCTACTTCCGTACGCGAGTGGTGCAGAGCTACCTCGACAAGAAGGTGTTGAAGCGGGTTTCCAAGGCTCCGGAGTTCAGCTATCCGACCTATCTGGTGTACTCCCGGAATCGCGACTCGACCACGCTGCAGCAGGCGTTCGCACTGCTCCGCGATGT
Organism: Metapseudomonas phytobenefica; assembly: GCF_043392685.1. Classification (NCBI taxonomy): domain Bacteria; kingdom Pseudomonadati; phylum Pseudomonadota; class Gammaproteobacteria; order Pseudomonadales; family Pseudomonadaceae; genus Metapseudomonas; species Metapseudomonas phytobenefica. The sequence goes on along the minus strand of NZ_JBHZGM010000058.1, from coordinate 628 downwards.
AGTCAGCCAGGACACTGACTGGTCCCAGCGTTGGGATCCGATGATATAGAAATGGCTGTCCGGGGGACTGCGCTTGCAAAATCAGAGCGGCCAGATCACTGCCGGAACAATACTTTTCTAACACAGGCACATGGTAGTCACTGTCGCCAGTAATACCCGAGTACTCTTGCTGAGGTGCGTCCGGAGAGTCCCTATTTTTGATCAAGAAATACTCGGACCCTTCGCTGTCGAAGTCGATACGCATGCGGCTCAGGGGAGAGGTGTGTGGGCAGCGAGCAGGGACGGTCGCCGGGGTAATCGTCTGAGACTCTGTGGTCGGACCAGCAAACTGGGTTTCATGCATGGGGAATTCTGGGGTGGGGTGCTATTGTCAGGCAGCTTGCCTGCGTACCCTCCATGTTCCGCACGGAAACCGAGCGCCCGGAGTCGGCGCTCAACGCGGCCACTGCATTGCGCGGCTGTGACAGGCGCTGAGTTAAGTAGAGTTATGCGCTGGATACTCTAGGTTCTGTACGAAAAGTCGGTGCAGGTAGAATTGCCGCCATGATTGGCTGGAGGCCCACATGGCAAGGCGCTACGAACTCCCGGATGCGGGCTGGGAGTTGATCAAGGATCTGGTTTCCCCGGA
>NZ_JBHZGM010000057.1:0-10154 GCF_043392685.1 Metapseudomonas phytobenefica | reverse complement strand
GGACCTCGTTGTCGAGCTACACCTTGTCGGCGAACGTGGAGAACCTGTACTACGGCGGCAGTGGCAACTTCGCCGGTACTGGCAACAGCCTTGACAACTTCCTGCAAGGAGGAGGAGGTAATGATGTTCTGCGGGGGGGCGTTGGAAACGACCTGTTAGTCGGAGGGCTAGGCGAGGATATGTTCATGTTCGGAGCCGGCTTCGGCCAGGACCGCATCCTGGACTTCGACGCCAACCCGGTGGGTGGCCAGGACCGCATCGACATCGCCGGAATGGGCATCACCGCGGCGACCTTCGCGGCGAACGTGGTGATCACCGATGTGGGGGCGGATACCCGGGTGGCGATCGGTGCCAACAGCATCACCCTGGTGGGGGTGGCCGATGCCACCAGCGTGACCCAGGCGGACTTCATTGTCAGCTGAGGAGGCAGCCCAGTAGCCACGTTGCAGTAATAAAGAAGGGGGAAGCACACGTGCTTCCCCCTTTTTCTTGCGCCTGGAATTCAGCCGTAGCAGCTCTAGTTCGCGGGCTCAGGCCTGTCAGGCCACTACCGTCGACATTTTGGCACTGACGTCCATTTTCCTGCATTTTCCAAGCAAGAAAGATGCCTCCGAATTGCCCGGATTACCCATTTGAGTCAACGGTTGTATTCCGCTGATAAGTGGGAAATGCGGCTTCTGCCGCTCTAGATAGGCACTTTCAGCGATCCTGGCCAGTACGTTCCAGAAGCATGAGTAGAGTGCTACCGCATGTTGAAGACCGGGTGGTAACGAGTATTTATAGGTTATTTGTTTTAAATCAGATAGTTGCGGTGTTTTTACATTTAGCAATACATTGCGACGTTTTATTGACAGTGCATGGCGCTAGGGCTTTAGTCAGGGTGTGTACGAGCATGACTGTTTTTTGGCACGCAGTGGCGTTGAGGGACGCAGCTGCGGCGCTGGTCACAAGAGTGCTAGGGAGAACACCGCAATGAGCATCGCTCCAGTCTCGCCCAGTGGGCCGAACGGCCCATCGTCCTGTGCCGCCCCCTGTGTCCGCTTCCACGGACCACCCCACGCCTGAGCCAGGGCGCCGCCTTCTGCGACGGCGCTGACAGGGACAAATCCATTCAGTCGGAACTGAGCCTCTTCCAAGGCTTTGCGGGTTCGGCCGCGACTGCGATTTGCCCGGCTTGATCGACTTCCTTCGAAGAAACGTGGAATCGCACCCGCGTGGGCGTGATTCGGCCTGACTTATTGCTGTCGGATTGAGGAAATACAAATGGCCAACTTCATCCTGTCGGACCTCGAATTCATTCTTCAGCAGATTCTCATCTCTGAAGCCCATGCGGCAGGCGAGGATCTGTCGAATCTGCTGCCCAACTCGCAGGTGCCCTGGGGACTGCGGACCGTAGATGGTTCGTTCAACCATCTGCAGCTGGGGCAAACCGAGTTCGGTGCGGCGGACAACCTGTTCCCGCGCCTGCTCGATCCGGTTTTCCGCACAGCGGAGGGTGGAACTTCCTACAGCCAGAGCAGTGGCCTGGTGATCGACTCGCAACCACGGACCATCAGCAACCTGATCGTCGACCAGACCGCCAACAACCCGGCGGCGGTAGAAGCCAATGGCGGCGCCGACCCGGTGCTGAGCCCCGGCCTGGATGGCATTTTCGGGACTCCCGATGACCAGGAAGTCTTCTTCATCCCCAACACCACGCCGGATGAGGGACTTTCCGCGCCTTTCAACTCCTGGTTCACCTTCTTCGGCCAGTTCTTCGACCACGGTCTGGACCTGGTCTCCAAAGGTAACAGCGGTACCATTTTCATTCCGCTGATGCCGGATGATCCGCTGTACGACCCGGCCAGCCCGACCAATTTCCTGGTCCTGACCCGGGCCACCAACCAGCCCGGGCCGGATGGCGTCCTGGGCACGGAAGACGATATTCACGAGCACACCAATACCACCTCGCCCTTCGTCGACCAGAACCAGACCTACAGCTCGCACCCGTCGCACCAGGTCTTCCTGCGCGAATATGTCTCGACCACCGATGGCCCGGCAACGACCGGCAGGCTGATCACCAATCGTGACCTTGTGGATGGGGTCTTTGGCAATGGCGATGACATCGACCTGGGCGGCATGGCCACCTGGGCGGTGGTCAAGGCCCAGGCCCGCGACGTGCTGGGCATCAACCTGACCGACGCGGACGTGGGCAACATTCCGCTGCTGGCCACCGACCCCTACGGCAACTTCATCAAGGGGCCCAATGGCTACCCGCAGGTGGTGATGCTCGGGCCCGACGGCCTGCCCGGCACCCCCGACGACTTCCTGATGGAGGGCAATCCAGCCGCCCCCATCAGCCTGGCGGGCGCCGTGCGCACCGGCCATGCCTTCCTCGATGACATCGCTCACAGCGCCAATCCGTTCCATAGCCAGACCGGCGCGCTGCTGACAGCTGACGGTGACACAGTTGCCGGAACCGACGACGGTAACGCCGCCACCTACGACAATGAACTGCTGGACGCCCACTACATCGCTGGCGACGGCCGGGTCAACGAGAACATCGGCCTCACCGCCGTGCACCACGTGTTCCACTCCGAGCACAACCGCCTGGTGGAGCACACCAAGGAAGTGATCCTGTCCTCCGGTAATGTGGACTTCCTCAACCAGTGGCTGCTGGCGCCGGTCGCAGCCATTCCGGCCGATACCTCGACCCTCGTCTGGAACGGGGAACGGCTGTTCCAGGCCGCCAAGTTCGGCACCGAAATGCAATACCAGCATCTGGTGTTCGAGGAGTTCGCCCGCAAGGTCCAGCCGAACATCGATGAGTTCCTCATCCCCACCGGCTTCGACGCCACCATCGACCCGTCGATCGTCGCCGAATTCGCCCATGTGGTGTATCGCTTCGGCCACTCGATGCTGACCGAGACCATCGACCGCCTCGATCCGAACTTCGTCAACAGCGAAATCGGTTTGATCGCCGCCTTCCTCAACCCGCTGGCGTTCGCCGAAAGCGGTGCGGACGCTGACGCGGCCGCCGGTGCCATCGTGCGTGGCACGACCCGCCAGCAGGGCAACGAGATCGACGAGTTCGTCACCGAGGCGCTGCGCAACAACCTGCTGGGGCTGCCCCTGGACCTGGCCACCATCAACATCGCCCGTGGCCGTGACGCCGGCATCCCGTCGCTGAACGCCGCCCGCCGGGAGTTCTTCGCGGCGACCGGGGACAGCCAGCTGGAGGCCTACGGCAGCTGGGTGGATTTCATGGGCGGCCTCAAGCATGAGGCGTCCCTGATCAACTTCATCGCCGCCTACGGCACGCACTCGACCATTACCAGCGCGACGACCCTCGATGGCAAGCGCGCAGCGGCCATGGCCATCGTCCTGGGTGGCGAGGGCGCGCCCGCGGACCGCCTGGACTTCCTGCACAGCACCGGAGCCTGGGCCAGCGGCCCCAATGGCGTGACCACCACCGGCCTGGATAACGTGGACTTCTGGATCGGCGGCCTGGCCGAGAAGCAGATGCCGTTCGGCGGCCTGCTGGGTTCGACCTTCAACTTCGTCTTCGAGACCCAGCTGGAGGCCCTGCAGAACGGCGACCGCTTCTACTACCTGGCACGTCTCTCGGGCCTGAACTTCCTCACCGAGATGGAGCAGAACTCCTTCGCCAAGATGGTGATGCAGAACACCGATGTCGATCGTCTGCCGGCGGATATCTTCTCCACGCCCGGCTTCATCCTGGAAGTGGATCCAACCCGGCAGTTCACTGGTGAAGGACCTGATGGCCGCGCCGACCCCACCCACGATAACCCGCTGATTCCGTTGGTGATCCGCGACAACCCGGCAACGCCCGGGACGGACACCAACTACCTGCACTACACCGGTGAAGACCATGTGGTGCTGGGTGGCACGGACAATGCCGACATCCTGATCGCCAGCATCGGCGATGACACCATCTGGGGCGATGGCGGCAATGACCGTATCGAAGGCGGCGATGGCGTGGACAGCCTCAATGGCGGTGCCGGCGACGACATCATCACCGACATGGGCGGCGACGATAACATCAAGGGCGACGACGGCAACGACGTCATCCATGGTGGCAACGGCTTCAACCTGATCCTTGGCGGCGCCGGCAACGACTTCATCATCACCGGTGAAGACGTGTCGGAAACCTTCGGCGGTACCGGCAACGACTTCATCTACGGCGCCAAGGGCAACCTGCAGAGCGCCGGTAACGAAGGCGACGACTGGATCGAGATCGGCACCCAGGACGGCGCTCCCGGCGACAACTTCTCGCCCTTCGCCCTGGATGAAGTGCCCGGCAACGATGTCTTTGTCGGCGGCGGCGGCTTCGACGAGATGATCGGCGAAGGCGGTGACGACATCTTCTTCGCCTCGGAAGGCGCCGACCACTTCGACGGCGGTTCCGGCTTCGACTGGGTCAGCTACAAGTTCGACAATGTCGGCGTGCTTGCCGACATGATTATCGACGACTTCTTCGAACCGCCGCTTCCATCCTCCAACTTCGGCATCTTCGACCGCTTCGCCTTCGTCGAGGGCCTGTCGGGATCGCAGTTCAGCGACTTTCTGCGGGGCGATAACGCCGATGCCGCGGAGATCGCCGAGAACGGCCCGCTGGGTAGTTCGCTGACCGCCGAAGGCATTGCCCTGATCGCCGGGCTGCAGGAGTTCCTCGGCGCGGGTGTCACCAGCTTCGGCGCCGGCAACATCATCCTCGGTGGTGCCGGCAGCGACATCATCGAGGGCCGTGGCGGCGATGACCTGATCGATGGCGACCTCGCCCTGAACGCTTATGTGAGTGTGCGGACCAATACCGACGGCACCGGCCCCGAACTCCGTCGGGTGGACAGCATCGGCGAGCTGATCCCCGACATGCTTTCGGGTGCGATCAATCCGGGGCAGCTGGTAATAGTCCGGGAGATCGTCCAGGCCGCTGAGCCTGGATTCGATACGGCGATGTTCTCGGGGAACTTCGACGACTACCAGATCGAAATCGACAATAACGGCACCACGCTGGACTTCAGTGATGATGTCATCACGGTGACCCACCTGAGCATCGACATCGATGGCAACACCGTCGTCGGGCCAGACGGCGTGGACCGCCTGACCGGAATCGAACGCCTGCAGTTCAATGACATTTCCGTGCTGACAGGCAATTTCACTGCCATGAACACCGATCCGCTGGGGCAATTGGAGATCGATAACACCACCCCGGCGAATGGCGACGTATTGCAGGCCTCGGCGTTGCTGGTCACGGATGCCGACAACGTGACTGCGGACAATCCGAACGGGAATATCCGTGGTCCCATCGCCTACTTCTGGCAACGGGAAACCGTGGCCGGTTCGGGCCTGTTCACCGACATCGTCACCGAAGCCGGCGAACGCCCGGAAACCTCCCAGGGCGACAGCTTCCGCGTGACCGCCGACCTCGACGGCCTGGCCCTGCGGGTGCGGGCGGTCTACAAGGATGCCAACGGCGTGCTGGAGAGCGTGTTCTCGGCCCCGACGGCGCCCGTGGACGGCAGCATGGTGGTTGCACCGCCCGCGGCCCTGCCGCAGGAAACCTATGTCGCCAGTCCCGGCGTGCATATTATCCGCAGCGACCTGCAGTTCATCCTCGACCAGATCAAGGTCGCCGAACGTCATGCTGCTGGCGAGAACCTGCTGGATATCGTGCCGAACTCCCGTGGTGCTTTCGGTCTGCGCACCGTGGATGGCAGCTTCAACAACCTGGTGCCGGGGCAGGAGCACTTCGGCGCGGCGGACCAGCCGTTCCCGCCCCTGGTCGATCCTGTGTTCCGCGATGACCAGGACGGCGACAGCTTCGACACCAATGGCCCTGCCGATGGCGGCGTGGTCACCAATACCGACTATGGCGCTCCGGGCAGCGTGGCCGACGCCGATCCGCGGACCATCTCCAACCTGATCGTCGACCAGACCATCACCAACCCGGCAGCGGTGCAGGCCTACGTGGATGCCGGCCTCGGCACCCTGGACCCCAATGGCGTGCTGCTGGACCTGAACGGAGTACCGATTCCGGCTGGCCAGCCGCTGTTCATCCCCAATACCGCGCCTGACGAAGGCCTGTCTGCTGGCTTCAACTCCTGGTTCACCCTGTTCGGCCAGTTCTTCGACCATGGCCTGGACCTGGTGACCAAGGGTAACAACGGCTTCGTATTCGTGCCGCTGCAACCGGATGATCCGCTTTATGTCGAGGGCGGCACCTCGAACTTCATGATCCTGACCCGTGCCAGCACCGACGCGCCCGGGCAGGACGGCGTGCTGGGCACCGCCGACGACATCATCGGTGGCGGACCGCTCAATACCACCACGCCCTTCGTCGATCAGAACCAGACCTACACGTCCCATGCTTCGCACCAGGTCTTCCTGCGTGAATACGAGCTGAACGCCGCCGGCGACCCGGTCGCCACGGGCCGCATGCTCGATGGCGTAGCCGGCCTGCCGACCTGGGCCGAAGTCAAGGCCCAGGCCGCGCAGATGCTGGGTATCCAGCTGACCGACGGCAACATCGGCAATGTCCCGCTGCTGGCCACCGACCTCTACGGCAAGTTCATTCCGGGGCCTAATGGGTTCGCGCAGATCGTCACCCTGGTGGACGGCGAGATCGTGCTCGTCGAGGGTGTTGCTGGCGGATTAGCCATCCCGGGTAATGCGCTGTTCACCGGGCACGCCTTCCTGGACGATATCGCCCATGCGGCCAACCCCTTCAACAGCCAGACCGGTGCGTTGATGACGGCGGATGGGGACAACCAGATCGGCAATGTCGAGGGCGCCCCCAACACCTTCGATAACGAACTGCTCGACCGCCACTTCATCACTGGCGACGGGCGCGGCAACGAGAACATCGGCCTGACCTCCGTGCACCATGTGTTCCACGCCGAACACAACCGCATGGTCGAGCAGATCAAGGCCGTGGTGCTGGCCAGCAATGACCCGGCTTTCGTCGCCGAATGGCAATTGTCACCCGGTGTATGGGATGGCGAACGCTTGTTCCAGGCCGCCCGCTTCACCACGGAGATGCAGTACCAGCACCTGGTGTTCGAGGAGTTCGCCCGCAAGGTGCAGCCGCAGGTGGACGTGTTCTTCAACGCCACCCAGGTCTATGACACGGCGATCAACCCGGCGATCGTCGCGGAGTTCGCCCATGTGGTGTATCGCTTCGGTCACTCCATGCTCACCGAGTCGGTCGACCGGCTGGATGCGAACTTCGAGGACGCGGGCAGCATGGGCCTGATCGACGCCTTCCTCAATCCGCTGGCCTTCAACAATGATGGCGCCCTGTCGGCGGCGGAGGCGGCCGGCAATATCGTCCGTGGCATGACCCGCCAGACCGGCAATGAAATCGATGAGTTCGTCACCGAGGCGCTGCGCAACAACCTCCTCGGGCTGCCGCTGGACCTGGCCACCATCAACCTCGCTCGCGGCCGTGATACCGGTGTCCCCACCCTCAATGCGGCGCGCCAGGACTTCTACAACGCCACCGGCGACAGCCAGTTGCGGCCGTACACCAGTTGGGTGGACTTCGCCGCACACCTGAAGCACCAGTCGTCCATCGTCAACTTCATTGCGGCCTATGGCACCCATGCCAGCATCGCCAGTGCCACCACCCTGGCCGAGAAACGCGACGCCGCCTTCGCCCTGGTCTTTGGTGGGGACGGGGCTCCGGCGGATCGCCTGGCCTTCCTCAACGGCGATGCGGCTATCACCGGGGTCAACGACATCGACCTGTGGATCGGTGGCCTGGCCGAACGGCAGATGCCTTTCGGTGGCCTGCTGGGCTCGACCTTCAACTTCGTGTTCGAGAACCAGATGGAGAAACTCCAGGACGGCGACCGCTTCTACTACCTCGAACGCACGGCGAGCATGAACTTCCTCACCGAGCTGGAAAACAACTCCTTCGCCAAGATGGTGATGGCCAATACCAATGCCACCCACCTGCCGGCGGATATCTTCTCCGACCCCGGCCTGATCCTGGAGGTGGACCAGAGTCGGCAATTTACCGGCCTGGGCGTCGACGGCCGTGACGACCCGGACGGCGGCAGCGCCCTGTTGCCCTGGGTGATCCGCGACAATCCGGTGAATACCGACAATGCCGCGACGCCGTTCTATGTCGAAAACAACAGCAACTACCTGCGCTACACCGGCGACGAGCATGTGGTGCTCGGGGGGACCGACGGCAATGACATCATGATTGCCAGCCTCGGCGACGATACGCTCTGGGGCGATGCCGGCAATGACCGCCTGGAGGGCGGCGATGGCAACGACCAGATCCGTGGCGGCCTCGGTGACGACATCATCACTGACCGTGGCGGCGACGATAACATCCAGGGCGATGACGGCAACGACGTCATCCATGGCGGCAACGGCCTCAACCTGATCCTCGGTGGCTTCGGCAACGATTTCATCGTTTCGGGCGAGGACGCCACGGAGATCTTCGGCGGTGTCGGCAACGACTTCATCCTCGGCAACCGGGCCAACGAGGCGCAGTTCGGTAACGAAGGCGACGACTGGCTGGAACTGGGCGGCCCCGACGGCAACGCCGGTGACAACTTCAACGAGTTCGGCTTCGACAACGTTCCCGGCAACGATGTGTACATCGGCGAGAAAGGCATCATCGACCGCATGGACGGTGAGGGCGGCGACGACATCATGCTCGGCAATGGCGGCGAGGGCGATCGCTACGTCGGCGGCTCCGGCTTCGACTGGGCGGTGTTCCGTGACGATCCGCTGGGGGTCAACATCGAGTTCGACCTGCGGGCCTTCGACGAGACCCCGATAGCCCCGTCGACCGCGTCGCTGCTGACCCGCTTCGAGTTCATGGAAGGCCTGTCCGGCTCGTCCCACAGCGACATCCTCAAGGGCGACGACCGCGATGCGGCGGCCATCTCCACCTCGGGATTCACCGGTAGCATCCTGACCAACATCGGCCTGATCGCCGGGTTGCAGGAGTTCCTGGGAGCAGGCGTCACCTCGTTCGGCGCCGGTAACATCATCCTCGGCGGCAGCGGCAGCGATATCCTCGCAGGGCGCGGCGGTGACGACCTGATCGATGGCGACCGGTCCATGACCGTCTACATCAGCGTGCGTCAGAACGCCGACGGCACCGGGGCGGAAATCGACCGGGCCTTCAGCATGACCGAACTGGTGCATGACATGCTCATCGGCCGCTACACCCCCGGCCAACTGGTGATCGCTCGCGAAATCGTCGCGGGTGACGGTACCTTCAACTACGACACCGCCGAGTTCTCCGGCAATCGCGCAGACTACAACGTGGTGAACAACGGCGACGGCACCTGGACGGTGACCGATAGCGTCGCTGGCCGCGATGGCACCGACCGCCTGAGCGGCGTTGAGCGCCTGCAGTTCAACGACATCAGCCAGGCGCTGGTGGCTGGCCTCAACAACGGGCCGCAGGGATTGGCCACCATCAATGACACCACGCCGGAAGTAGGGACTCGTCTGTTGGCATCCATCCCCGGTGTGACCGATGCCGACAACCCCGGCGGTATCGTCACCGGGCCGGTGACCTACTACTGGCAAGCCGACGTGCGTGGTGATGGCGTCTTCGAGGACATCATCATCGAAAATGCCGGCGCCGAACTGGCACGGGCTACCGGCCAGAGCTTCCTGCTCACCGCCGCTCAGGCTGGCCTGGCCATGCGCGTGAAGGCTGTCTACAAGGACGCCAATGGCGTGCTGGAGACGGTGTACTCGGCAGTGACTGCGCCGGTATCGACAACGCCATCCAACGATGCACCGACCGGTGCACCGGCGATCAGCGACACCACGCCGACCCAGGGCCAGGTGCTGACCGCCACGCGCGGGACCATTGCCGATCCGGATGGCACGACCACTTCGGTGTTCAGCTTCCAGTGGCAGTCGTCGAGCAATGGCGGGGCGAGCTGGAGCAACGTCGGTGCACCGTCGGCGACCTTCACCCCGGGGGCCGGGCAGCTCGGGCAGCTGCTGCGGGTGGTGGCGACCTTCACCGATGACTTCGGTACGGTGGAAACGCGGGTGTCTGCCGCGACCGGCCAGGTGGGGGTTCTGGTCCCTGGCACGCCAGGTAATGACAGCCTGACGGGCACTATCGGCAGCGATACCTTGAATGGAGGTGACGGCAACGACACGCT
>NZ_JBHZGM010000056.1:0-10415 GCF_043392685.1 Metapseudomonas phytobenefica | reverse complement strand
GCATTGCTGGCATCTGCCTGAGCGCCTGCGGCCTGGGTTTTGGCCTCGGCGGCGGCCACCAGAGCTTTACCTGCGTCTACCTTGGCTTCGCTGGAGGCGGTCACGGCCTTGTTTGCGTCATCCTTCGCACTATTGGCCACGCTTACAGCATTGCTGGCATCTGCCTGAGCGCCTGCGGCCTGGGTTTTGGCCTCGGCGGCGGCCACCAGAGCTTTACCTGCGTCTACCTTGGCTTCGTTGGAGGCGGTCACGGCCTTGTTTGCGTCATCCTTCGCACCATTGGCCACGCTCACGGCATTGCTGGCGTCCGCCTTAGCTTCGTTGGCAGCGGTCACGGCCTTGTTTGCGTCTTCCTTGGCAACATTCGCCGCACTCAAGGCTTTGCTTGCGTCGGCGACAGCATTCGTCGCGTCCTTTTGCGCTGCATTGGCCGTAACTGTCGCGGTCTGCGCTACATTGTTCGCCGTGTTTGCTAAATTGCTCGCCGCCGTTACATTTTCGTTTGTAGCATTTAGCTGGGACCCATTTATAGCATCAGTACTTGTTTTGGAGACAGTACCTGGAGCCACACCCGATATTTTCTGGTCGCTCACTTGGACCCCACCCCCACGCAATATCGTCTGCTGCTTGGAGGAGATCAGGGTGTCCTTAGCGCTTCTAATCTCAACGTTCTCGCTTTCGGATCTCACTTTCACACCTTTTTTGGCGTAAACCGATACGTCTCCACTCCTCCATATCCCAAGCATGGCGTCGTAATTGCCGTTTTCCAAATTGAAGTACAGTGCAGCAGCAGCACTATTTTCTTTACACACAATTTCACTAGTGCTCCCATCAGCTTTTACTCTATGACCGCTACTCTCCGACTGAGAGCAAAGCTGCAATACTGTCTCAGCTGCATTTGCAACATTAGCGTCTAACGCACTTATAGAACCTGCCAACACTACTGACAAAGCGAGCGACACCTTTCCCACAGCCCCCTCTGCAACCTGCGAGGGTTCCCACACGACCTTTAATTCACTGGCTGTCTTATCACGTTTACCACGATGAGCGCGCTTCATAATTACCTAACCTTGGAAAACTCTTTTATTGGAAAAATCAAAGCCAATAACCAATAGGCCACTGACTCTCACCGTCCGCGAGCCGGATAAAAACCGAAAGCCAAGGTAATATATCGCCCACCTAGAAACCCTGTAATAGGAGCACTCCTAAAAAAACAAAAACGCGCACACTCAGCAATCGACCAATAAATAATAGCTACGTCAATAGGAACACTCCTAAAAACGCCATCATTCTAAAACATCAAAAACTGCCGAATAAATTATTCGGCACCCGCCACTGAATTAGAATTTGAATCGCCCCGGATTTCGTGGAGGCCTCAACTCCTGAGAAGATGAGGCCATGAGAAAGACTACTACCTACTCCCCTGAAGTCCGTGAGCGTGCCGTGCGCATGAGCGGTTGATGCGCCGAGCTGGGTTGCTGGGCATCAGGCGTGGGCGTCGTGGGCGGTGTCGATACCCACAAGGACCTGCACGTCGCGGCTGTTGTTGACTCCCACGATCGCGTGTTGGGCAGCGAATGCTTCCCAAACACCCGGCATGGCTACAAGCAGAACGACAACGCCTTGCCCGAAACCATCAACGGGCTGTACAAAGTCGAGTTGATTTACCGCCCGTCATGGAGGAGTCGCGAGGCGGTTGAGATGGCGACCTTGAAATGGGTGCACTGGTACAACCACCAGCGGAGGCTGAGGCAAACTTCCACCAGCAACAAGCAGGTCAGGCCATGGCGGCCTGACCTAAACAAAACGGCCTCCACGAAACCCGGGGGGATTCACGACTGCCCACGCAACAGGCCGGCGAGATCGGACAACTGCTGCCGCATCAGTGGGTGCCTGCCTGACTTACGCAAGGTGAGTTGGGCGGACGCTTACGATCTATCGATACCAGGTATCTTTTGTCTTCCACCGTTTAGGAACTGACAGTCAAGCCTGCCGACGAGCTGAAGATTGCCGTCGTTTAATTCTTGATTCGATGCTCAAGCAAGATACCCAGGTACTGGGCCAACGCCTCCACCGGCCAGTTGTTAGTAGCACTTAACAGCAGACCTTCCATCCCCTCACCCACGTGGGCAATGACGTCATCTTCAGGCCACGCTTCCCGTAGGGCGCCCAAGGCCTGTGTCACGCTATCGGCATCCCGAAGCGCCACGGCTTCGACAAGGCGTCCAAGCGACTCGCCAAACGCAGGACAACGTTGAGGCGCTTGTTCCTCATGAACAATCCCCACGCCACATACAGGAAAAGGCCCGCACCACATCTCAAGCATCTGTAGCAATGGTTCTTGCTGTACGGGCTTACTCAAGACACCGTCCATTGTCGCATCGAAGCACTCCGCAAAATGCGGTTGCTCCTCCAGGCTACGCAGAGCAATGAAGGGACAGGGGCGTTGCCGCTGAAGGAGTATTTCGTGAAACGCCTCGACTGCACCTGGGTCAGGCACTAACAGCGGCCAGTCAAACAACACCAAATCGACCGGATGCTCCTGAATCAACGCCAAGCCTTGGCTGATATTGTCCGCTGGCAATACGCTACAACCTACGCCCAGGAGTTGCTCGATCAGCGTTTGTCGATGCACAGTAGGTTCTTCAACCACCAGTACCTGCACCCACGTATCTGTTGCGATGCCCACTCCCACTTCACTGTGCGGCTCACTGATCGGCTCAGGCGCCATGAACGGAGCCCGCACCATGGGAAAGATGACATCCACACAGGTCCCCGCCCCTACATCGTTAACGAGGACGATATCGCCATTCATCAGTTGCACTAAATTCCGAAAAATGACCAAGCCCAGCTCGGTGTAATAACCATCTCCAGACGGGCTTTTGATTTGCGCTGTCGAGCTGCGCAGCACAGACTGCAATTCCTTCGACAACCCAACGTCCGCACTGGTAAGCCGGAAAACGACATGCTCACCACCGTCACACGCCGGCCCCCGGGCCTGCAACTGCAGCTCAATCTCGCCATGTCCTGTGGCTTGGATCGCACTGGCGACCAATTTGTGCAATGCCTGCTCCACACGATATTGATCTAGCAGCAGGGTAGGAATTGTCTCGACACGGGTAAGCCTTAGCGCCAGGCCTTTCTTCTCCGCCGCCGGTAGATTGCTGTCTACCAAGCGATGCACTAGCGGTTCGATATCGACAGCGACCGGAGCAAGCTGGAGTTTTCCAGCCTCTAACTTGCAGAAATCCAGCACCTCATCGACAAGCCGTAGCATCTTATTGGCTGCGCCACTAACAAGTTCGATGAGCTTTCGTTGCGCATCATCAAGCCGTGAATGCTGCAACAACTCTACAGCGGCAAGCACTGCGTTCATGGGCGAACGAACCTCGTGGCTCATCACCGCCAGGAACATTGCTTGGCTCTGCTGGCTGCGTATCGCTCTATGACGTAGAGATCTGGCTTGCAAAACCAGCATCGTCAACAACAGCAGCACGGCCAGTAAAAGCCATATTTCAAACTCAAAGTGCTCGACAATGACTTGTATCGTCGGGATATCCATATCCATCTCGGCAAGCCAAGCGTCATAAATTCCTTTGCGCTCATTGTCATTTATAAAAGCCAAGGTCTTTTCAAGAATGGACAGGAGGATGGCATCAGACTCACGGACCGCCATGCTCACCCCCGTATGTAACGTGGGCGCCATACCTGAAACCTTCAGTACGCCGTTGTACTGACGCGTGAGGTAGGGAATCAGCAACCACTCTGCGGCAATGGCCGTATCGGCTGTCCCCTCGTCGACCATCTTCAGCATATCAACGGCATTCTTCGCAGGGATCACCACCGCCCCTGGTATCTTGGCCTTCAACAATGGAGCGTACCCCTCACGCCCCAACATGACGATTCGTTGTCCAGCGAGGTGCTCCAGATCAACGAAAGGCTCACCTGAAAAGCGACTGACAAGAATGGTAGAACTGTTGTTGTAGGGCTTGGTGTATAGCATTCCGTGGTCGGCTGAAGACCTCGCGGAAGTGCGACGGGTGGTCAGAATATCGACCTCGCCGTTAAGCAACATATTCCGACGCTCATCACGCGTCCCTGTGACGACAGGTACGAAGCGCAAACCGGTATGTCGGCTGACCGCTTGTAAGTATTTGGCTGCCAACCCGCGTAGCTCGCCATGATGCATATACTCAAACGGCTGTAGATCCTCGAACACCCCCACCCGCAGAATAGGATGAGCCCCAATCCACTCCCGCTCCTGTTCACTCAACCCTATCGACAACGGTTCGATTTGCGCATTGAGTGGGCCCTGGCACAACAGTAGAGCCACTAAAAGCCACCCACTCAATAATCTGCGCGTCACTGCAGCGACTCCCTTGGGCCCGATACGCACTGGAGGGCATCTAGCGGCATCCGCTCGCTGGAAACCTGCCATTGCTGTATGAGCGCTTGCAAAGATATTGCATAACCCGGATCGTCCCAGCTCCTCCCTTGACCTAACAGCACCTCCATGTTTCTCGCTATCTCACTCAGTGTCGACCACTTCATGATCAATGCCGCGCCATACAATCGATGGGCAAGATGCAACGCCGCTGGGCGATCACATATCGCAATCGCTTTAATCAACCCGCCCAGATCATCAGCCATCGCCTCAAGCGCTTCGGTTGACGGTTTTGCCGGCGTAACTGCCTCTGAGGGCGGCATGTTCACCCTGACATGACACCAAAGCTCGATCGCACCCCTCAATGCGTTGAGCTGGATGGGTTTGTTCAACAAGGCATCCATCCCCGCAGCCAAGCAACGCTTAGCATGCTGCTCACCAGTAGATGCAGAAATGGCGATGATCGGGCAGCGCGAGCGATTCAGCTGTAATTCGGCACTACGCAACTCGCGGGTCAAGCTGTAGCCATCCTGCCCCGGCAGATCACAATCCATGAGGATTAGATCGGGGTGCTCCTCGTTGAACCGCTCTTTAGCTTGTACGCCATCCCCCACCACTGTCGGCCTACAACCGAGGCTGACAATCTGCTCATGCAACACTTCCTGGTTGGCCCAGCTATCTTCCACAACCAAAATCCGGGGCAGGGTTTTAGACGCCGAAGCCGCTGTCGGGGTGTTTGATGCTGGCGCTTCCCGTCGCGCACTTGGAATGGTCGTTGGCAGGGAAAGCATGACGGTGGTGCCGACGTTCGGTTCACTCACAAAGGTCATGCTGCCATCCATTGACTTGACCAGTTGCTGGCAAATCACCAAGCCGAGACCGGTTCCTTTTTTTTGGTCGGCACGACGGGCTTGTTCATAGGGCTGGAAAAGTGACGCCGATACTGACTCGGGCACTCCCTCGCCCGTATCACGGATTTCGATGTTCAAAAGCTGGACGTCGCGTTCAGACTCGATCAGCCTGGCACTGACATACACACCGCCGGTGTGGGTAAACTTGATGGCGTTCGAAATAATGTTGTGCAGAAGCTGCGTGAGACGTGAGCTATCCAGCAACAGCCTGGGTAAGTGAGAGGGGATCTGTAGCTCAAGCTCCAGATTTTTTTGTTGCGCGCGGATGCGATGCAAACTCACCACCGCGGTCATGAGCGCCTTGACATCCGTAGGCTCGCTAGGTCGTTGTTCAGGTCTTGAGCGTGGCGCCTCTAAAACGTTCAAGTCTTCATCCAGGACACATCTCAAGGACGCCATGCTGCCATTGGCAAGGCTCACTAGATTTCGCTGTCGCTCATTCAACTGCGTCGAAAGCAAATGGTTCATCGCCGTTAAAACATCATTGAGCGGCGAACGCAACGCTTGGCTAATCACACGTAGAAGCATGGATTTTTCGCGTGCTTTTTTAACCTCTCGACGCCAATGATAAAAACCGCGAAACATCAGTATGCACAGCCCCAAGAGCGCCAGGGCAGCCAATACCAGCACATGAAAATAATGCTTACCAACACTACTCAGCGTAGGTACATTCACTTTCAGTTCGCGATACCACTGGGCGTACAGGGACTGGCGTTGTTCAAGGTCAATCGAGTTTAGTACCTTCTCCAAGATAGAAATTAGCACCGTGTCTTGCGCACGCGCGGCCATGCCGACGGCCAAGGGCTCTGCCCCTACCACTCCCGAAATCTCTAATACACCTTGGAATCGACTGTATAGATAGGGCATGAAATAGGTCTCGGCCGCAACCGCTACATCAGCACGCCCCTCAGCGACACTATCCAACATGTCTAACGCCGACATACCTTGGACCAGCTGAGCGTGGCGGGCACGCCCATTAAAAAGCCACAGGTAACGCTCCACGTCGGGCACCATGACGGTTTTCCCCTGCAGCTGATCAAGACTGAAGATGTCCTGACTATCGACGCGTGTCACGATGATTGGAGGTGTACGATGATAGGCAAGCACTTTAAGTGCAGGATCCCGAGGCTCAGCAGCGAATTCCAGAGAGGCAGAAAGCAAATCGACTTGACCGTCAACCAACGCGCCCCTGCTCACCGCCATATCCTGGAAGGGCACATACTTCAACTTCAACCCCGTGACGGCGGTTAAGTAATTCAAGTACAGCTTCGATTGCCCATACAAATTACCCGCCCTCATATACTCCAGGGGCAGCAGGTCTTCCATTATTCCCACCCGCAGTAGCGGATGCCGGGCTATCCAATCCCGTTCTTCGGCATTGAACTCAACCGGGCTGGCTTCGGCGAAACAGCCCGCAGTTATCAGCACCCACGCAACCAGCCCCCCCTTGAGAGACTTCATCATGGCGGGCTTATAATTTTATTCAGCTTAAAGAGTTCATTATTCGAATTCACCCCAAGCTTACGAAAAGCCGAGGCCTTCTGGGCGCTTATCGTTTTCAGGCTGCGGTTGAACTTGGTTGCGATTTCACTCACGGTCATACCCGCCAAAAAGCAGCGGATGACCTCTTGTTCACGACTGCTCAACTCCGCTTGGGCGAAGACATCCGAGGGCTCGCAGACCACCGCTGATGGGTCGCAAATGACAGCTTCTGCCAACTGATAGGTCATGGTAGTACTGAGGTAGATAGCCCCGGATACCACCTGACGTATTGCTTTTACCAACTGCTCCATGTCTTCTCGCTTACCCACGAAGCCACGAGCCCCAAGACGCATTGCCAGGCTGACAGTAGCCGGGTCGTGATGGGCAGACAGTACCAATACATGGCAGTCGGGGTACTTGACCCGTACAGCACGGATCAGCGATGCACCATCCAACTCGTCAGGCCCCAGGGAAAAGTCCATGAGCAAGACGTCTGCACGGACTTCAGCAAGGCCTCTGATGAGGTCCCGGCTACGACCATAGACGCCTACTACCTCGAAACCTGCCTCACCCTTCAATGCATCCACTAACCCGTGGCGAACAACAGCATGGTCATCTAACAGCGCAATTCGTATAGTTTTCATCGCGTTAGCCCACCCTTACAGCCTCTACATCGCATCGACACAGCGAGCAACACAGCGCCTAACTTTAAACAGTCTATGCCATAGCCAGAAACGGGCAAGGCGCCGCAGACACGTCCTTGCCATCACACGTCAACTTATGAATCCCGTCTCGGTACTTGCATTTCTTCAGAACAGAGGCAGTTCGTGCGCCTATATTCTTAATAGGCGCAGAAAATACCATTTTTCAAGAAGTCACCTCCAACCATCCAGCGAAGAGCACGCAGTCTCAATGCAGCCAACTGAATCAGGCGCATTAAAAGCGCCTGCGCGTGAACCCTTTACAACTGTCGCCGTTGATACATTTTCAGGCTTGCACGCATGACTGTTGGCTCACGAGCAGCATGAACTCCTCAAGCTCCATGGGATACCCCAAGGCGTATCCCTGGCCAACGCGACAACCGAGTTGATGCAGCAAGGGTAACGTCGACTCATCCTCGATACCTTCAGCAATCAACTGAATGTTAAATAACTTCGCCCACCTTACGATGCCTCTAACAATCCTGCGTGATGAGGAAGAGCCACTGATCGCGCGAATAAAGGCACCGTCAATTTTCAGCTCATCAAATGAATGATTTACAAGGAGACTCATCGTCGCCGCACCGGCTCCAAAATCATCCAGTGACAGCCGGAAACCTTTGGCCCTGATGGCCGTCAACGCTGCAGATAGCAGAAGGTTGTCCGACTCAGGCACATCTTCGGTCAGTTCAAGTGTCAACTGCTCTGGTGACAGCCCATGCTCTCGCACACGCGCGGCCAGACACTCGGCAAACTGTAACGTACACAGCGTCTTTGCCGAAGCATTGACGGCCACTGGAATAACGATATTTTTTTCCTTGAGTGCGAGCATGGCTTTGACAGCCCACATTTCAACCAGATTGAACAGTAATAAGTCCAGCCCCAACCGGTTAACCAACGGAATCATCACCGATGGTGGAATCTCGCCATGGCGCTCATGTTTCCAGCGCACCAGTGCTTCTACGCCGATCACCCGTCGAGTCGAAAGATCAAACTGTGGCTGAAACACGAAGCGCAACCCCTTCCCCGTAGTAAGGGCACTAATCACCTCGCAGTCGCTTAAAGAGCAAAAGTTCATCTTCGCAGGTTCGGAGTCGATTCGATAACGTCTCAACCCTGCTTGGCGGAGTGTATCTTCCATCACATTCGCGTTACGGTGGTTTACAACCTCTACATGAATGCCCTCCGCCCGCGCCAATCGTGCATGCGCTTCCAAGGCATCCATGGGGATACCTCCCATATACTGGACGGACTCCTTCCCCTCTCTGAGCATCTGCCTGATTGGCATTTCCTCACGCACACCCTGGGGAACCACCACTCTTTTTTTATCACCTACCCAGAGAACGCTAGGCATATATTTTAAAACGCCACATTTATGCAACCGCTTCAAAAAACTGGGCAACATTAAACCTGCATCATTATCTGGATGAATCTCACACACAACAACATCGACCGGCCCCTTCAATAAGAATGACTCAATGTCGCTCAACGCCTCTTTTATGGCCACCGGAGCTACGCCCACATCACTGAGCATCCGGGTGATCGACTTGGCACGGATCACATCCGCCGCCAGTACAACGACGCGCGTTGACTTGAACTCGCTAGGCGCAACTTTTTTTAAGCGCATTTGGATATCTTCCGACTTTCTAAATCATCAGTAAACTCATAGCCCTACTGGCTACAAGGCCGGAACACACTGTCGGTTCTGCACTGAGACCTTCCAACATTCGCACAACGTTCGCCCTGAGCTTTCAATCGAGCGACAACGACCGAACCAAAAGCTGAGCCCTACCGCAAATACCAGACACAGTTTTTTTCTCGATGCACCTTTAAACGCATCGACTTGTACATTCCACTGTTCGCAAATTCTCGCTTTGCGCCCTCACCCGGTAAATAAGACTACTCTGAATATCAAACCCCGAACGCCGCGCAGGTAGGGGTAGGGACCCACTACTCAAGCGGCAGGCCTGTCTGCTGTTTGCATTTGTAATGCGCTTGGAAGCGCCAACACTTCCTAATAACAAAGAGCGGCAGATGCTGTTTGCGCAACCACCGCAGTAGACACGCGCAGGTTTCAGTTAGACCGGGATGCCATTGTTTATACCCACTCCCGTCCGGAGGGGCTGACCGCTCGCAGGATGGACAGGGATTGGTCAATTCGAGCGCCGAATATCGGCAACTGCCATCTGGCTGCTGGAAGACCCGGAATGCTTGCACTGCGTTCGCCTCAATGCACGCCAGCCCCAGGGCTGGGAAGCCATCGTCCAGCAGTTCGAGAATTACAGGAGGGGGGGGGTATCAGCCCCACTGAATGAGGGTTTGGAGGGGGAATCCGCGCGGGATTGGTCATGCATCGAGTAGGAGGCGGGGTTACCCCCGCCGTCCTCTCACGCCACCGTACGTACGGTTTCGTATACGGCGGTTCAGGTCATACGGCTAAGCCGATTGATCGTATCTAGTATCGACACCAGCCCCAGCGCGTCCCAGCGCTTCTTCGGCAGCGCCTGTCGCAGGCGCAGGGCGCCGGCGTTCCACCAGGGGCCGCGCCCGTTGGTGGCCGACTTCCAGGCCCGCACCTCCGGCAAGCCCAGGCACATCAGCATGCGCGCCCGGGTAGCCGGTCGCTTCCAGTGCCGCCACAGCACATTGCGCAGTAACCGCCGCACCCAGCCATCCAACTCCTCCACGGGCCGCTTGCTCTGGCTCAGCTTGAAGTAGCTGCTCCAGCCACGCAGGACCGGGTTGAGCCGGTCGATCAGCCAGCTCAGCTGGCTACCCCGCCTGCTGCGCAGCAGGCTTTACGTCGTAGCGTTCCGTGCAAGTACCGGGCTTTGACGATTTGGGCCGCCTCACCCCGCTACGCCGCCTCCATCCGCTTCCTGTTCGTCAGGCCAGCCATTTGCTTCCGGCTTCCTTCAGATTCGCAGTCACCCGCGACAC
>NZ_JBHZGM010000055.1:0-11839 GCF_043392685.1 Metapseudomonas phytobenefica | reverse complement strand
TGAACAACTCGCCCAGGTCGAGCAACTGCTGTTGAAAGGACATAAAAAATCCGATGCCAGAGGTCTGGCATCGGATTCTCGGGGAGCCACGGCAACAGCTCAAATGCTTATGTGAACAGCATTACGCTCTACGGCGGGCTTTTCAATAGCGCAAAGGGATCAGCCGCGGGCGGCCTTGATCACCTCGATATAGGGCGCGGCCATGCGCTGATCCTGGATCAGGGCGATGATGTCGTTGCCGTTTGCATCCTTGGCGTTGAGGTCGTAACCGGCTTCGACGAAGAAGCCGACGAAGCGCTCGAAGTCGTCGATGCGCAGGCCACGATAGGCCTTGATCAGCTTGTGCAGCGAAGGCGGCGTGGAGTCGGCCGGCTCAACCGCGAGGAACAGCTTGATCGAGTCATCGGAGATTTCTTCGCCAATCACCTGCTTCTTGTCTTTACGCATCGCTCACATCTCTCGGACCGGGTATCTCGGGGGCGGGCAGTTTACCCCCGCCCGGCCTCCAGGCTCAACGCGAGCGTACCGCACCGCTGTGCAGATCGGCCCAGACATGGCCATTGGGGTAACTGAGGAACTGGCAGTAGACTGGTCCGTTGCGCAGCAGGTCGAGTACCGCCGCGTACTGCGCCATCGGGTAGTTCAGACTGAGGATGCGGGTCTGCGGGTCATAGCTGGGCTTCTTCAGGCTCTTGCCTTCGCCGTCGAACTGGATCACCACCTGGCGCACGTCGGCGCCCTTGCTCAGCGGCTTGCCCTTCAGGCGCACCAGGCTGGGCGAAGTGATGGGAATCGGCTGCTGGTTGGACTGGCGCTGGCTACCCAGCACGACCGAATACTCGGTGATCTGGATCAGCTGCTGCAGTTCGGGCTGTTCCTGGCGCAGCGAGAGGTCGTCCGGCGGCAGGAACTGGGCATGCATGGGGGGATTTTCAGCGGCGCCTGCGGGCAGGCAGAGGATCAGCAGGAGAGCGGCGCCAAAGCGCAGGGGGGCGGACATCTAACGCTCCAACAGCGGGGGAGCGCAGCACTCTAGCACGGCCCCGGGGTGCTCTGGCATACGACTCAGGTCAGTACTACGCACCGCCGTTGGCCCCTATACTCGGCGGGTTGCAGCGAAGGAGCCGCCATGTCCTTATACCTCCCCCCTGTTTTCGCCGCCATGCGCCAAACCCTGCGCGAGGGCTACAGCCTGGCGAACCTGCGCGGCGACCTGGCCGCCGGCGTTACCGTAGGCATCATTGCCATCCCCCTGGCCATGGCGCTGGCCATCGCCGTCGGCGTAGCCCCGCAGCACGGCCTCTACACGGTACTGCTGGCGGCACCTCTGATCGCCCTCACCGGCGGCTCGCGCTTCAACATCACCGGCCCCACGGCAGCCTTCGTGGTGATCCTGCTGCCCATCACCCAGCAGTTCGGCCTCGGCGGCCTGCTGGTCTGCACGATGATGGCCGGGCTGATCCTCATCGCCATGGGACTCGCGCGGCTGGGGCGGCTGATCCAGTTCATCCCCTATCCGGTGACGCTCGGCTTCACCGCCGGTATCGGTATCGTCATCGCCACGCTGCAGATCAAGGATCTGCTCGGCCTGACGCTGGCCAAGACTCCGCAGAATTACGTGGACCAGCTGTACCTGCTGGCCCAGGCACTGCCGACCACGCACCTGGGAGATGCCATGGTGGCCATTGCCTCCTTCGCGGTGCTGGTGATCTGGCCACGTTTTGTACCCAAGGTTCCGGGGCACCTGGTGGCGCTGGCCCTCGGTGCACTGCTCGGCCTGCTGCTGGAGGTGCTGGGCCTGCCCGTGGCGACCCTGGGCGAGCGCTTCAGCTATGTGGTCGACGGCGTCAGCCATCCCGGCATCCCGCCCTTCCTGCCCACCTTCGCCTGGCCCTGGCAACTGCCGGGGCCGGATGGGCAGCCCCTGGGCCTGTCGTTCGAGCTGTTCCGCCAGTTGCTGGCACCGGCCTTCGCCATCGCCATGCTCGGCGCCATCGAGTCGCTGCTCTGCGCTGTAGTGGCCGACGGCATGGCTGGCACCCGGCACGATCCCAATGCCGAACTGTTCGGGCAGGGCCTGGGCAACCTGGTCGCTCCGCTGTTCGGCGGCATCACCGCCACCGCAGCCATTGCCCGCAGTGCCGCCAACGTACGCGCCGGCGCCAGTTCGCCCATCGCAGCCATCATTCACGCCGGCGTGGTGCTGCTGGCCATGCTGCTGCTCGCCCCGCTGTTCAGCTACCTGCCGATGGCGGCCCTGGCGGCACTGTTGCTGATGGTGGCCTGGAACATGAGCGAGGCCCGGCATGTGGCGCACACCCTGAGCATCGCACCGCGCAACGATGTGATGGTCCTGCTCGCCTGCCTGGTGCTGACAGTGCTGTTCGACATGGTGCTGGCGGTGGGGGTCGGCCTGTTGCTGGCCGCCGGCCTGTTCATCAAGCGCATGAGCGACCTCACCGACGTGGCGCCTCTGCCCCAGCACTTCCATGAAGCCCTGCGCGAGCTGCCCAAACAGGTGCTGGCCTACGCCATTCGCGGACCGCTGTTCTTCGGCGCGGCGGAAAAGGCCCTGAGCGTGCTGCGCCGCTTCAATCCGGAAGTGAAGGTGGTGATCGTCGAAATGAGTGCCGTGCCCATGCTGGACATGACGGCGCTGGCAGCCCTGGAAAACCTGCTGCGCGACTATGGCCACCAGGGCGTCGGCCTGGTGCTGGTGGGTACGACACCGCGGGTGCGGCTGAAGCTGCGCCGCGCCGGCGTTCACCGTGAAGCAGGCCGGCTGACCTACGTGAAAACCCTGGATCAGGCTCGCGCCAAGGCGCTGCAATGGCTGGAGCCCGCCGAGTCTCAGCCAAACAGCGAGGTCATCCACGCCAGGTAGGCGGCCGCGCCCTCATCCCCTTCCCGGGGCGCCCAGGCCGGTTGCTCGGCCTCGCTGATGGGGCGATAGGGGCCGGCCTTGCATTCGAACAGGATGCTGTCCGGCTCCAGCACCACCAGGGCGTGGAACACCCCCGGCGGCACGTCGACACCGACGCAATCGCCGCCGGCCACCAGTTCGCGCTGGTCGGCCACCTTGCCGTTTTCATCGAATATCAGCAGTCCCAGGCGTCCCTTGAGCACCAGCAGGCTTTCCGCCTTGTCGGCGGACAGGTGGCGGTGCGGCGGGATGTAGGTTCCGGGCTGCAGCCCCACCGCCATACGGTGGCAGGGCTCTTCCATCGCGTGGAAGTTGTGGTGCTGGCGCTTGCGCGGGCTCGCCGCGGACTTCTCGGCCAGTTCGGCAAACAGGGTCTGATCGAGGAAACGCGGCGTGCTCATGGCTCAGAGCCCCTTGACCGCGAAGATGCCGGCGGCGTTTCGCCAATACCCCTTGTAGTCCATGCCGTAGCCGAAGATGTAGCGGTCTTCGCAGGGCAGGCCCACATAGTCGGCCTTCAGGTCCGGACGGGCCTTGCGGTCGTGGGTCTTGTCGATCAGCACGGCGGTGTGCACATGGGCGGCGCCCGCGTGCTTGCAGAAGTCGATGATGGCGGCCAGGGTGTGCCCTTCGTCGAGGATGTCGTCGATGATCAGCACATCGCGGTCGATGAAGGAGATTTCCGGCTTGGCCTTCCAGAACAGCTCGCCGCCACTGGTTTCGTTGCGGTAACGGGTGGCGTGCAGGTAGGACAGCTCCAGGGGGAAGTCCAGCTTCGGCAGCAGCTTGCCGGCGAAGATCAGGCCGCCGTTCATGACGCAGAAGACCACCGGGTTGCGCTCGGCCAGTTCGCCGTTGATGGCTGCGGCGACCTGGCAGATGGCGGCCTCGACCTGAGCGTCGGTGTACAGGCAATCGGCTTCGGCCATCACCTGGCGGATGTGTACGAGATCGGCGGACATGGCAATTCCTCTGGATTCAGCGGGGAACATGCGCAGTTCCCGGTTAAAACTTGAACAGTTCGTCAAGATAAAAGTCGGCAAAGGTACTCATCCACCTGCCCCTGGGCAAGCCCCGACCGGACGAGCGTCGACCATACTGCAGCAGGCTGCTTGCCGCGTGTGACAGTTCCTTGCGTGACCGCGACATCAGTGCCCCGGACCCAGCAGTCAGTGCAGCACAGCCACTGATCAATGGATTAAGCTAACGCAATTTTTTTGCCAGCCCGCCGGAGAACCCTCCCATGCCCATCCGTGAGATCCGCCATCCGCTGATCCGCCACAAACTCGGCCTGATGCGCCGTGCCGACATCAGCACCAAGAACTTCCGCGAACTGGCACAGGAAGTCGGCGCACTGTTGACTTACGAAGCGACCAACGACCTGCCCCTGGAAAGCTACGAAATCCAGGGCTGGGCCGGCACCGTGCAGGTCGAAAAGATCGCCGGCAAGAAAATCACCGTGGTGCCCATCCTGCGTGCCGGCATCGGCATGCTCGACGGTGTGCTTAGCCTGATTCCGGGGGCCAAGGTCAGCGCCGTGGGTGTGGCCCGCAACGAGGAAACCCTGGAAGCCCACACCTACCTGGAAAAGCTGGCCCCGGAGATCGACGAGCGCCTGGCGCTGATCATCGACCCGATGCTGGCCACCGGCGGTTCCATGGTCGCCACCATCGACCTGCTCAAACGCGCCGGCTGCAAGGAAATCCGCGCCATGGTGCTGGTCGCCGCGCCGGAAGGTATCAAGGTGGTCAACGATGCCCACCCGGACGTGATGATCTACACCGCCTCCATCGACCAGAAGCTCAACGAGCACGGCTACATCATTCCCGGGCTCGGGGATGCCGGCGACAAGATATTCGGCACCAAGCAGAAGGAAAACTGATCGATGAGCGACGAATTCAAGGACCCGCTCTGGCGCCAGGTCATCTCCGGCGCGCAGATGCTCTTCGTGGCCTTCGGCGCCCTGGTGCTGATGCCTCTGATCACCGGACTGGACCCGAACGTCGCGCTCTTCACCGCCGGCCTCGGCACCCTGCTGTTCCAACTGGTCACCGGCCGCCAAGTACCGGTGTTCCTGGCCTCCAGCTTCGCCTTCATCACCCCGATCATCCTCGCCAAGGGCCAGTTCGGCCTGGCCGCGACCATGGGCGGCGTGGTAGCGGCGGGCTTCGTCTACACCTTCCTGGGCATTGCCGTGAAGCTCAAAGGCACGGGCTTCATCGACCGCCTCCTGCCACCGGTGGTGATCGGTCCGGTGGTGATCTCCATCGGCCTGGCCATGGCGCCCATCGCCGCCAACATGGCCATGGGCAAAGGCGGTGACGGCGCCGAGCTGATCCCCTACTCCACCGCCATGTGGATCTCCATGCCGGCGCTGCTGACCACCCTGATCGTCGCCGTGTTCGGCAAGGGCATTTTCCGCCTGGTGCCGATCATCTCCGGCGTGTTCGTGGGTTTTGCCCTGTCCTTCTGGTTCAGCGTGGTGGACACCGCGAAGATCGCCGCCGCGCCCTGGCTGGAACTGCCGAACTTCGTCGCGCCTGAGTTCAACCTGCAGGCCATCCTGTTCATCGTCCCGGTGGCGCTGGCTCCGGCCATCGAACACATCGGCGGCGTGATCGCCGTGGGCAGCGTGACCGGCCGCAACTACCTGAAGACGCCCGGCCTGCACCGCACCCTGCTGGGCGACGGCCTAGCGACGTCGGCCGCCGGCTTGTTCGGTGGCCCGCCGAACACCACCTACGCCGAAGTGACCGGCGCGGTGATGCTGACCAAGAACTACAACCCGAAGATCATGACCTGGGCCGCCATCTTCGCGATCGGCCTGGCCTTCATCGGCAAGTTCGGCGCCATCCTGCAGAGCATCCCGGTGCCGGTGATGGGCGGCATCCTCTGCCTGCTGTTCGGTTCCATCGCCGCGGTCGGCCTGAATACCATGATCCGCCACCAGGTGGACCTGGCCGAAGCCCGCAACCTGGTGATCGTTTCCGTGACCCTGGTATTCGGCATCGGCGGCATGCTGGTGGGCACCGGTACCGGCCAGGACGACTTCGGCCTGAAGGGCATCGCCCTCTGCGCCATCGTCGCCATCGCGCTGAACCTGATCCTTCCGGGGCACCAGACCTGGAAGCATCAAAGCGCGGACAGTGCGCCGCATATCTGAAGCTGCGCCATGAGAAAAGCCCCGTGATCGGGGCTTTTCTTTTGTCTGTGGGGGCGAATTCATCCACCGAGGTCTGCGAAGCAGCCCCGTAGGATGGGTAGAACGGAGTGAAACCCATCAAGTTCGAGAGATGGGTTTCGTTCCTCTACCCATCCTGCAAAGCAGGCTATCGGCCTGTGATTCCACGCCCCATCACCAGCGACAGCGCGCCCCTGCATGGGCTTCAGAGCGGGCGGGCCGTCGTTTCGCACAGCCTGGCCAGGGTCGACACCCACTGCGGATGGCTGTTCATGCAGGGCACCAGCACCAGCTCCTGGCCACCGGCTTCCTGGAATTGCTCGCGGCCGCGCTGGCCGATTTCCTCCAAGGTCTCGATGCAGTCGGCAACGAAGGCCGGGCACATCACCAGCAGCTTCTTCACGCCCTGCTTCGCCAGTTCATCCAGACGGGCTTCGGTATAGGGCTCGATCCACTTGTCCTTGCCCAGGCGCGACTGGAAGGATACCGACCATTGGCCGGGCTGCAGGCCCGCGCGTTCGGCGAAGGTTTCCGCGGTGCGCTGGCACTGGCTGCGGTAGCAGACAGCCAGGACCTCGTCGCTGACGCCCCGGCTGTCCGGTGCGCGCAGGTCGTGCTGCGGATCGATGTCCTTCACCAGCTTGCGAATGTGCCGCTCGGGTATGCCGTGGAAACTCAGCAGCAAGTGGTCGAAGCCCTGGTCCAGGTAAGGCCTGGCACTGGCCACCAGGGCATCCTGGTAGTCCGCTTCGGCGAAGAAGGGCGGCAGCAACGATACGTCCAGCTTCAGGCCCTGCGCGCGGATCACCCGGCGAGCCTCTTCGACGGCGGTGGTGGTGGTGCTGTCGGCGAACTGTGGATAAAGCGGTGCCAGGGTCACGCGCTTGACGCCCTGCGCGGCCAACTTGCACAACGCGCCCTCGATGGAGGGTTGGCCGTAGCGCATCGCCAGCTCCACCGGTCCGTGGGGCCAATGGGGAGCGATGGCTTGCTGCAACTCACGGCTGAGCACGATCAGCGGCGAGCCCTCGGGCCACCAGATGGACGAATAGGCGTGGGCCGACTGCGCCGGGCGCTTGATCAGGATCAGCGAGACCAACAGGCGCCGGAGCGGCCAGGGCAGGTCGACCACATAAGGGTCCATGAGGAACTGGTTGAGGTAGCTCCGTACATCCTCCACCCGGGTGGAAGCCGGGGAACCCAGGTTGACCAGCAGCAGCGCGTGATCAGTCATCAAACATCCTTAGGCTTCAGCAGGTCGCCGAGCGCCATGTCCAGATCGGTGAATGCAAAGGTGAAACCCGCCGCTGTCAGGCGCGACGGTACCGCGCGCTGGCCCCCCAGCAACAGGCCGGACAGCTCGCCCAGCAGCAGACGCAGGACGAAGGCCGGTGCCGGCATGAAGGCCGGTCGCTCCAGCGCGCGCCCGAGGCTACGGGCGAAGTCGCGGTTGCGGACCGGTTGCGGCGAGCACGCATTATAGGGACCGCGCGCATCGGTCCGCCGCAAGAGAAAATCCATCAGGGCGATTTGATCCTGCAGGTGCACCCAGGGCATCCACTGGCGGCCGTTGCCGAGCGGGCCACCCAGCCCCAGTCGGAACGGCGGCAGCAGACGCTTGAGGAAGCCGCCGTCGCGCGCCAGCACCAGGCCGGTGCGCACCAGCACCACGCGGATGCCAAGGGCTTCGGCCCGTTGCGCGGTCTCTTCCCAGGCCACGCAGAGCTGGCTGGCGAAGTCATCGGTGATGGGCGGTGAGTCTTCGGTCAACTCCCGTTCGCCACCGTCGCCGTACCAGCCGACCGCCGAACCGCTGAGCAACACCTGCGGCATCTGGTCGCGCTTTCCCAGCCATTCCAGAAGCTGCTCTGTGAGTGTGATGCGACTGCCCCAGAGTTGCGCCTTTCGCTGGTTGCTCCAGGGCCGGTCGGCGATGGGTTCGCCGGCCAGGTTGACGATGGCGTCCAGCGGTTCTTCGCCATAGTCGGAGAACTGTCCGATACCACGTACTGCACGGCCGCACAGGCTGGCCACACTCTGTGGCCGGCGGCTCAGGACGGTAAGCTGATGACCATCCGCCAACCAGCGTTGACAGAGTGCCCGCCCGATCAGACCAGTACCGCCGGTCAGCAATATGTGCATGGCATCCTCCTCGCATGGCGCTAAGTGCGGATATCGCCCTAGTCTGATTTATGACGATCCGACGTGCCCCGGATCGGGCCACGCACCGTCAGAAACTCAGAAGTCCGCGATTGGAACCGATCAACCTGTACAGCGCTTGAAAGTTGTACAGGTCTTGTCTAAAGCGTAGCCTGAAGCCATAGGTAACGAGGTAGACCATGACTGCACCTATCGCCATCATCGGTACCGGTATTGCCGGCCTCTCCGCAGCCCAGGCGCTACATGCGGCTGGGCAGAACGTAGAGCTCTTCGACAAGAGCCGCGGCAGTGGCGGACGCATGTCCAGCAAGCGCAGCGACGCCGGTTCCCTGGACCTTGGCGCGCAGTACTTCACTGCGCGCGACCGCCGCTTCGCCGAAGTGGTGCAGCAATGGCGCGACCGTGGCTGGGTAGCCGAGTGGTCGCCAAGCCTCTACAACTTCAGCGCAGGTCACCTGCTGCCCTCCCCTGACGAACAGATCCGCTGGGTCGGCACGCCGCGCATGAGCGCCATCACCCGCGCCCTGCTCGGCGGCCTGCCGGTGAACTTCTCCTGCCGCATCACCGAAGTCTTCCGTGGCGAGCGCCACTGGGGCCTGCAGGATACCGAGGGGCTCAGCCACGGCCCGTTCAGCCACGTGATCGTCGCAACCCCTGCGCCCCAGGCCAGCGCCCTGCTGGCTGCCGCACCGAAGCTGGCCGGCGCTGCCGCGAGCGTCGCCATGGAGCCCACCTGGGCCGTGGCCATGGGCTTCAGCGAACCGCTGGATACTCGCGTCGAAGGCTGCTTCCTGCAAGACAGCGCCCTGGAGTGGGTCGCCCGAAATCGCTCCAAGCCCAACCGCGAATCCAGCCTGGATACCTGGGTCCTGCATGCCACCAACGCCTGGAGCAAGCAGCACCTGGACCTGCCCAAGGAAACCGTGATCGAACACCTCCACGGCGCCTTCGCCGAAACCATCGGCTGCGCTGTACCAGCCCCGAACTTCAGCCTGGCCCACCGCTGGCTCTATGCTCGCCCCAGCCAGGCACACCAGTGGGGCGCCCTTGCCGACGCCGACCTCGGCCTCTATGCCTGCGGCGACTGGTGCCTGTCCGGTCGGGTTGAAGGCGCCTGGCTCAGCGGCCAGGAAGCTGCCCGCCGACTGCTGGAGCACTTGTGACCGTCACCGGAACCGCCTGGCAAGAAATCCCTCTCTTGAATTGGACGGCC
Source organism: Metapseudomonas phytobenefica (assembly GCF_043392685.1). Taxonomy (NCBI): domain Bacteria; kingdom Pseudomonadati; phylum Pseudomonadota; class Gammaproteobacteria; order Pseudomonadales; family Pseudomonadaceae; genus Metapseudomonas; species Metapseudomonas phytobenefica. The sequence goes on along the minus strand of NZ_JBHZGM010000055.1, from coordinate 2,362 downwards.
CTATGGTCGTCCGATTGCGTTTGACGCCGCCACTCCAACCTTGCTTTCCCCTTCGGCAGCGACTCAGCCAGAAGCGCTCCTTCCGTCCAAAACTTGTACAAGCTATTTGACCTGTACAAGTTCGCCTCTATGATGCCCAGAAACCTATACACGAATCGATCGCTGTATAACTTCCGTTCAGGCATCCCTCAATGTTCAAGCTTCTCGAACGGTCGCAACGCCCCAGACCGGGCATCGGCACCTGCCTTCCCGGCACCCCCGCGCTGCAGGAAAACTTCCTCACTCGGGTCCACGCCTGTGCCCAGTGGCAACAGCTGTGCAGCGAGGGCCTGACGCACAAGGCGATCATCGCCTTCCATTCCCGCTACAAGTACCTGCTGATGGCCCACGATCCGCTGCAGTACAAGGCCCTCGGCCGCCTGCTCGGCAACCTCGGCAAATACCCGGCAGAGGAGATCGGCCCGCGCTATTTCGCGGCGCTGATGGCAGCTCTGAAGAAACGCGCCTCCCGCGGCACCCACAGCAATGTGCTGCAGCACCTCAGCGGCTATCTCAAGGCTCACCTCGGTCGCGCCGAGAAGGCGGAGCTCCAGCGCCGGATCGAGCAGTACCGCACAGGCCTGATTCCGCTGCTGGTGCCGATCACCCTGCTCAAGCATCACTTCAACAGCCACCCGGATCGCTACATCGCCCGGCAGGCCTACCTGCAGCCGCATCCGCATACACTCAACCTGCGCACTGCCCTCTAGCCCTGGATACGCCATGCGCCAACTCATGTGGTTCCGTACCGACCTACGTGTTCAGGACAACACAGCCCTGCACGCTACCCTCACCGCCGGTCCGACCATTGCCCTCTACCTCATCAGCCCCGGCCAGTGGCGGACCCATGACGACGCGCCGGCCAAGGTGGACTTCTGGCTGCGCAACCTGGCGGAGCTGGCCCGGGCGCTCGATCGGTTGAACGTGCCGTTGCTGATCCGCCAGGCCGATACCTGGGCCGATGCGCCGGGTGTAGTGCGCGACCTCTGCCGCGATCTCGATATCCGCGCGGTGCAGGTGAACGAGGAATATGGCGTCAACGAGGTCCGGCGTGATCGCGCGGTGGCCGAACGCCTGGCTGCGGACGGTATCGTCCTGCGCAGCCACCTCGACCAGTTGTTCTTCCGCCCCGGCAGCGTGCTGACCCGGTCAGGCGGCTATTTCCAGGTCTACAGCCAGTTCCGCAAGGTCTGCTACCAGCGCCTGCACACTGCCCTGCCAGGCTGCCTGCCGCCACCGATGGCGCAAGCGGAACTGGGCATTCCCGGTGACACGCCGCCGGCTACGGTGGATGGTTTCCCCGCTCCAGCGGCAAGTCTGCGCCAGCTCTGGCCGGCAGGCGAAGCGGCGGCCCAGGAACGGCTGGAGACCTTCGCCCTCGAAACACTCCGGTGCTACGAGGAACGCCGGGACTTCCCGGCCCACCCTGGCACCAGCCAACTCTCGCCCTATCTCGCCGCCGGAGTGCTCTCGCCCCGCCAGTGCCTGCACGCGGCGCTTCGCAACAACCAGGGAGAGTTCGACAGTGGCAGCCCGGGCGTTGTCTGCTGGATCAACGAATTGCTCTGGCGCGAGTTCTACAAGCACATCCTGGCCGGTTTCCCCCGTGTTTCGCAGCACCGCCCCTTCCGCCGAGAAACCGAAGCCCTGGCCTGGCGCAACGCACCGGAGGAACTGGAAGCCTGGCAGCAGGGGCGCACCGGCATTCCCATAGTCGATGCCGCCATGCGCCAATTGCTGGCCACCGGCTGGATGCACAACCGCCTGCGCATGGTGGTTGCCATGTTCCTCAGCAAGAACCTGCTGATCGACTGGCGCGAGGGCGAGCGCTGGTTCATGCGCCACCTCATCGACGGCGATCTCGCGGCGAACAACGGCGGCTGGCAATGGAGTGCATCCACCGGCACCGATGCGGCGCCCTATTTCCGCATTTTCAATCCCGTCAGCCAGTCGCAGAAGTTCGACCCGGACGGCCACTTCCTGCGTCACTGGTTGCCGGAACTGGGGCACCTGGACAAGCGGGATATCCACAACCCGGCCGGGCTCGGCGGACTGTTCGGCGTGGAGGGCTACCCGGCGCCACTGGTGGAACTCTCCACCAGCCGCGAGCGGGCGCTGGCAGCCTTCAAGGGTCTGGCTGGACGGGAGGTGTGACGTCCCCGCATACACCGATAGACCCCACAACCGGCGGGCAATAAAAAGGTTCATCGCGCTTTCCCGGGGAAGGCGGCCTTGATTTTCAGGAAAAAGTAGGCCGAGTCCCGAAAGCCATAGGCCATGCGTTTGATCACCTTGATGCGGTTGTTCACCCCCTCCAGGACAC
>NZ_JBHZGM010000054.1:0-12286 GCF_043392685.1 Metapseudomonas phytobenefica | reverse complement strand
GGTGTGGCAGGGGTAGTAGCCCTGGCCGATGTAGTTCTTGAACAGCTGGTTCTTCGCGGCGATGGCCTTGATCGCGGCGAGGGCTTCGGCCTCGCCCTGGCCGGCCGGCAGGTCGAGCACGCTGGTGCCCTTGATGCTGTCGGGGATGACGCTGGCGGTCAGGGCTTCGATGTCTTCATGGCCGAGCAGTTGCAGCATGGCCTTGATGTCGGCCTCGCGCGGGCCGATGTGACGACTGATGAATTCGTTGGCGGTGCCAAGGATGGGGGTTGAGAGGCTCATGGTGGTTCCTCAGCCGTTGGCTTTCAGCAGGTTTTCGTAGCCGGCCTGGTCGAGGAGACCATCGAGGACGCTAGTGTCGGCCAGCTGCATGCGGAAGAACCAGCCCTTGCCCAGGGGGTCTTCGTTGGCCAGTTCAGGGCTGTCGGTCAGTTGCTGGTTCACTTCGACCACTTCGCCATCCAGCGGCATGACGATGTTGCTGGCGGCCTTCACCGACTCCAGCACGGCGACTTCTTCGCCCTTGGCATAGGCCTGCAGTTCCGGGAGTTGCACGAAGACCACATCGCCCAGCGCGTCCTGCGCGTACTCGGTAATGCCTACAGTGACGCTGCCGTTCTCTTCAAGACGCAGCCATTCGTGGTCGGCGGTGAAACGCAATACGCTCATCTTTGGTCCTCAACTCATATGACGCGCCTGTTTCTTCTGCCAGGCGCTTGGCCCCGCGCACGGTCTTGCCGCGCGCTGTCGCCCGGCCATTAGCAAAGGCAGTGCCAGAAGGCTGTATGCCTTGTAAATCAAGGCTTTGAGGTTGTATTCGGAGAAAAGATACGAAGATGGCTGTAGCGAAAGCGCTACAGGGTGGCGGGCGCTTTTTGCCTGGATGGGGGGAGAGCCAGTAGTGGCGGGGGTTTCGGCTGGTTGTTGCGAAATCGTTACACTGTAGCGATTTCGCTACAGGGTTTGTGGTTTTCCTGATGAAATCGAATAAAAACAGCCAGTTAATTAAGTTATCTGATGCTCGAAGTGAAGAGTCGCAGTAGGGTGCGCCGGCCGCTCTTCGTGGGGGCGATTTCAATCGCTATGCGGACTGCAGGTTCGCCCTGATGCCCAATGGGCAACTACGCTGCCCTTTGCGAATGAATTCGCCCCCACAAATCACCTGTCATAATAAAAATCGATATTTATCAAGAGGATGAAATAATTATCTCGAATAAATATCAGGTTTTTCCGGGAATTCCGTACTTGCGCAGCCGATGGGCAATGGCGGTGTGGGAGGTCTGCAGGCGTGCCGCCAGCTGGCGAGTCGAGGGATAGGTGACGAAGAGCTTCTCCAGCAGCGCCCGTTCGAAGTTCTCCACGGCCTCTTCCAGGCTGTTCACCTCGCCATCGCTCTGGCGGGCCACGGCGGTGCCGGCGATGTCCAGGTCACCGATTTCCACCAGGCTGCTCTCGCAGATGGCGGCGGCACGGAAGATCACGTTCTGCAACTGGCGCACGTTGCCCGGCCAGCGGTTGCCCAGCAGTGCCTGGAAGGTGCCGGGCGCCAGGCGACAGGTCGGGCGCTGGATCTGGGTGCAGGCCTGCTGCATGAAGAAGCGCGCCAGCAGCAGGATGTCCTGGCCGCGCTCGCGCAGCGGCGGTACTTCCAGGTTGAGCACGTTCAGGCGGTAGAAGAGGTCTTCGCGGAAGATGCCTTCGCTGACCATCTTCTCCAGGTCGCGGTGGGTGGCGCTGAGGATGCGCACGTCCACCTTGATCTCGCGGTCGCCGCCTACGCGGCGGAAGCTGCCGTCGCTGAGGAAGCGCAGCAGCTTGGCCTGCAGGTAGGGCGACATTTCGCCGATTTCGTCGAGGAACACCGTGCCCTGGTGGGCCAGCTCCAGCAGGCCGGGCTTGCCGCCGCGCTGGGCACCGGTGAAGGCGCCGGGGGCATAGCCGAACAGCTCGCTCTCGGCCAGGTTTTCCGGCAGCGCGGCGCAGTTCAGCGCCAGGAACGGCTGATTGCGCCGGGCGCTGACGGCGTGGCAGGCACGAGCCACCAGTTCCTTGCCGGTGCCGGTCTCGCCGCGTATCAGCAGCGGCGCGTCCAGGGACGCCACCCGCTGGGCGCGTGCCTTGAGCGTGGCCATGGGGGCCGACTCGCCCAGCAGGGCGTCGAAACCTCCGGCGGCATGATCGTGGTGCAAAGCCGAGAGGCGCTCGCCGATGCGGTTTGGCTGGTAGAGCGTAAGCAGGGCACCGGTCAGGCGTTCGCCCTCGGTGATGGGCACTGCATCCAGCAGCAGCGCCTGCCCCTTGAGGGTGATTTCCCGCAGGGGGAGTCGGAAACCTTGCTCCAGCAGGGCGCTGTGCAAGCTGTCGTCGCCGAACAGCTGCGCCAGGAGCTGGCCTTCCGGCTCGGCGCCGTAGAGGGCGATCAGGGCCGGGTTGGCCAGCAGGATGCGGCCGTCGCCATCCACCGCCAGTACCGGGTCGCTCATGGCCGCCAGCAGCGCATCCAGCTGCAGGCGCCGGCGCTGGCCGGGGAGGATGTCCACCACCGTCACCGCCTGTACGCCGTGCACGGCATGCAGGGCATCACGCAGCTCGTCGAGCACTTCCGGGCTGAGGGTGGGGGCGTCGATATAGACGTTGGGCGGCACCATTTCCACCGCATCCAGGTTGAGGTTGCGGCCGCCGAGCAAGGCCAGGACCTCCTGGGTGATGCCGACGCGGTCGATGAAGGTGACGTGAATTCGCATGGAGACGCTGGGCTGGCGATTTGAAGGGGCGAATTATGCCCGGTCTGCCGTGCTTAGGTAACAGGCCGTCGCTGTCACGGAGGATTGCGGGACGTGCGGACCAGCCGGTGAGGCCGCCGGCGCTTATCTATCGCCCATGAAAAAGCCCCGCGTGGGCGGGGCCTTGGTCGTGGGCTTGCATCTTCAGGCATTCAGCGCCTTGTGCGCCCGGTCGATCACATTCTGCAGGTGACCGGCGTCGCCATAGTGTTGCGGGTACAAGCGCTCGCTGTGACGGGCGACACCGAATTCGTTGACGATGGTGAAGCTGAAGTTGCCGTTGCGAGCGGCGGTGATATGGCAGGTGAACGGCGCAAATGCGCGGGTCAGGGTGCTGATTGCAGCTTGGGTTTGATGATGGATGGTCATCGTGTTGCTTCCTTCGTTTTGCGGCCATGGGCCGCCAGACAATGGCTCCGAATCCGCCGAGCAAAAGGCTCTGGTCGGATGATCCTTATCGGAGCAAGGGTGCCGGCATGAAGTTCCCTGATCGGGATCAAGTGCTGGCAGCTGGTACTTGTGGTGCCAGGTGCTGCGTCGGGTAAGGGTCTGGCCCGACTGGCAGTCCTGGTCAATCTAGCGCTCGCTCATGACAGCTTTACTACGTCGCCTGGGGCGGGAGTGCGGTCGGTGAGTCGGCGGGTTGGCTGCGTCCCTCTGGCTTGGCCGCTTGGGATGAGAGGCGAGGGATCGAAAGGCTGATTGACTTACAACTGGGTACTAACGGCGGCGACCCTAACGGATCGCTTTGCAAAAATCAAGCCTTCAGTGATTGGCCGGTAGCTGGCTGATGTTGATTTCGGTGACCAGCGAGGTCCGTGCCGGCGGTGTGCGGGCGAGCAGGGGGCAGAAACGGTCCAGCGACTGGATAAGGTCCCACTGCAGTTCCAGGTCATGCCCCAGGCCGGTCACCTCGTCCAGCAGTCCGACCGATGCCGCCTGGAGGTTGCTGTCGGTGGAGCTGGCCATGTTCACGGTGACCTTCGCCAGCAGGGTGGTGATGGCGGTCATGTTGCGGGTGGTCAGGGCCAGGATATTGGCCAGCAAGGCGATTTCGCTTGGCGGTACTTGTTCTTGGGGAGTCTGTTCCATGAATGCTCCGATTGGGCTATCAGTCCGTAGGCGAATAGAGCCTGATTCCGTCGGACTAGTTCCAAAGAAGCATTGCGACCTCCGGAGGTGGGCTGGAACCTAGGACGAGGTTCCCCGTTTCCAGCCTGCCATGCCCAGCCTTGTCGAGTCGTCCGAACAGCAGCAGTCACTGGCCACGCGCTTGGCCAATGGCCTGCAACTGCGCTTGCTGCGGCGGCCCGGCGCGAGGCTTTGCGCAGTGCTGGTGGAGGTACAGGGCGGCAGCCACGACGAACCCGGCAAGTATCCGGGGCTGGCCCACTTTCTCGAACATTTGGTGTTTTTGGGTAGCCGCGGATATCCGCCGGAGCAGGGTCTGATTCCTTTCGTCCAGGGCCTGGGCGGACGGGTCAATGCGAGTACCCGGCCACGCAGCACGCGCTTCTTCTGCGAGGTACCGGCGGCCTGCCTCGAGCAGGCCCTGGCGCGGCTGCTGGACATGCTGTCCCATCCCTCGCTTGAAACCGCTGCCCTCTGGCGTGAGCGGGAGGTGCTGCAGGCCGAGTACAGCGCCCGCGCGCGGGACGGCCAGACCCTCTGCGATGCCGCGCTGGCATGGACTCTGGCGGCCGGTCACCCGCTGGCGGATTTTCATGCCGGCCACGCCGCCAGCCTGAAGCTGGAATCCCCCGCGTTCCTGCCCGCGCTGCAGCGCTTCCATCGGGACCATTACCAGCCGGCCCGCATGCGCCTGACCCTGATAGCGCCGCACACCCTGGACCAGCAGCTGGAGCTTGCCCGTCGCTACGGCGAGCCGCTGCAGGCGGGCAGGCGGCTGCCCGAACCGGTCGTGCCGCCCATGCTGCCACTTCGGGCGAATCGGCTTCGGCTTGGTTTGCCGGCTGGCGGCGGGCGGCTCCTGCTGGCGTTCGCCGTGGAGCAGACAGGCGACGCCCTGGAGGCGGCCACGGCCTTTCTTGAAGGCATGATCCGGGACGACTCGGCTGGCGGCCTGCAGGAGCGTCTCGGCGCCCTGGAATTGAGTGACGGCGTGCACCTGCGCCTGGCCTGTGCCGATGGCGGGCAAGGGCTGCTGGTAATGGAATTCGAACGGGTGGAAGACGCGGACTGCGCACAACTGGAGGCCGAGGTCCTGGGCTGGCTGGACTTCCTGCGCACCACCGCACCCTGGCCTGGGCTCTGGGAAGAGCGGCTGGAAAGCCTGCGCCAACGCTTTGCCGGACTTGCGCCGCTGGACGCCGCGCTGGCGCCCCGGCTGCCACGGCTCGCGGAGGTCCGCTCGCTGCTGGAACAACTACGCGCTGAACGCCTGATCCATCTCCAGACCGATTTTTCCGACTGCGCGAGCAAGCAGGTTTCGGCCGGCTTCCCCCTCAACCTGGAGCGGCTCGACGCCGAGCCCGGCAAGACCTCCGTCGCTCGTTGGCGACTGCCGCCGCCCAATCCGTACCTGACCCCGTCTGCGCCACCGACGACGCCCCACGCGCTGCTGCCCTCCAGACCCGGCCTGGCCGAGGCCCGTGGCCAGGGTGCGCTGTTCCTGCGTTGGCACCCCACGGCAGGCGGGCTGCCCCATGGGCTCGTGCCCGCGCTGCAACGGGCACTACGCCCCGTCCTGGGCGCCGCTGCCGGGGCTGGTGTGACCGGCGGGCTCAAGGCGGAGCCGGGCGGATTCACGCTTGAGCTCATAGGCGATGCCGGCCGTCTGCACCAGGTCAGTAGCGATGTGCTGCCGCTGCTGCAGGCGCCTCCGCTCTGGAGCCTTGCCCAGGGGCCACGCCTGCAGCGAAGCGCAGCATGTGGCGCGGCCGGCGAACTGCCTCTGCGCCAACTGCTGCAACGCCTGCCGGGCCTGCTGGCAGCGGCCAAGGAGGGGCCGGCCGTGCTCGATGCGGACGCGCTGGTGAGCTTCTGGCGTCAGACCTGCTGGCAGGGCCTGGCTGTGGGCGATGTGGGGGTGGACGCCGAACTGCCGGGCCTGCCAGCCGCGCCCGATGTGCTGGCCGGGCAGGGCGGGCGTACCTGGCACCGGCTGGAGGTGGCGGGCGAAGCGGCGTTGCTGCTGTTCTATCCCATCAATCCCGCCTGCTCCGGGGCGGAGGCCGCAGCGCTGCTTCTGGCCAGTTTCCTGGAACCGGCCTTTCACCAGCGGCTGAGGGGCGAGTTGCAACTGGGCTACGCCCTGGCCTGCGGCTTCAGGCAATTCGGAGGGCACCGTGGCCTGCTGTTCGCCGTGCAATCGCCGCGTGAATCCGTGGCCGGGCTGTTCGCCCACGTCCAGGACTTCCTCCAGCGTCAACGCGAGCGCCTCGCACTGCCGGACCAGGCACAACTGGATGAACTGCGCCTGACCCTCGTCCAGCGGCTGGTCCGGGAAGACATGGAGTTCCTCGGCTACGCCCGCCAGTGCTGGCTCGATCACCTCGCCGGCCTGCCGGTCGATCATCGCTTGCGGGTGCAGCAGGCCTTGAACGGGCTGCAAACCAGCCACCTGCAAGAGCAGCTCGAACGCCTGATCGCCGGGGCGAGCTGCCATGCCCTGGCCAATGCCGAGGCCCTCGCACCGGACTGGCACCTCCCGTACTGATCTCCCCCTTTAACCCTGTGCTGAAGGACGGGTCCGAAAGGGCCGCGTCCTTTCGTGCCGTGCGACCGTCCGTCGGGCTACGACCTTGGGTGGGCCTGGTATTAAGCCTTCCCGGCGCGACTTGCAGAACCCGGCCAAAGCAGGGTGAAACCCCCGCCAATGCAGCGTATGGCCGACCAGATGGCGTTTCGATAATCGGCTCCGACTCGACTGACCTGCCCGGTCGTCTACCCACAGCGGAGAGCGCCATGCACAACAAGAAGATCGCCCAAGCCCGTTTGTCCCGACTTGCCCTTGCGGCAGCGGTTGCCCTGGCCACCCAGCAGGCCGCCGCGGAGATCGTCCTGTACGACAAGGACCAGACCACCTTCTCCACCGACGGCTACGTCAACGCCTTCTATGTCAACAGCGACGTGGATCGCGAGGGCGAGCAGTTCGACCGCCGCCAGTCGCGGGTGAAGATGGGCTTCCTGCCCAACTGGATAGGTTTCAACATGGGCAAGCAGATGGACGACCTCAAGCTTGGCGCCCGTTCCTCCTTCTGGGTCACCATCAACGACAGCGAAACCAACGGCACCGCCACTGCCATCGACGTCCGCCAGTTCTACGGCACCGTCGGCAGCGACTGGGGCGAGGTGCTGGTGGGCAAGGACTTCGGCCTGTTCGCCCGCTCCAACATCCTGCTCGATGAGCTGCTCGCCGGTTACGGCCAGGTCAGCGATACCCTCGGCCTGGTGGATGGCGGCGGTGTGTCCTTCGGCAACATCGGCAGCGGCTACCCCTATCCGTTCCCGACCTCGCAGATCACCTACCGCAGCCCGAAGACCGACGGCCTGCGCGCCGCCGTGGGCATCATGGACCCGGTGGACACCAACGACGACAGCCCCACCGGCAAGGCCTACCAGGAAAACCCGCGCTTCGAGACGGAAATCACCTACGAATTCGACCTGGGCGGTGCGCAGATCTACTCCTGGATCAACGGCGCCTACCAGACGTCGGAAAACACCGATCCCAACGTCGATTCCGTCACCTCCAAGGGCCTGGGCTACGGCGTGCAGGCCAAGATGGGCGCTTTCACCCTGGTGGGCTCCGGCTTCCAGGCCAAGGGCATCAACCCCTTCTTCACCAACAACGCCGGCGAGCCGACCCTGCGTGAAGTGGACAGCGATGGCTACCTGCTGCAGGGCTCCTACCGCTTCGGCAAGAACCGCCTGGCGCTGTCCTATGGCAAGACCAAGGACGACGGCAACGGCGTGGTGAACACCGGTGCCGACTACGAAACCCGTGGCATCGCGCTGTTCCACGACATCAACGACAACCTCAAGCTGGTGGCCGAGTACAACCAGTTCGAGATCGACGGCCACGAGGGCGATGCGCAGAACGAAGACACCGACACCTTCGCCGTGGGTGCCGTGTTGAGCTGGTAAGCCCCGAACAGAATTGCTCCGGTTTTGGCGGGAGAGACGGTCGTCCTCCCGCTTTTTTTATTTCAGGAAGACATTGGGCCGGCGTGTTCTTGTAGGGGCGAATGAATTTGCCCCTGCAGGGTATGCATCTGCGAGCCCACTACCTTCGAACTAGTCCGCCGCTACCCAAGAAGGATGGGGCGTCCCGGACCCCCTCCGTAGAATTTCCACATCGCGAACAGGCTTGTTGAGTGAGGCCGCGGATGCTCGAAGAACCGGCAGAGGGTGTCGTCACCGCCATGTCCCTGGCCAGCGAGGCGGAGGCTGTGGCCCAGGACCTCGCGCGTCAGCTCATTCACCCGCACCTTGGCTTCGTGCTGTTCTTCTGCTCGGCGGAATACGACCTCGAAGCCCTTGGCCAGGCCCTGGAGCAGTACTTCGGCGGAGTGCGGCTGGTGGGCTGCACCAGCGCGGGAGAGATCACGCCCCTGGGCTATGGCCGCAACTGCGTCAGCGCAGTGGGTTTCGATCACCGCAACTTCTCCATCGCCAGCGCCCTGGTGGACGAGATGGACCGCTTCGGCCTGATCGACGCCCAGCAACTGGTGGAGCGCCTGGTGCAGGACTGCCGGGCCAATTCCCTGGCGCCGATCAAGGGCCACAGCTTCGCCCTGACCCTGCTGGATGGCCTGTCCAGCCGCGAGGAAGTGGTGCTCGCGGCACTCGGCGCGGCCTTTGGCAGCATCCCGCACTTCGGTGGTTCGGCGGCCGACGACCATCACCTCAAGCACACCCACGTCTACTACGAGGGGCGCTTCCATGCCGGCGCGGCGGTCGTGGTGCTGGTGAACACGGCGCTGGACTTCGAAGTGTTCAGCACCCACCACATCCTGCCGGGCACGGAAAAACTGGTGGTCACCCGCGCCGACAATGCCAGCCGCCGCGTCTTCGAACTCAATGCCGAGCCGGCCGCGGAAGTCTATGCGCGGATGATCGGCGTGCCGCTCGCCGCCCTCGACCTGCGCATGTTCGCCGCCCATCCGCTGGCGGTGCGCCTGGGGGATTCGTACTACGTGCGCTCCATCCAGCGGGTCAATCCGGACCTCAGCCTGACGTTCTACTGCGCCGTGGAGAACGGCATCGTGCTCACGGCCATGCGCACCGGTCCCTTGCTGCCGAACCTGGAATCGCTGTTTGAGCGTCTTGGCGAACGGCTCGGTCCGCCCTTGCTGACCATCGGCTGCGACTGCTTCCTGCGCCGGCTGGAAATCGAGAACGACGCGGATGCGCTGGCGCGTACCTCGGAAATCCTGCGCGGGCATCGGGTCATCGGCTTCAACTCCTATGGAGAGCAGTTCAATGGCATGCACATCAACCAGACCTTCACCGGAGTCGCCATTGGCCGCCGGGGGCGCAATGGATGCCGCTGAACAGCAGGCCCGGCTGGCGGCGCTGGAGGATGAGAATCGCAAACTGCGGCGCATCAACGCGGCGCTGATCGAACGGGTGGAATCCAGCGCTTCCCGCCGCGACGACAGCTACGCCGCCTTCCAGCATTCGGTGGTGCTGGCCGAACAGGTGCGCGAGCGCACCGATGCGCTGAACCAGGCCATGGCCGAACTCAAGGCCAGCAACCGCCTGCTCAGCGACGCCAGATTGCGGGCGGAAACCGCCCACCAGCACCTGATCGACGCTATCGAAAGCATCTCCGATGCCTTCGTGCTGTTCGACCGCGACCAGCGCATCGTCCTCTTCAACAGCCGCTTCAAGTCCTTCTGGGCCCGCACCCGCGCGCGCATCGGCGCCGGCACCCGGCTCTCGGAGATCCGTCGCCTGGCGGAAAGCACCGGGTTGATCGTCGAAGAGCATCGCGGCAGCGACGACAACGTCCTCTACCGGCTGCATGACGGCCGCTGGGTGCAGGTCAGCGAACGTCCCACCCGCGAAGGCGGGCTGGTGATCCTCTACACCGACATCACCGAAGTGAAGCAGAGCGAAACCGCCCGCCGCGAACAGGCGATCGCGCAGAAGTCGCGCCTGCTGCAGCGCGCCGTCGACAACCTGTCCCAGGGCGTGGCCATGGTCAGCGCCGAGGGCATCCTGGAACTGTGGAACCACCGCTTCCTCGAACTCTGCGGGCTGGCCCCGGTGGAGGCGCATCGCACCTTCGCCGGCGTCATGGCCGACAGCGAACTGCCGCTGCTCACCCCCGACACCCGCGACGCCAACGGCCGCCCCATCCGCGAGATGGAGCAGCGCCTGTACAACGGCCGCGTGCTGGAAGTGCGCACCCATCCCTTGCCCACTGGCGGCTTCGTCAACACCTTCACCGACATCACTGAACGCTATCGCCATGCCGAGGCACTGGCCGAGAGCGAACGCTGGATTCGCCTGATCACCGACCATGTGCCGGCGTTGATCGCCTACCTCAGTGCCGATCTGGTCTACGAGTTCACCAACAAGGTCTACGAGGAGTGGTACCGCTGGCCACGCGGCTCGATGCTCGGGCAGCGGCTGCGCGAGGTGCACAGCGAAGAACACTGGCTGCGCCTGGAACCCTATGTGGAGCGGGCGCTGAATGGCGAGAGCCTGTCCTTCGAAGTCACCGAGACCAACCATAACGGCCAGGAACGCTGCATGCTGCGCTCCTATGTGCCCAATCGCCTGGCCAATGGCGAAGTCGTGGGCATCTTCGTGCTGATCCGCGACATCACCGAACGCCGCCGCACCGCCGAGGCCCTGCACCAGGCTTACCAGAACCTCGAACAGCGGGTGCGCGAGCGCACCACCGAACTGACCGCACTGAACAGCCAGCTGCGTCGCGAGATCGACGAGCGCGCGCAGGTGGAACTGCGCCTGCGCGAAGCCAAGGTCGAGGCGGAGAGGGCCAACCTGTCCAAGACCAAGTTTCTCGCGGCGGTCAGCCATGACCTGCTGCAACCGCTCAATGCCGCGCGGCTGTTCACCAGTGCGTTGCTGGAGCAGCGCAGCCAGACCTGCAACCTTGCCCTGGTGCGCAACGTCAGCAACTCGCTGGAAGACGTGGAAAACCTGCTGGGAACCCTGGTGGACATCTCCAAGCTGGATGCCGGGGTGATCAAGCCGGACATCGCCTCCTTCGCCGTCGCCGAGCTGCTCGACAACCTGGCCGTGGAATATCGCCAGATCGCCGCCAGCGAGGGGCTGCAACTGGACTTCGTGCCCAGCTCGGCCCTGGTGCGCAGCGACCTGCAACTGCTGGCGCGCATTCTCCGCAACCTGCTCAGCAACGCCATTCGCTATACCCCGCAAGGCCGCATCCTGCTGGGCTGCCGCCGTCGCCGCCAGAGCCTGTGGATCGAGGTGCGGGACACCGGCGTCGGCATCCCCGGGGACAAGCTCGGCGAGATATTCCAGGAGTTCAAGCGCGGGGAAGCGGTGCGCGAGAAGCAGGATCGCGGGCTTGGCCTGGGCCTGGCCATAGTCGAGAAGATCGCCCGCATGCTCGGCCATCGCATCCATGTGTCCTCGGAGCTGGGCAAGGGCTCGCTGTTCGCCGTGGAAGTGCCCCTGGCCCGCCGCGTATCCCGGCAGAAGCCGGAACGCAGCGAGCCCGAGGCGGTACTGGAGCGGCTCAATGGCGCGCGGGTCTGGGTGCTGGACAATGACGCCGCCATCTGCGCGGGCATGCGCACCCTGCTGGAAGGCTGGGGTTGCAAGGTCACCACGGCGCTCTCGGAAGAAGACCTGGCGCGCCAGGTGGAGAATTTCCATGCCGACGCCGACCTGCTCATCGCCGACTACCACCTGGATAACGGCTGCAATGGCGTCGACGCCGTCGCCACCATCAACGCCCGCCGCAGCACACCGCTGCCGGCCCTGATGATCACCGCCAACTACAGCAACGAACTCAAGCAGCAGATGCGCGAACTCGGCCACACCCTGATGCACAAACCGGTTCGGCCGATGAAGCTGAAAACGGCGATGAGCCATTTGCTGGAGCGGTGAAGGCGCCAATTGCCCGGGGCAAATTCATTCGCCAAGGGCCGCGCAGCGGCCCCCTGGGAGCCTGCATGGCAGGTCTGCGACCTGCTCAGCGAATGAATTCGCCCCCACAGGGTCAGCAACCGACGCGGATGCCAGGCGCAGGATGGCGCGCTCTTTTTTGTGGGGGCGAATTCATTCGCCAAAGGCCGCGCAGCGGCCCCCTCGGGACTCTGGAAGGCAGGTCTGCGACCTGCTCAGCGAATGAATTCGCCCCCACAGGATCAGCAACCGACACGGATGCCAGGTGCAGGATGGCGCGCTCTTTTTTGGTTCTTCGCGGAGTCTGGGGGAAGAGCGAGTTGACAGTCAGGGAAGTGGGTAAATTGGCAGTCGCCAAACGAACCAACCCCCACTCCCTGCTGCCGCCGTGCATCCTATTGATCTTGCTCAAT
>NZ_JBHZGM010000053.1:0-14131 GCF_043392685.1 Metapseudomonas phytobenefica | reverse complement strand
GGCCGGAGTCGGAGGGTTGTTTCTGGATCACCGTCCAAGGCCCTCGAGACCAAGGACGGTGAAGATCTCCAAGTCCCGCTATCCGGTAGATCGCAAGGCTGCTCCTCTAAAGTGAACAGCATTACGGGCTGGTCCCGGGCTTTTTATTGAGTGACTTTCAGACTTACCGCTCGCCGGTGCGCGCCTGCGCGGCCTTCGCCGCACGCTGCTTGCGCACTTCCTTCGGATCGGCAATCAGCGGCCGGTAGATCTCCACTCGATCGCCCTCCTCCAATACCCGCTCCTCGGGCTTGAGCAACGATTTACCAAAGATTCCGAGCGGGCATTCGGCAAGGTCAAGCTCGGGGAAATGCACCTCCATCCCGGAACGCAGAACCGCGTCACGGGCATTGATGCCCCTGGGGACACTCAGGCGCAACAACTGCTGGCGGCCTGCCAGGGCGTACACCACCTCGATCCGGATCATTTCCTCAGCCATAGAGTTCCTTCGCCCGCTGGCAGAAGGCATCCACCATCGTGTTGGCCGCCTGGTTGAACAGCGGCCCGAGCGTGGCCTTGACGATGGGGCCGGCATAGTCGAAGCGCAGGTCCAGGCTGATTTTGCAGGCCTTGTCGCCCAGCGCCTTGAAATGCCACACACCGTGCAACTGGCTGAACGGACCTTCTTCCAGATTCATCTCGATGCTCTTGCCCTTCTCCAGCCGGTTGCGCGTGACGAATCGCTGGCTGAGGCTACCCTTGGCGACTTCGAGACTGGCGAGCATGTGACTCTCGCTCTCTTCCATCACCGTGGCGGAGGAGCACCAGGGCAGGAACTCCGGGTAGCGCGCGACATCGTTGACCAGGTCGTAGAGCGCCTGCGCAGGAAAGGGCAGCAGGGCGGAGCGCTGGATATGCGTGGTCATCTTGGCCTCGAACGGGGATCCGGACTGCATCGCGCGAAAATGCGCCGAGCCGGACTGGTCAGAAAAAGTGCCGCATTGTCGAAGATTCGCCAGTATCGCTCAAGCCTACGCCGCCGTAGCCGCGCCGTCTGCGACTCCCTATAATGCGCCACCTATGGCCAAGCAAAAGAAACATCCGGAAGGCACCATCGCCCTCAACAAGAAGGCGCTGCACGACTATTCCATCGAACAGAAATTCGAAGCCGGGCTGGCTCTCGCCGGCTGGGAAGTGAAGAGTCTGCGCGCCGGAAAAGCACAACTGGTAGACAGCTACGTGCTGCTCAAGGACGGCGAAGCCTGGCTGCTCGGCAGCCACATCACCCCACTGAAGACCGCGAGTACCCACGTAATCGCGGACCCGGTGCGCACCCGCAAACTACTCCTGCACAAGCGCGAGCTGGGCAAGCTGTTCGGCGCAGTACAGCAGAAGGGCTATGCCTGCGTGGCGCTGTCCATCTACTGGAAGAAGCACCTGATCAAGTGCGAGATCGCCCTGGCCAAGGGCAAGAAGGAATTCGACAAGCGCGCCACGGAGAAGGAACGCGATTCCGACCGCGAAATTGCGCGGGCCATGCGCACCAAGGGCAAGGAATAAGCCCTACCGAAAAACGCCGGGCAATGCCCGGCGTTTTTGTTTGCGACTCCGGAGGGCGAGTTCTGCTCGCGCCCTGCTCGGCAGAACGATCGCCTCAGAGTCTCTGCCGCCGCTGTGCCCGCGCCAATCGCTGGGCTTCGAGCTGGCTCTCTTCCAGCACTTCCTGGACGTACTGGATGTGCTGATGGGAAATCTCCCGCGCCGCCTCTGCACGCCGCTCAATGATCGCCTCGTAAAGGGCACGGTGCTGCCTGGTCAGCATCTCGCGGGTCTCCCCGCGCTGCAGGTACATCCCGCCGATGTTGGTCACCACGTTGTGCTTGAGCAGATCGAACAGGCCGCGAATGGTGTGCAGCAGCACCGCGTTGTGGCTGGCCTCGGCGATCGCCAGGTGGAAACGCGCGTCCGCGGCGCCCTCTTCCTCCCGCGTCGCCTTGCTGTCCGGTGCATAGCAGGCCTGTAGGTTCTCGTAGGCTTCGGTCAGGCGCTGGTGATCCACGGGGGTTGCGCGTTGCGCGGCGTAGAAGGCACAGGAGCCCTCCAGCGTATGGCGAAATTCCAGGAGGTCGCGCTGGGCATCGGGATTGCTCTCCAGCAATTGCAGCAGGGGATCGCTGAAGGTGGTGCCCAGCTCCGCCGCCACATAGTTGCCGCCGCCCTGGCGACTGACCAGCAACCCCCTGGCCACCAGCTTCTGGATTGCCTCACGCAGCGAAGGCCGCGAAACGCCGAATTGTTCGGCCAGAACGCGCTCGGCCGGTAGCCGTTCACCCGCCTTCAAGGTGCCCTCGAGGATCATCGCCTCCAGCTGACTGACGATATCGTCCGACAAGCGGCGCTGACGTACCTGACCGAATCCCATTGCTCTACCCACCCTCTTCTCGCCACACCGGGCGGCCTTCAAACACGGCGCTTGCGGCGCGCGACGCGGCAGCCTAACCAGCCCGCCCTCCATGCACAAGAAGCACGGATTCCATCCCCTGCCCGACCAAAGTCGCAACGCGGCAAATTGACACAAGATAGTTCCGCTTTTACTCTGAGCCGTCGAATTTGTAAATTGGTCTTACCAATTTATCCGACAAGCAGCGCCGACTCGGTCTTCGCCTGCCGCTGTGCCACGAGCACAACGGTCCATGCCCGATCCGGCTAACAGGCACTCAAACAACAATTAGGGAGCCACCCCACGATGCAAACCTGGCAGCAGCTCTATACCCCCCTTGGCAGCCTCTGGCTGTCGGCGCTCGTCGCACTCATCCCGATCGTGTTCTTCTTCCTGGCTCTGGCGGTGTTCCGCATGAAGGGCCACATCGCCGGCACCATCACCCTTGCGCTGTCACTGGCGGTTGCGATCCTCGCCTTCCAGATGCCCGCGGACATGGCGTTCGCCGCCGCCGGATACGGCTTCGCCTACGGCCTCTGGCCCATCGCCTGGATCATCGTCGCGGCGGTGTTTCTCTACAAACTCACGGTCAAGAGCGGCCAGTTCGAGGTGATCCGCAGCTCCGTGCTGTCCATCACCGATGACCAGCGCCTGCAGGTTCTACTGATCGGCTTCTCCTTCGGTGCATTCCTCGAAGGCGCCGCCGGCTTCGGCGCCCCGGTGGCCATCACCGCCGCCCTGCTGGTGGGCCTGGGCTTCAACCCGCTCTATGCGGCCGGCCTGTGCCTGATCGCCAACACCGCGCCGGTGGCTTTCGGCGCCCTGGGCATCCCGATCATCGTCGCCGGCCAGGTGACCGGCATCGACGCCTTCAAGATCGGCGCCATGACTGGTCGCCAGCTGCCGTTGCTGTCGATCATCGTGCCTTTCTGGCTGGTGGCCATGATGGACGGCTGGCGCGGCATCAAGGAAACCTGGCCGGCAGCCTTGGTCGCTGGCGCCAGCTTCGCCATCACCCAGTACTTCACCTCCAACTTCATCGGCCCGGAACTGCCCGACATCACCTCCGCCCTGGTGAGCCTGGTGTCCCTGACCCTGTTCCTGAAGGCCTGGCAGCCCAAGCGCGCCGAAGACAGCGAAGTGGTCGGCGTATCCGGTGGCGCAGCGGTGATGGGCGGCTTCGGCGGCCCGCGCAGCACCACCCCGTCGCCCTACAGCTTCAGTGAGATCCTCAAGGCCTGGTCGCCCTTCCTGATCCTGACCGTACTGGTGACCATCTGGACCCTGAAGCCCTTCAAGGCCATGTTCGCCCCGGGCGGCGCACTGGAACAGTTCGTCTTCCTGTTCGCCATCCCGCACCTGGACCAACTGGTAATGAAAGGCGTCCCCATCGTTGCCAGCGCCACCGCTATCCCGGCCATCTACAAGCTCGACCCGGTATCGGCCACCGGCACTGCGATCTTCCTCTCCGCACTGATCTCCATGATCGTTCTGAAGATCAACATCAAAAGTGGTCTGACCACTTTGAAAGAAACTTTCGTTGAGCTGAAGTGGCCGATCCTCTCCATCGGCATGGTGCTGGCCTTCGCCTTCGTCACCAACTTCTCCGGCATGTCCACCACCCTGGCGCTGGTCCTGGCCGGTACCGGTGCGGCCTTCCCGTTTTTCTCGCCGTTCCTCGGCTGGCTGGGCGTGTTCCTGACCGGTTCCGACACCTCCTCCAACGCCCTGTTCGGCTCCCTGCAGGCCACTACCGCGCACCAGATCGGCGTCAACGACACCCTGCTGGTCGCGGCCAACACCAGCGGCGGCGTGACCGGCAAGATGATCTCGCCGCAATCCATCGCCGTGGCCTGCGCCGCCACCGGCATGGTCGGCAAGGAATCCGACCTGTTCCGCTTCACCCTGAAGCACAGCCTGATATTCGCCGCCATGGCCGGCCTGATCACCCTGGCCCAGGCCTACGTGTTCACCGGCATGCTCGTTCATTAATTGGCGCTTCCGGGCTGCATGCAGATGCAGCCCGGTTCCTGTTCACTGCCCTGAAGCCCTGAATCGGATCGAATCCATGATCATCTCCGCCTCCACCGACTACCGCGCCGCCGCCCAGCGCAAGCTCCCGCCCTTCCTGTTCCACTACATCGACGGCGGCGCCTACGCCGAGTACACCCTGCGCCGCAACGTCGAAGACCTGGCCGGCATCGCCCTGCGCCAGCGCGTGCTGCGGAACATGTCTGAGCTGAGCCTGGAAACCAGGCTGTTCGGCGAGACCCTGTCCATGCCGGTGGCGCTGGCGCCGGTGGGCCTGACCGGCATGTACGCCCGCCGCGGCGAAGTGCAGGCGGCCAAGGCGGCGGCGGCCAAGGGCGTTCCCTTCACCCTGTCCACCGTTTCGGTCTGCCCGATCGAAGAAGTGGCGCCGGCCATCAACCGCCCCATGTGGTTCCAGCTCTACGTGCTGAAGGACCGCGGCTTCATGAAGAACGCCCTGGAGCGGGCCAAGGCCGCCGGCGTGACCACCCTGGTATTCACCGTCGACATGCCGGTACCCGGCGCTCGCTACCGCGACGCCCACTCCGGCATGAGCGGCCCCAACGCCCCGCTGCGCCGCATGCTGCAAGCCATGACCCACCCGTCCTGGGCCTGGGATGTGGGTCTGCTGGGCAAGCCCCATGACCTGGGCAACATCTCCGCCTACCGTGGCAACCCCACCGGCCTTGCGGACTACATCGGCTGGCTCGGCGCCAACTTCGACCCGTCGATTTCCTGGAAGGATTTGGAGTGGATTCGCGACTTCTGGGAAGGCCCGATGGTGATCAAGGGCATCCTCGACCCCGAAGATGCCCGGGACGCAGTGAAATTCGGCGCCGACGGCATAGTCGTTTCCAACCACGGCGGCCGCCAACTCGACGGCGTGCTCTCCAGCGCCCGTGCCCTGCCGGCCATCGCCGACGCGGTGAAGGGTGAGCTGAAAATCCTCGCCGACTCCGGCATCCGCACCGGCCTGGACGTGGTGCGCATGCTCGCCCTGGGCGCCGATACCGTGATGCTCGGCCGCGCCTTCGTCTACGCTCTGGCCGCAGCAGGTGGTGCCGGCGTGAGCAACCTGCTGGACCTGATCGAAAAGGAAATGCGCGTGGCCATGGTGCTGACCGGTGCCAAATCCATCGGCGAGATCAGCGCCGATTCGCTGGTACGCGAACTCGGCCGCTGACCGGCCACCCCACATCCAGCGGGCCGCCCGCGGCCCGCGACAACACACGGGACACCGCATGAGCCTGCCGATTCCTTTCCTCAACGCCGTCGAGCGCCTCATCCCCCGCGAACGGCGCTTCGACGATCCGCTGTCCACCCTGGCCTTCGGCACCGACGCCAGCTTCTACCGGCTGATTCCCAAGCTGGTGATCCGCGTCGAGAGCGAGGCCGAAGTCATCACCCTGCTCAAGGCCGCCCACGCCGAACTGGTCCCGGTCACCTTCCGCGCCGCTGGCACCAGCCTTTCCGGCCAGGCCATCAGCGACTCGGTACTGCTCGTCCTGGGGGATAACTGGAACGGCCGCGACATCCGCCAGGGCGGCGAACAGATTCGCCTGCAGCCCGGCGTCATCGGCGCCCAGGCCAACGCCTGGCTCGCCCCCTTCGGCCGCAAGATCGGCCCCGACCCGGCGTCCATCAACGCCTGCAAGATCGGCGGCATCGTCGCCAATAATGCCAGCGGCATGTGCTGCGGCACCGCGCAGAACAGCTACCACACCCTCGCCGGCCTGCGCCTGGTGCTGGCCGACGGCACCCTGCTGGACACCGAAGACGCCGCCAGCGTCGCCGCCTTCCGCCGCAGCCACGGGCCGCTGCTGGCCGAACTGGCCGAACTGGGCCGGCAGACCCGCGCCGATACCGCGCTGGCCTCGAAGATCCGCCACAAGTACCGGCTGAAGAACACCACCGGCCTGTCGCTCAACGCCCTGGTGGACTTCGATGAGCCACTGGATATCCTCAGCCACCTGCTGGTGGGTTCCGAAGGCACCCTCGGCTTCATCAGCGCGGTGACCTACGACACCGTGCCCGACCATCCGCACAAGGCCAGCGCGCTGATCGTCTTCCCCGACGTGGAAAGCTGCTGCAAGGCCGTCACCCTGCTCAAGAGCCAGCCGGTATCGGCGGTGGAGCTACTGGACCGCCGCAGCCTGCGCTCGGTGGAAACCAAGCCCGGCATGCCCGAATGGGTGAAGGGCCTGTCCGCCAGCGCCTGTGCCCTGCTGATCGAATCCCGTGCGGCCAGCCAGAGCCTGCTGCACGAGCAACTGGCGCAGATCATGGCGTCCATCGCCCACTTCCCGCTGGAGCAGAAGGTCGACTTCAGCGAAGACCCGGCCGTCTACAACCTGCTGTGGAAAATCCGCAAGGACACCTTCCCCGCCGTCGGCGCTGTGCGCCAGACCGGCACCACGGTGATCATCGAAGACGTCACCTTCCCCATCGAGCAGTTGGCCGAGGGCGTCAACCGCCTGCTGGCGCTGTTCGACAAGCACGGCTACGACGAGGCGATCATTTTCGGCCACGCCCTGGAGGGCAACCTGCACTTCGTCTTCACCCAGGGCTTCAAACAGCCCGAGCAGGTGGCGCGCTACGAAGCCTTCATGCAGGACGTGGCGCAACTGGTGGCGGTGGAATTCGGCGGTTCGCTCAAGGCCGAACACGGCACCGGGCGCAACATGGCCCCCTTCGTCGAGCTGGAATGGGGCAGCGACGCCTACCAGCTGATGTGGAAGATCAAGCGCCTGCTGGACCCGCGCGGCATTCTCAACCCGGACGTGATCCTCAGCGAGAACCGCGACATCCACCTGAAAAACCTCAAGCCGCTGCCGGCCGCCGACGAGATCGTCGACAAATGCATCGAGTGCGGCTTCTGCGAACCGGTGTGTCCGTCCAAGGGACTGACCCTCAGCCCCCGCCAGCGCATCGTCATCTGGCGCGATATCCAGGCCAAACGGCGTACCGGCATCGACACCGCCCCGCTGGAACAGGCCTATCAGTACCAGGGCATCGACACCTGCGCCGCCACCGGCCTCTGCGCCCAGCGCTGCCCGGTGGGCATCAACACCGGCGACCTGGTGCGCAAGCTGCGTGCGAAGGATGCCCACCATGCCGGCAGTGCCGACTGGCTGGCCGGACACTTCGCCACCGCTCTCAAGGGCGCACGCCTGACCCTGCGGGTTGCCGATGGCGCGCGCCGGGTGCTGGGCGCGCCGCTACTGTCGAAAACCTCCGGCGCCCTGCGCCAGCTGTCGGGCAATCGTCTGCCGCAATGGTCGCCCGCCCTGCCCCGGGCCGCGGCCCCCATCCACTTCACCCCGCCCACCAGCGACAACCGACCGCGTGTGGTCTATCTGGCCGCGTGCGTGTCCCGTGCCATGGGCCCGTCCGCCGGCGACCAGGAGCAGGTGCCGCTGATCGACAAGACCCGCATGCTGCTGGAAAAGGCCGGCTACCAGGTGGTGTTCCCGGAGAACCTCGACAGCCTCTGCTGCGGCCAGCCCTTCGCCTCCAAAGGCTACCCGGAACAGGCCGATACCAAGCGCCGCGAACTGGTGGACGCCCTGCTCGCCGCCAGCCGCGGCGGCCTCGACCCGATCTACTGCGACACCAGCCCCTGTACCCTGCGCCTGGTCCAGGACGGCCTGGATTCGCGGTTGCAACTGTTCGACCCGGTGCGCTTCATCCGCAGCCACCTGCTGGATCGACTGGAGTTCACCCCGCAGGACAAGCCAGTGGCCGTCCACGTCACCTGCAGCACCCAGCATCTGGGCGAAGCGCAGGGGCTGATCGACATCGTCAAGCGCTGCACCCGGGAAGTGGTGGTGCCAGAAGGCATCCACTGCTGCGGTTTCGCCGGCGACAAGGGCTTCACAACCCCGGAACTGAACGCCCACTCCCTGCGCTCGCTGAAGGATGCAGTACAGATCTGCGACGAAGGCGTTTCCACCAGCCGTACCTGCGAAATCGGCCTGACCCAGCACGGCGGCATCGACTACCGCGGGCTGGTCTACCTGGTGGATCGCGTCACCCGTCCCCGCGCCGGGCTGTAGGGCTATGCAGGAGCGAGCTTGCTCGCGAAATATCGAGCTCGCTCCTGCAAAACCGCCTTCGTCGATACCGGCAGCATAAAACCTGAACCCGCCCGAGCCCGGGCAGTCCACCGCATAAGCCCGGCACCCGCCCGGAGCTTTCCTATACTGCTCAGCGGATAACCCGAAAAGGAGGTCCGATATGCGCCGTATCGCCGTATTGCTTGCCGCCGCCCTGCTCAGTGCCCCCGTCCTCGCATCACACTGCCCAGCGGACATGGCGAAGATCGACCAGATACTGAAGACCGATCCCCCCGCCGACACTGCCGTACTCGAGCAGGTGAAAAAGCTCCGCAGCGAAGGCGAGGAACTGCATAAATCCGGCAATCATGCCGAATCAGAGAGAGTGCTGGCTGAAGCGCTGAACCTGTTGCAGGCCAGCGAATAGGAAAGACCCCGGGATCCAGCGCAAGCTGGATCCCATTCCTCAAGCCTCCTGGCCCAGCAACGAAAGCGCCATCCGGCGCACCTGCTTCAGGTCCACCGGCTTGCTCAGGCAGGCATCCGCGCCACGACGGCGCGCTTCCGCCAGGACCTTTTCATCCACCGCCGCGCTCACCACCAGCACCGGCATCATCGCCAGGCGCGGGCTGGAGCGCACGAAGTCGAGCACGTCCAGGCCATCGCCGTCGGGCAGGTCCAGGTCCAGCAGCAACAGGGACGGAGTGATATCCGCCAGCAGCGCCAGCGCCTTGCCCACCGATCCCGCGCCACGCACATCGGCCATATCCCGCAGCCCTTCCTGCAACACCTTGAGGCAGGCCGGATGGTCTTCCACGCAGAGCACCTTCGGCTGCACCTGCCGCTCTTCCTCCGCGGGCCTGGCCGGCGCAGGGGGCTCGAACTCATCCGGTGCGGCGACGCAGGGCAGGTCGATCCAGAAACGGCTGCCGATATCCGGCGCGCTGCTGAAGCCCATTTCGCCCCCCATCAACTCCGCCAGTTCTCGGCACAGCACCAGGCCGATACCGGTGCCCGGAATAGTGGAGTTCTCCCGGCCCAGGCGCTGGAAGGGCTGGAACAGCATGGCCTGCTGTTCCTGACTGAGGCCCGGCCCACTGTCGGCCACCCAGAGGCGCACAGCCGCCGGACGAACCTCGTAGCCCATGCTCACCATGCCCTGCGGGCTGTTGTATTTCACCGCATTGGAGAGCAGGTTCAACATCACCTGGCGCAGACGGCGGGCATCGGCCATCACATGCAGCGGCGGCACAGGCGGCGGCATCAATTGCAGTTGCAGGTGGCGCGACTGGAGCTCGGGCTGGATCAGCTCACCGCAACTGGCCAGCAGAGGGCCGATATCCACAGGCTTGAGCTGCAGCTTCTGGCGACGATTCTCGATGCTCGACAGGTCGAGGATGTCGTCCACCAGCGAGGTGAGGTGACGGCTGGCGTTGACGATCTCCTGCGCGTAGTCGCCTTCCACCTTGCGGTCTTCCTGGCCTTCCGCCTCCAGGGCGATGAGCTGGGCGAAGCCGTTGATGGCGTTGAGCGGCGTGCGCAACTCGTGACTCATGCTGGACAGGAAGCGGCTCTTGGCCTGGCTCGCCGCCTGGGCCTCGCGGCTGGCGATGCGCAGTTCTTCCTCCACCTGCTTGAGGCGGGTGATGTCCACATGGGTACCGGCCACCCGCAGGGCGCGGCCATCGGAGTCGCGCTCCAGCACCTTGCCGCGGCTGAGCAGCCAGGAGTAACGCCCTGCCACATCGGCGAAACGATATTCGGCGTCGAAGTTGTCCTGGTCGCTGACCGAGAACAGCATCCGCAGGCGACGTACCCGCTCCACGTCTTCCGGGTGCACACGCTCGTTGAATTCGGAGAAGGTAATGGTGTCGCTGCGCAGCCCGAAGCGCTTGACGAAGCGTCCGCTCATCTTCATCGACAGGGATATGGCATCCACTTCCCAGAGGCTTTCCGTGGTGCTTTCCAATACCAGGTCGAGGTTGCGCCTGGCCTCCAGACGTTCCTCCTCACTGGCCTGCAATTGCGCACCGCTGAGCTGTACCGCTTCGGCCAGTGCCTGCAGTTCAGCGATGCGGCTGCTCGGCGCCGGCGGGCGGAAGTCGCCCTGGCCGATGCGTTTCATCATCCCCATGATCGCTGCCATGGGCGTGGCCAGTTCGCCACTGAGGCGCCGCGACCGCGCCCACATCCAGGCGAAGAACAGCGCATAGAAGAAGCCGAGCCCGGCGATCAGCAGATAACCGATCTGCTGGTAGCGCGCAGCGAGGCGGTTGGTTTCCTTGAAGATGTTGGCCTCGTCCACCACCATCATCAGCCGCCAGCCGGTCTGCGGAATCTCCGCCCAGGCC
Source organism: Metapseudomonas phytobenefica (assembly GCF_043392685.1). Lineage (NCBI taxonomy): Bacteria > Pseudomonadati > Pseudomonadota > Gammaproteobacteria > Pseudomonadales > Pseudomonadaceae > Metapseudomonas > Metapseudomonas phytobenefica. The sequence continues at coordinate 3,275 of NZ_JBHZGM010000053.1, read as the reverse complement.
ACCAGTTGCTTGCGCCCGCCCAGCTCCACTTCCTGCACATTGCGCTTGCCGGCTGCCATGGCCTCCAGCAGCGGCTGCATCTCGCGGTGGCGGGCCAGGTTGAAGTCCTCGGGCTTGAGCACCTCGCGGCGCACCGCCTCGTCATAGGAGAAACGGGTCAGCTCGCGCAGACCGAAGTCGCGCTCCCCCGCTTCCGGCAGTGCCATGATGCTGTGGTCGCGGCTCACCAGCATCGCGTAGCCCTGCCATGGCACCTTCAGGCTGCCGATCTCGCCGAGCATCTGCCCCACGGTGATATCCAGCCCCACCACCCCTTCGAGGAAATCGCCCCGGTAGACCGGGGTGATCGCCGACATCATCCAGCCGAGGCCGGCCGGGTCCAGGTAAACGTCGGTCCAGACCGTCTTGCGCTGCGGGTTGTGCTTGGCGTCAGCGAGGTAATAGAAGTTGTAGTTGGGTATCACCATGTCATGGGGATACTGCTCGGGCGTCATGAAGAAGGGATAGATGCGGTTGTAGCTGTCCCAACTGTTGAAGTAGACCGCCGCCACCAGCGGGTTGGCCTCGCGGATCGAACGCATCAGCGGGTCCACCTGGGACAGGCGCAGCGCCTTCTCGTGGTCCTGCTTCTCCACCGGCGTGCTGCTGGCATAGAAGGAAGCGGCGCGACCGTCGTCGCTGCGGGTGTAGAACACGCCGTCGGAACTCAGCACATGGCGCTGTCGCTCCAGCTCATCCGGCGTGAAGCTGCGATCCTGCAACGACCGGCCCACCGCATCGCGAAACAGCCGCGTGGGCACCTCGATGCCCTGCAGGCGCATGTCGATCACCTTGCCCTCGCGCAGCACCGCGCTGCTCAGATCCTCCAGCGCACTTCGCTGCAGGTACTCCACCTGGGAATCGCGAATTGCACTGTTGGTCAACAGATAAACCGTGATCAGCACCGATTCGACCAGAATCAGCGGGATCAGGGCACTCTGTACGAAGGCGCGCCAGATCCACTGGCGCAAGGGAGTTCGGGCAGAACGCGGCATGGCGACGTCTCGGCTCAACGGTCTTCCTGACAATAGCCTGCAATCATATAGCAGGCCCCCCATGACATTAGGTCAAAAGCGAGGTCGACGCTGCCCAGCCTTATGCCGTAGAATCACCCCCGTTGTACACCCTTGCAGTATTGGGGCCGATTAGGATTCGACGCCGGTAACAAAACTCTAGGGGCATGCCGAGCTGGCAGCAGACCTCGTAAATCAGTTGCTGCAAACTATTAGTTGCCAACGACGACAACTACGCTCTGGCTGCTTAATGCGCCAGCAGTCGCCAGGGGATGCCTGTAAACCCGAAACGACTGTCAGATAGAACAGGATCGCCGCCAAGTTCGCTGTAGACGTAACGGCTAAAACTCATACAGCTCGCTCAAAGCACCCTGCCAGTCGGGCCGCGATGAGCTAACTCAGTAGACTTGGCTAAGCATGTAGTCCCGAAAGCGGAGAACTGGCGGACGGGGGTTCAAATCCCCCCGGCTCCACCAAAAACCACGACTAAGCCCCTGATTTTCCTAGCGAATTTCAGGGGCTTTTTCGTTTCTGCCTTGATGTGTCGAAGAAGTGTCGAACTCAGCAGTGGCGCTCATCGAGGTCCGCAAAGTTGCTGATCTTCACGGCACCGTCAGGGAAGCGCGCAATCACCTCCAGCTGTCCGCCCATTGCTTCGATGTGGCTGCGTAGCGTGGAGATGTACATATCCGTGCGTTTCTCCATCTTGGCGATGGCAGGCTGCTGAACATGCAGCACCTCGGACAACATCTTCTGCGACAAGCCACGCGCCTGGCGAAGCTCGTTCAAGGGCATCTCAGCCAACATTTCCTGCGCCCTGGCTTCAACCCGCGCCCTGGCTTCAGGCGACATCTTTTCGCGCAGTGCATCAAATTTCTTAGCCATCGATCAGGCCCTCCTTTCGAAGCTGTTCCAAGTGCTGGTCGTACAGGCGATCAGCCACAGGAACATTCACGTCATACCAGCGATCGTCCCCGGTCTTGTCTCCACCGATCAGCAGAATCGCCGAGCGTCTCGGGTCGAATGCGTAAAGCGTCCTCAGCGGGCGCCCATCGTGCTGTGTTCGCAACTCTCGCATGTGGCTGTGTCGTGAACCGTTTATGCCGCTGCTATGGGGGAAGCCCAGCGAAGGCCCTCTTTCCTCCAGCAAGCGCACCGACACGGCCACAGATTCCTGCTCATCCTCAGAGAGCTTTTCCCACCATTCACCGAATTCGTCGGTGTACTCAATTTCCCAAGACATAGCGAAATATAACCCCCAAGGAATATTCCCTCAACGGAATACAGCCGACTCCAAAGCCGAATCTGAAAGCGGCCCCAGGCGAACTGCCTCGGCCAAGTGATCCGGCGACAAATGCGCATACCGCATCGTCATCGCCAGCGTGGAATGCCCCAGGATCTTCTGCAGGGTCAGGATGTTCCCGCCATTCATCATGAAGTGACTGGCAAACGAGTGCCGCAGCGCATGGCTGGCCTGGCCCTTCGGCAACTGGATGGTGGTGCGCTCCAGGGCGCGGCGGAACGAGGTAATGCAGGAGGTGAACTGACCATGAGTCCGCCAATGCACTCTCAGCCGATCGGCCAGCTCTGCCGGGACAGGCACTGAACGGACCTTCCCTGACTTCGTTCTGGCAAAGGTCACTACGTTGCCCTGCAGACGATTCGGCGTCAGGTTTTCCGCCTCGGACCACCTTGCCCCAGTCGCAAGGCATATCAGCGTCACCAGCTCAGTATGCAGGTTCTCGCATCCATCCATGCTGCAGAAACATGGGCACTGTAGTGGTCTACTGATCCCGGACACCGATTTAGGCGAAAATCTTCGCCGTGAGAGAGGTGTCTGATGAGTAAGCAACGACGTACGTTTTCCGCCGAGTTCAAGCGTGAGGCCGCGGCCTTGGTGCTGGATCAGGGCTACAGCCATATCGAAGCCTGCCGTTCGCTGGGAGTGGTGGACTCGGCCTTGCGCCGCTGGGTGAAACAACTCCAAGACGAGCGCCAGGGCGTGACCCCGAAGAGCAAGGCGCTGACGCCCGAGCAGCAGAAGATCCAGGAGCTGGAAGCCCGGATCAACCGGCTGGAGCGGGAGAAAGCGATATTAAAAAAGGTTCTTCGCGGAGTCTGGGGGAAGAGCGAGTTGACAGTCAGGGAAGTGGGTAAATTGGCAGTCGCCAAACGAACCAACCCCCACTCCCTGCTGCCGCCGTGCATCCTATTGATCTTGCT
>NZ_JBHZGM010000052.1:0-15909 GCF_043392685.1 Metapseudomonas phytobenefica | reverse complement strand
CTTGCACCGGCGTGGAAATGTTCCGCAAGCTGCTCGACGAAGGTCGTGCTGGTGAGAACATCGGCGCCCTGCTGCGCGGCACCAAGCGTGATGATGTAGAGCGTGGTCAGGTTCTGGCCAAGCCGGGCACCATCAAGCCGCACACCAAGTTCGAGTGCGAAGTGTACGTACTGTCCAAGGAAGAAGGTGGTCGTCACACCCCCTTCTTCAAGGGCTACCGTCCGCAGTTCTACTTCCGTACCACTGACGTGACCGGTAACTGCGAACTGCCGGAAGGCGTAGAGATGGTAATGCCGGGCGACAACATCAAGATGGTTGTCACCCTGATCGCTCCGATCGCCATGGAAGATGGCCTGCGCTTCGCGATCCGCGAAGGCGGCCGTACCGTTGGCGCCGGCGTGGTTGCCAAGATCATCGAATAACGACTTGATCTTGGTCTGTCAGGCCGGCATAATGGTCGGCCTGACTTTGTTACAGGCCAGTAGCTCAATTGGCAGAGCGGCGGTCTCCAAAACCGCAGGTTGGGGGTTCGATTCCCTCCTGGCCTGCCAGATTCCAAGAAAGAGAATCTGGCATTTCTCCTCACAGGATCCTAGCTGATGAATGCCAAGGCTGAAGCCAAAGAAACACGCTTCGACGTTCTGAAGTGGGTCGTTGTGGTGGCTCTTGTCGCTGTTGGTGTGGTCGGCAATCAGTATTTCTCCGCTGAGCCGATCCTGTACCGTGTTCTCGCGCTGCTTGCTCTTGCTGCTGTTGCCGCTGTCGTGGCCCTGCAGACTGTAAAGGGTCAGGCCTTCTTTGTTCTTGCCAAGGAAGCGCGTGCAGAAATTCGCAAGGTTGTTTGGCCGACCCGTCAGGAAACCACCCAGACCACTCTGATTGTCGTGGCTGTCGTGCTGGTAATGGCGCTGCTGTTGTGGGGGCTTGATACCCTGCTCGGCTGGCTTGTTTCGTTGATTGTTGGTTAATAGGTGCGCCGTGGCTAAGCGTTGGTACGTTGTGCATGCATACTCGGGTTACGAGAAGCATGTCATGCGCTCGCTGATCGAGCGCGTCAAGCTGGCTGGCATGGAAGACGAGTTCGGCGAGATTCTGGTTCCCACTGAAGAAGTGGTAGAGATGCGCAATGGCCAGAAGCGCAAGAGCGAACGCAAGTTCTTCCCTGGTTACGTGCTTGTCCAGATGGAAATGAATGAGGCGACTTGGCACCTGATCAAGGATACGCCGCGCGTCATGGGTTTCATCGGTGGTACTGCCGACAAGCCCGCGCCGATTACCGAGAAAGAGGCTGAGGCCATCCTGCGTCGCGTTGCCGATAGCGGAGATAAGCCGAAGCCGAAGACTCTGTTTGAGCCGGGTGAAACTGTTCGAGTCATCGATGGTCCCTTTGCGGACTTCAATGGTGTCGTCGAAGAAGTCAACTACGAGAAGAGCCGGATCCAGGTGGCCGTGCTCATCTTCGGTCGCTCTACCCCGGTAGAGCTGGAGTTCAGTCAGGTCGAGAAGGCTTAACTGACAATGGCATCCCAACCCCGCAGCCATAGGTTGCGGGGTTTTGTCGTCACTGGGATAAACGCGAAAGCAATCGGGGAGCCCTTCGGGCGCTAGAACCCGTAACTGGAGTTATACATGGCTAAGAAGATCCAAGCTTATATCAAGCTGCAAGTGAAGGCCGGTCAGGCCAACCCGTCGCCGCCGGTCGGCCCCGCTCTGGGTCAGCACGGTGTGAACATCATGGAATTCTGCAAGGCGTTCAACGCCAAGACCCAGGGCCTCGAACCGGGTCTGCCGACTCCCGTGATCATCACCGTATACAGCGACCGCAGCTTCACTTTCGAGACCAAGAGCACCCCGGCCTCCGTGCTGCTGAAGAAAGCAGCCGGCATCGCCAGCGGCTCGCCGCGTCCGAACACCCAGAAAGTAGGCACCGTTACCCGTGCTCAGCTGGAAGAGATCGCCAAGGCCAAGAAGGCTGATCTGACTGCAGCTGACCTGGATGCGGCCGTGCGTAGCATCGCCGGTTCCGCTCGTAGCATGGGCCTGAACGTGGAGGGTGTGTAATGGCTAAGCTGACCAAGCGCCAAAAGGCAATCGCCGAGAAAGTAGAAGCTGGCAAACAGTACGCTTTCGAAGACGCCGCCAAACTGCTGGCTGAACTGGCTACCTCCAAGTTCAAAGAGTCCGTTGACGTCGCCATCAATCTGGGCGTCGATCCGCGTAAATCCGACCAGGTCGTTCGTGGTGCCACCGTTCTGCCGAACGGCACCGGTAAGAGCGTCCGCGTTGCCGTGTTCACCCAGGGCCCGGCTGCCGAAGCCGCTCTGGCTGCCGGCGCCGAGAAAGTCGGTATGGATGAACTGGCTGCCGAAATGAAAGCTGGCGACCTGAACTACGACGTCGTCATCGCCTCTCCGGACGCGATGCGTGTTGTTGGTCAGCTTGGCCAAATTCTCGGTCCGCGCGGCCTGATGCCGAACCCGAAAGTCGGCACCGTTACTCCGGACGTCGCTACCGCTGTCAAGAACGCCAAAGCTGGTCAGGTGCGTTTCCGTACCGACAAGAACGGCATCATCCACGCTTCCGTTGGCAAGGTCGACTTCGAGCCGATCAAGCTGAAGCAGAACGTGGAAGCCCTGCTGGCTGACCTGAAGCGTCTGAAGCCGTCCACCTCCAAGGGTGTGTATCTGAAGCGTGTGACCCTGAGCACCACCATGGGCCCGGGTCTGCAGATCGATCAGGCTTCCCTCGAAGGCTAAGTGATAAAGGTGCGACGGATGCGTCCGTCGCACCAGGTATTGGGGTCCCTGCCTGGCGGGGGCTATCCAAGACCGTAGGCGGCAGGAGCCTTAAACCGGGAAGCGATTCCCAAGCCTACGCAGATGGTGCTCCCGATTCGTTTACCGAATCAGACACCAAAACGCCGTCCGGCCCCGGCTGGACGAAACGGTAACATCCAGGAGTTAGACCCGTGGCAATTAAACTCGAAGACAAGAAGGCCATCGTCGCTGAAGTCAACGAGGCTGCCAAAGCTGGCCTGTCCGCTGTCGTGGCTGATGCCCGTGGCGTGACCGTAGCCGCTATGACCGGACTCCGTAAAGAGGCCCGCGAAGCTGGCGTATACGTACGTGTCGTACGTAACACCCTGGCTCGCCGCGCCGTTGCCGGCACTCAGTTCGAAGTGCTCAACGACGTGTTCAAAGGCCCGACCCTGATTGCGTTCTCCAACGAGCATCCGGGCGCTGCCGCCCGTATCTTCAAGGAATTCGCCAAGGGTCAGGACAAGTTCGAGATCAAGGCCGCTGCATTCGAGGGCCAGTTCCTCGCAGCCAATCAGATCGACGTACTGGCAACCCTGCCGACCTACAACGAAGCCGTTGCACAGCTGATGAGCGTGATCCAAGGCGCTACCAGCAAGCTGGCTCGTACTCTGGCGGCTATTCGCGACCAGAAAGAAGGCGCTGCTGCCTGATCCAGGCCGCATAACCCTCTTTCAGCTGAATCTTTAAATTTTGATGGCCGCGAAGGCTGTCCACCAATACAGGAATTAGAGTCATGGCTCTGACCAACGAAGACATCATCAACGCCGTATCCGAAATGTCCGTCATGCAGATCGTTGAACTGATCAAGGCGATGGAAGAGAAGTTCGGTGTTACCGCTGCTGCTGCCGTTGCCGCTGGCCCGGCTGCTGCCGCTGCTGTTGTTGAAGAACAAACCGAGTTCACCATCGTTCTGGCCGATGCCGGCGACAAGAAAGTGAACGTGATCAAGGTCGTTCGCGAACTGACCGGTCTGGGTCTGAAAGAAGCCAAGGCAGTTGTTGACGGCGCCCCGGGCGTTGTTAAAGAAGGCGCTTCGAAAGAAGAAGCTGAAGCTGCCAAGAAGGCCCTGGAAGAAGCTGGCGCCAAAGTCGAGCTCAAGTAAGCGACGACCTTGCGTCAACAGCCTCCGCGCTTCGCGCAAGGCTGACGGCTGGTGGCTTATGCCACCGGCCTTTTTCCGTTCTAGGTGGTTGTCTCCAGACGCCACCTGGGACGTGACCCGACCTCCAGTGGGAGGCGGAGCAAACCAAGGGGTTTGCACGATTTTCTGGCTACTCCCGTCGGAGGGGCCAAACAAGCAGGTGACCAAGCTGGGGAACGCTGATGGCTTACTCATACACTGAGAAAAAACGTATCCGCAAAGACTTTAGCAAGTTGCCGGACGTCATGGATGTACCCTACCTCCTGGCCATCCAGCTGGATTCGTATCGCGAATTCCTGCAGGCGGGAGTCAGCAAAGAGCAATTCCGTGACATCGGCCTGCACGCGGCCTTCAAGTCTGTTTTCCCGATCATCAGCTATTCCGGCAACGCCGCTCTGGAATATGTCGGCTATCGCCTGGGTGAGCCGGCGTTCGATGTCAAGGAATGCGTGCTGCGCGGCGTGACTTTCGCCGTGCCGCTGCGGGTAAAAGTCCGTCTGATCATTTTCGACAAAGAGTCGTCGAACAAGGCGATCAAGGACATCAAGGAACAAGAAGTCTACATGGGGGAAATCCCCCTGATGACCGAGAACGGTACCTTCATCATCAACGGTACCGAGCGCGTCATCGTCTCCCAGCTGCACCGTTCGCCGGGTGTGTTCTTCGACCATGACCGTGGCAAGACCCACAGTTCGGGCAAGCTGCTGTACTCCGCTCGTATCATCCCCTACCGCGGTTCCTGGCTGGACTTCGAGTTCGATCCGAAGGACTGCGTCTTCGTGCGTATCGACCGTCGCCGCAAACTGCCGGCCACCGTCCTGCTGCGCGCGCTGAACTACAGCACTGAAGAAGTGCTGAATGCCTTCTATGCCACCAACGTATTCCACGTGAAGGGCGAAGGCCTGCACCTGGAACTGGTTCCGCAGCGTCTGCGCGGCGAAATCGCCGTGTTCGACATCAAGGACCAGGGCGGCAAGGTGATCGTGGAGCAGGGCCGTCGTATCACCGCCCGCCACATCAACCAGCTGGAAAAGGCAGGCATCAAAGAGCTGGAAGTCCCGATGGACTACGTGCTTGGCCGTACCACCGCCAAGGCCATCGTGCATCCGGCTACCGGCGAGATCATCGCCGAGTGCAATACCGAGCTGACCACCGAGCTGTTGGTGAAGATCGCCAAGGCCCAGGTAGTCCGCATCGAAACCCTGTACACCAACGACATCGACTGCGGTCCGTTCATTTCGGACACCCTGAAGATCGATTCCACCGGCAACCAGCTGGAAGCCCTGGTCGAGATCTACCGCATGATGCGTCCTGGCGAGCCGCCGACCAAGGAAGCCGCCGAAACCCTGTTCAACAACCTGTTCTTCAGCGCCGAGCGTTACGACTTGTCCGCCGTTGGCCGCATGAAGTTCAACCGCCGGATCGGTCGTACCGAGATCGAAGGCTCCGGCGTGCTGAGCAAGGAAGACATCGTTGACGTACTGAAGACCCTGGTCGACATCCGTAACGGCAAGGGCATCGTCGACGACATCGACCACCTGGGTAACCGTCGCGTACGTTGCGTCGGCGAAATGGCCGAGAACCAGTTCCGTGTCGGCCTCGTGCGTGTAGAGCGCGCGGTCAAGGAACGTCTGTCCATGGCCGAAAGCGAAGGCCTGATGCCCCAGGACCTGATCAACGCCAAGCCGGTGGCTGCCGCGATCAAGGAGTTCTTCGGTTCCAGCCAGCTGTCCCAGTTCATGGACCAGAACAACCCGCTCTCCGAGATCACCCACAAGCGCCGCGTTTCCGCGCTCGGCCCGGGCGGTCTGACCCGTGAGCGTGCAGGCTTCGAAGTCCGCGACGTACACCCGACCCACTACGGCCGCGTGTGCCCAATTGAGACCCCTGAAGGTCCGAACATCGGTCTGATCAACTCCCTGGCGACCTATGCCCGCACCAACCAGTACGGCTTCCTGGAAAGCCCGTACCGCGTGGTCAAGGAAGGCAAGGTCACCGACGACATCGTCTTCCTCTCCGCCATCGAAGAGGCCGACCACGTCATCGCCCAGGCATCCGCCACCCTGAACGAACAGGGCGAACTGGTGGACGAGTTGGTAGCCGTGCGTCACCTGAACGAATTCACCGTTAAGGCGCCGGAAGACGTGACCCTGATGGACGTATCGCCGAAGCAGGTCGTTTCCGTTGCTGCCTCGCTGATTCCGTTCCTCGAACACGACGACGCCAACCGCGCACTCATGGGCTCGAACATGCAGCGTCAGGCCGTGCCGACCCTGCGTGCCGACAAGCCTCTGGTAGGTACCGGCATGGAGCGCAATGTCGCCCGTGACTCCGGCGTCTGCGTCGTGGCCCGTCGTGGCGGTGTGATCGACTCCGTGGACGCCAGCCGTATCGTGGTTCGCGTCAACGACGACGAAGTCGAGACCGGCGAAGCAGGTGTGGATATCTACAACCTGACCAAATACACCCGTTCCAACCAGAACACCTGCATCAACCAGCGTCCGCTGGTGCAGAAGGGTGATGTAGTCGCCCGCGCCGACATCCTCGCCGATGGTCCGTCCACCGACATGGGTGAGCTCGCTCTGGGTCAGAACATGCGCGTAGCGTTCATGCCCTGGAACGGTTTCAACTTCGAGGACTCCATCTGCCTGTCCGAGCGTGTGGTGCAGGAAGATCGCTTCACCACCATCCACATCCAGGAACTGACCTGTGTGGCTCGTGACACCAAGCTCGGCCCAGAAGAAATCACCGCGGACATCCCGAACGTGGGTGAGGCTGCGCTGAACAAGCTGGACGAGGCTGGTATCGTTTATGTCGGTGCCGAAGTGCAGGCCGGTGACATCCTGGTCGGCAAGGTCACCCCGAAAGGCGAGACCCAGCTGACTCCGGAAGAGAAGCTGCTGCGTGCGATCTTCGGTGAGAAGGCGTCCGACGTGAAGGACACTTCCCTGCGCGTGCCGACTGGCACCAAGGGCACCGTAATCGACGTGCAGGTCTTCACTCGTGATGGCGTCGAGCGAGACTCCCGTGCCCTGTCCATCGAGAAGATGCAACTGGACGAGATCCGCAAGGACCTGAACGAAGAGTTCCGTATCGTCGAAGGCGCTACCTTCGAGCGTCTGCGTTCCGCACTGGTCGGCCAGATTGCCGAAGGCGGCGCCGGCCTGAAGAAGGGCACCGAGGTCACTGACGAATACCTCGACGGTCTCGAGCGTGGCCAGTGGTTCAAGCTGCGCATGTCGGAAGACGCCCTGAACGAGCAGCTGGAGAAGGCCCAGGCCTACCTGTCCGACCGTCGCCAGATGCTGGACGACAAGTTCGAAGACAAGAAGCGCAAGCTGCAGCAGGGCGACGACCTGGCTCCGGGCGTGCTGAAGATCGTCAAGGTCTACCTGGCCATCAAGCGTCGTATCCAACCGGGCGACAAGATGGCGGGTCGTCACGGTAACAAGGGTGTGGTCTCCGTGATCATGCCGGTTGAAGACATGCCGCATGACGCCAACGGTACTCCGGTGGACATCGTTCTGAACCCGCTGGGCGTACCGTCTCGTATGAACGTCGGCCAGATCCTTGAAACCCACCTGGGCCTCGCGGCCAAGGGCCTGGGCGAGAAGATCAACCGCATGCTCGAAGAGCAGCGCAAGATTGCTGAGCTCCGTGAGTTCCTGCACGAGATCTACAACGAGATCGGTGGTCGTCAGGAAAACCTGAACGAGCTGAGCGACCAGGAAATCCTGGATCTGGCGAAGAACCTGAAGGGCGGCGTACCCATGGCCACCCCGGTGTTCGACGGCGCCAAGGAAAGCGAGATCAAGGCCATGCTGAAGCTCGCTGACCTGCCGGAAAGCGGTCAGATGCGTCTGTTCGATGGTCGTACCGGCAATCAGTTCGAGCGTCCGACCACCGTCGGCTACATGTACATGCTCAAGCTGAACCACCTGGTCGACGACAAGATGCACGCACGTTCCACCGGTTCCTACAGCCTGGTTACCCAGCAGCCGCTCGGTGGTAAGGCGCAGTTCGGTGGCCAGCGTTTCGGGGAGATGGAGGTCTGGGCACTGGAAGCCTATGGCGCCGCCTACACCCTGCAGGAAATGCTGACCGTGAAGTCGGACGACGTGAACGGCCGGACCAAGATGTACAAGAACATCGTGGACGGCGATCACCGCATGGAGGCCGGCATGCCCGAGTCCTTCAACGTGCTGATCAAAGAGATCCGCTCGCTCGGCATCGACATCGAACTGGAAACCGAATAACACGCGACGCCCAAAACGCTACGGCTGGTCAAGGCCGGTCGTAGCGGGTCCGTGAGGAGGAAAGGCCTTGAAAGACTTGCTGAATCTGTTGAAAAACCAGGGTCAAATCGAAGAGTTCGATGCCATCCGTATTGGCCTGGCCTCGCCCGAGATGATCCGTTCCTGGTCCTTCGGTGAAGTGAAGAAGCCGGAGACCATCAACTACCGTACCTTCAAGCCGGAGCGTGATGGCCTGTTCTGCGCCAAGATCTTCGGCCCGGTGAAGGACTACGAGTGCCTGTGCGGTAAGTACAAGCGCCTCAAGCACCGCGGTGTGATCTGCGAGAAGTGCGGCGTTGAAGTCGCCCTGGCCAAGGTGCGCCGCGAGCGCATGGGCCACATCGAGCTGGCTTCGCCCGTTGCTCACATCTGGTTCCTGAAGTCCCTGCCGTCCCGTATCGGCCTGCTGCTGGACATGACCCTGCGTGACATCGAGCGCGTGCTCTATTTCGAGAGCTACGTAGTGATCGATCCGGGCATGACCACCCTGGAGAAAGGCCAGCTGCTGAACGACGAGCAGTACTTCGAAGCCCTCGAAGAGTTCGGTGACGACTTCGATGCCCGCATGGGTGCTGAGGCCGTTCGCGAGCTGCTCAACGCTATCGATCTGGAGCACGAGATCGGCCGCCTGCGCGAAGAGATTCCGCAGACCAACTCGGAAACCAAGATCAAGAAGCTGTCCAAGCGCCTTAAGCTGATGGAAGCCTTCAAGGACTCCGGCAACCACCCCGAGTGGATGGTGCTGACTGTCCTGCCGGTGCTGCCGCCGGACCTGCGCCCGCTGGTTCCGCTGGATGGCGGTCGCTTCGCGACTTCCGACCTGAACGATCTGTATCGTCGCGTCATCAACCGTAACAACCGTCTGAAGCGCCTGCTCGACCTGGCCGCTCCGGACATCATCGTGCGCAACGAAAAGCGCATGCTGCAGGAAGCTGTCGACGCCCTGCTGGACAACGGCCGCCGTGGCCGTGCCATCACCGGCTCGAACAAGCGCCCGCTGAAGTCCCTGGCTGACATGATCAAGGGTAAGCAGGGCCGCTTCCGTCAGAACCTGCTCGGTAAGCGTGTTGACTACTCCGGCCGTTCGGTAATTACCGTAGGTCCGACCCTGCGTCTGCACCAGTGCGGTCTGCCCAAGAAGATGGCTCTGGAGCTGTTCAAGCCGTTCATCTTCGGCAAGTTGGAAGCTCGCGGCATGGCCACCACCATCAAGGCGGCCAAGAAGATGGTCGAGCGCGAACTGCCCGAGGTCTGGGACGTTCTCGCCGAAGTCATCCGCGAACACCCCGTACTGCTGAACCGTGCGCCGACCCTGCACCGTCTGGGCATTCAGGCGTTCGAGCCGGTACTGATCGAAGGCAAGGCCATCCAGCTGCACCCGCTGGTTTGCGCCGCGTACAACGCCGACTTCGACGGTGACCAGATGGCCGTTCACGTCCCGCTGACCCTCGAGGCCCAGCTGGAAGCGCGCGCGCTGATGATGTCCACCAACAACATCCTGTCGCCAGCCAACGGCGAGCCGATCATCGTGCCGTCCCAGGACGTGGTTCTGGGTCTGTACTACATGACCCGTGAAGCCATTAACGCCAAGGGTGAAGGTCGCGTATTCGCTGACCTGCAGGAAGTCGACCGCGTATTCCGCGCGGGCGAGGCGTCCTTGCACGCCCGCGTGAAAGTGCGCATCAACGAGACCATCAAGGAAAAAGACGGCAGCATCACCAAGAACACCCGCATCGTCGACACCACCGTCGGCCGTGCTCTGCTGTTCCAGGTTGTGCCGGCCGGTCTGTCCTTCGACGTGGTCAACCAGCCGATGAAGAAGAAGGCGATCTCCAAGCTGATCAACCAATGCTACCGCGTGGTGGGTCTGAAGGACACCGTCATCTTCGCTGACCAGCTGATGTACACCGGTTTCGCCTACTCGACCATTTCCGGTGTTTCCATCGGCGTGAACGATTTCGTCATTCCAGACGAGAAGGCCCGCATCATCGATGCCGCCACCGAGGAAGTGAAAGAGATCGAGTCCCAGTACGCCTCCGGCCTGGTAACCCAGGGCGAGAAGTACAACAAGGTGATCGACCTCTGGTCCAAGGCGAACGACGAAGTGTCCAAGGCGATGATGTCCAACCTCTCGAAAGAGAAGGTCATCGACCGCGAAGGCAAGGAAGTCGATCAGGAGTCCTTCAACTCCATGTACATGATGGCTGACTCCGGTGCGCGGGGTTCCGCGGCCCAGATCCGTCAGCTGGCTGGCATGCGCGGCCTGATGGCCAAGCCGGACGGCTCCATCATCGAGACCCCGATCACTGCGAACTTCCGTGAAGGCCTGAACGTACTCCAGTACTTCATCTCCACTCACGGTGCTCGTAAAGGTCTGGCGGATACCGCTCTGAAGACTGCCAACTCCGGTTACCTGACCCGTCGTCTCGTGGACGTCGCGCAGGATCTGGTAGTGACCGAGATCGACTGCGGTACCGAGAATGGCCTGCTGATGACTCCGCACATCGAAGGCGGCGACGTGGTCGAGCCTCTGGGTGAGCGCGTCCTCGGTCGTGTGATCGCCCGTGACGTGTTCAAACCGGGCAGTGACGACGGCGAGGTCATCGTTCCGGCCGGCACCCTGATCGACGAGCAGTGGGTGGAGTTCATCGAGCGCATGAGCGTCGACGAAGTGATCGTGCGCTCGCCGATCACCTGCGAAACCCGCTACGGCATCTGCGCCAAGTGCTACGGCCGCGACCTGGCTCGTGGTCACCGCGTGAACATCGGTGAAGCGGTCGGTGTAATCGCCGCCCAGTCCATCGGTGAGCCGGGCACCCAGCTGACCATGCGTACCTTCCACATCGGTGGTGCCGCAAGCCGTACCTCGGCTGCCGACAACGTCCAGGTGAAGAACGGCGGCACCATCCGCCTGCACAACCTGAAGTACGTAGAGCGTGCAGATGGCGCCCTGGTTGCGGTGTCTCGTTCCGGCGAGCTGGCCGTTGCCGACGATTTCGGTCGTGAGCGCGAGCGCTACAAGCTGCCTTACGGTGCCGTGATCTCCGTGAAAGAAGGTGACAAGGTCGATCCTGGCGCCATCGTTGCCAAGTGGGACCCGCACACCCACCCGATCGTGACCGAAATGAAGGGTACCGTGACCTTCGTCGGCATGGAGGAAGGCATCACCATCAAGCGCCAGACCGACGAACTGACCGGTCTGACCAACATCGAGGTTCTGGATCCGAAGGATCGCCCGGCTGCCGGCAAGGACATTCGTCCGGCCGTGAAGCTGGTCGACGCCAATGGCAAGGAGCTGCTGCTGCCGGGTACCGACGTTCCCGCCCAGTACTTCCTGCCGGCGAACGCCCTGGTTGGCGTGGCCGATGGCGCCCAGGTGGGTGTGGGTGACGTTATCGCCCGTATCCCGCAGGAAACCTCGAAGACCCGCGACATCACCGGTGGTCTGCCGCGCGTTGCCGACCTGTTCGAAGCCCGTCGTCCGAAGGAGCCTTCGATCCTGGCGGAAATCAGCGGCACCATCTCCTTCGGCAAGGAAACCAAGGGCAAGCGCCGCTTGGTCATCACTCCGAACGATGGCAGCGATCCCTACGAGGAACTGATTCCGAAGTGGCGTCACCTGAACGTGTTCGAAGGCGAACAGGTGAACCGTGGCGAAGTGATTTCCGACGGCCCGAGCAACCCGCACGACATCCTGCGCCTGCTGGGTGTCAGCGCTCTGGCCAAGTACATCGTCAACGAGATCCAGGACGTGTACCGCCTGCAGGGCGTGAAGATCAACGACAAGCACATCGAGACCATCCTGCGTCAGATGCTGCGCAAGGTGGAGATCACCGAGTCTGGCGATTCCAGCTTCATCAAGGGTGACCAGATGGAGCTGACCCAGGTGCTGGAAGAGAATGAACGTCTGGCGGCCGAAGATCGCTTCGTTGCCAAGTACGAGCGTGTTCTGCTGGGTATCACCAAGGCCTCGCTGTCCACCGAGTCGTTCATCTCCGCGGCCTCCTTCCAGGAAACCACTCGCGTCCTCACCGAGGCGGCGGTTACCGGTAAGCGTGACTACCTGCGCGGCCTGAAGGAAAACGTGGTGGTGGGCCGTCTGATCCCGGCCGGTACCGGCCTGGCCTACCACAGCGAGCGCAAGCGTCAGCGCGACGCCGGCAAGCCGGTCCGCGTGAGCGCCAGCGAAGTGGAAGCGGCGCTGACCGAAGCGCTGAATTCCAGCAGCAACTAAGTGCGATACCCCCGGAGGTCACGGCCTCCGGGGGCTTTGCCTTGACGGGGGCATGCAGTCTCTTTAGACTCATGCACCCCTAAATTTGGCAGGGCGTATTGCCCTGTCATTTTGTTTATGTCGAAAGACAACAGTGGAGCTATAGATGGCAACTATCAACCAGCTGGTGCGTAAGCCGCGCAGCCGTATCGTCGAGAAATCCGACGTACCTGCGCTGCAAAACTGCCCGCAGCGTCGCGGCGTTTGCACCCGCGTCTACACCACTACGCCGAAGAAGCCGAACTCCGCACTCCGTAAGGTTTGCCGTGTTCGCCTGACCAACGGCTACGAAGTGACTTCGTACATCGGTGGTGAAGGTCACAACCTGCAAGAGCACAGCGTAGTGCTGATCCGTGGCGGTCGTGTAAAGGACCTCCCGGGTGTGCGTTATCACACCGTGCGCGGTTCGCTGGATACCACCGGCGTTAAAGACCGTAAGCAGGGTCGTTCCAAGTACGGTACCAAGCGTCCGAAGTAATTCGGTGCTTGACCAGTTTTCATATTAATTGAGTCGATAAGAGTAAGGTCGGGCGTAACCGGATGGTTATGGTCCCGGGCTAACCTGAAGACCGTTTGAGGGCTTATCAATGCCAAGACGTCGTGTAGCAGCAAAGCGTGAGATCCTGGACGATCCGAAGTACGGAAGCCAGATTCTCGCCAAGTTCATGAACCACGTGATGGAAAGCGGCAAGAAGGCCGTAGCCGAGCGCATCGTTTATGGTGCCCTGGATACCGTCAAATCCCGCAAGAACAGCGATCCCCTGGAAATCTTCGAGAAAGCTCTCGACGCCATCGCTCCGCTGGTCGAAGTCAAGTCCCGCCGTGTAGGCGGTGCTACCTACCAGGTTCCGGTCGAAGTTCGCCCGTCCCGTCGTAATGCGCTGGCCATGCGCTGGCTGGTTGAGTCCGCGCGCAAGCGTGGCGAGAAATCCATGGCTCTGCGTCTCGCAGGCGAGCTGCTGGATGCCTTCGAAGGCAAAGGCGCTGCTGTCAAGAAGCGTGAAGACGTGCACCGCATGGCGGAGGCCAACAAGGCCTTCTCGCATTATCGCTTCTAATCTAGCGAGGATTTTTTCGTGGCTCGTACAACCCCTATCAACCGCTACCGTAACATCGGTATCTGCGCGCACGTAGATGCCGGTAAGACTACTACTACGGAGCGGATCCTGTTCTACACAGGTCTCAGCCACAAAATGGGTGAGGTGCACGATGGCGCCGCCACTACCGACTGGATGGTGCAGGAGCAGGAGCGCGGTATCACCATTACCTCCGCTGCTGTAACGACCTTCTGGAAAGGTTCCCGTGGTCAGTATGACAACTATCGTGTAAACGTCATCGACACCCCCGGCCACGTTGACTTCACCATCGAAGTAGAGCGCTCGCTGCGCGTGCTCGACGGTGCTGTCGTCGTGTTCTGCGGTACTTCCGGCGTTGAGCCGCAGTCCGAGACCGTATGGCGTCAGGCCAACAAGTACGGCGTGCCGCGCGTCGTCTACGTCAACAAGATGGACCGTGCCGGTGCCAACTTCTTGCGCGTAGTCGGTCAGATCAAGAACCGTCTGGGTCACACCCCGGTTCCGGTTCAGCTGGCAATCGGCGCGGAAGATAACTTCCAGGGCCAGATCGACCTCATCAAGATGAAGGCGATCTACTGGAACGAAGACGACAAGGGTACTACCTACCGTGAGGAGGAGATCCCTGCCGAGCTTCGGGAGCTGGCCGAAGAGTGGCGCAACAACATGGTTGAGGCTGCCGCTGAAGCCAATGAAGAGCTGATGAACAAGTACCTGGAAGAGGGTGAGCTGACTGCCGAGGAAATCAAGGCTGGTCTGCGTGCTCGTACTCTGGCTAGCGAAATCGTTCCGGCTGTTTGCGGCTCTTCCTTCAAGAACAAGGGCGTGCCCCTGGTTCTCGATGCCGTGATCGACTACCTGCCGGCCCCGACCGAGATCCCGCCGATTCAGGGCGTCCACCCGGACAGCACTGATGACAACGAGATCCACGACGAGCGCCGTGCTGATGACGCCGAGCCCTTCTCGGCTCTGGCGTTCAAGATCGCGACCGACCCCTTCGTGGGTACCCTGACCTTCGCTCGTGTTTACTCTGGCGTCCTGACTTCCGGTGACTCCGTACTGAACTCGGTGAAGGGCAAGAAAGAGCGCGTTGGCCGGATGGTGCAGATGCACGCCAACCAGCGTGAAGAGATCAAGGAATGCCGCGCTGGCGACATCGCTGCTCTGATCGGCATGAAGGACGTCACCACTGGTGACACCCTGTGCGACATCGAGAAGCCGATCGTTCTTGAGCGCATGGACTTCCCGGAGCCGGTAATCTCGGTTGCTGTAGAGCCGAAGACCAAGGCTGATCAGGAGAAGATGGGTATCGCTCTCGGTAAGCTGGCTCAGGAAGACCCGTCCTTCCGCGTGAAGACTGACGAAGAATCCGGTCAGACCATCATCTCCGGTATGGGTGAGCTGCACCTGGACATCATCGTCGACCGCATGAAGCGCGAATTCGGCGTTGAGGCCAACATCGGCAAGCCGCAGGTGTCCTACCGCGAAACCATCTCCAAGGACAATGTCGAGATCGAAGGCAAGTTCGTTCGTCAGTCCGGTGGTCGTGGTCAGTTCGGTCACTGCTGGATCCGCTTCTCCGCCGCTGACGTGGATGAGAAGGGCAACATTGCTGAAGGTCTGGTGTTCACCAACGAAGTCGTGGGTGGTGTGGTTCCGAAGGAATACATCCCGGCAATCCAGAAGGGCATCGAAGAGCAGATGAAGAACGGCGTTGTTGCCGGTTATCCGCTCATCGGCCTGAAGGCTACCGTGTTCGACGGCTCCTACCACGACGTGGACTCCAACGAAATGGCGTTCAAGATCGCTGCCTCGATGGCCACCAAGCAACTGGCCCAGAAGGGTGGTGGTAAGGTGCTTGAGCCGATCATGCGGGTGGAAGTAGTGACCCCCGAGGAGTACATGGGGGACGTGATGGGTGACCTGAACCGTCGTCGTGGTCTGATTCAGGGGATGGAAGACTCGGTTTCCGGTAAGGTTATCCGTGCTGAGGTTCCGCTGGGCGAGATGTTCGGTTATGCAACCGACGTGCGTTCCATGTCCCAGGGTCGCGCGAGCTACTCCATGGAATTCTCCAAATACGCCGAAGCTCCGTCGAACATCGTCGAAGCACTGGTTAAAAAACAAGGTTGATTCAGCCCTTTAAGTAAGAGGTTTACTGTCGTGGCTAAGGAAAAATTCGAACGTAACAAACCGCACGTCAACGTCGGCACCATTGGTCACGTTGACCATGGCAAGACCACTCTGACTGCTGCTCTGACCAAGGTCTGCTCTGAGACCTGGGGTGGCGCGGCTCGCGCTTTCGATC
>NZ_JBHZGM010000051.1:0-18715 GCF_043392685.1 Metapseudomonas phytobenefica | reverse complement strand
TGAACAACTCGCCCAGGTCGAGCAACTGCTGTTGAAAGGACATAAAAAATCCGATGCCAGAGGTCTGGCATCGGATTCTCGGGGAGCCACGGCAACAGCTCAAATGCTTATGTGAACAGCATTACGGCTCAATGGCCGGGCTTTGTGAAGTGCTGCGAGTCGCCGAAGCGGCAAAACCGCAAGTTGCCTCAAACTGTAGGAGGTCGGATTATCACTGTCAATATGTCCAGCCTGGATATTTATTCAGGCCGCTTGACGCTCCTGCATCAGGAAGCAGGCAGTGATGGCCGACAGCCCCGCGCGAACCAGCATGCGGGCATCGGCATAGCTCCTTCCCATCTGCTGACCAACTTCCCGGTAGGTCAGGCCATGGACGAAGTACAGGGTCATGCTGCGCACCGCATCCGGATCACCCTTTACCAAGCCCGCCAGAAATGAGTCCACCTGCAGTGCACGATCATCACTGATCACTGGCGTCACCGCACCAAAGCGCTTCTGGTTGGCCGGGTTGCGCAGCATCATGGCGAGCAAGGGTGAAGAGCAACGCGGTGTACCGTTGTCCCGCCAGACCCACAGCCCGTACTGCTCCATCAGAAACTCGGTCGCTTCGATCTTCATGGTCACCCCCTCAATCCCCAGTCCAGTTGCCACCACCAACGCCGCGGCGGTTATTCGTTCCTACGTAATCCTGTGCCGCCCCAGACACTATTCCTGCCCTCTCGAGCTGGGCCTGCAGCGCCTTGTTCTCGGTGTTCGCCCTGGTCAGCCTCAGTCGAAGCTGAACCACCAACTCGGCAAGCTCGATGCGCTCGCCCGTCTTCGCATCCACGATCCCTGCTCCGTTGCAGGCATCGCATGGCATCTCGTAGAAGATGCCCTTGATCACCCCCCTCCCCTGGCACCCTGGGCACGGTCCCAGCGGGCGAACCTCGATCTTCCGGGACGGGCCATGCCGCTTCCCGATCACTACCGCACCACCTGGGTGGGCGACAGAGCCATGTAGCCGTTGATGACTTCCATGGCCTCTTTGATGCCCCGGCAGACCAAAGCCATGTACCCCTCCAACTCGACGCCCATCAGGAAAGCCTGCTGGCTATCGCTCACGACCGCGTCGTTCGGAGGCGTGGCCTTGAACTCGATGTACAGACCGAAGTAGCCGCCGCGGGCCATCGGCAGGACGATGTCGCTGACACCGGCCTTCACGCCCTGAGCCTTCAGCTTGGCGGCCACCGCCTTGACCCGATGCCCACCGTTCGGGACGTGGTAGGCCAGGCGCGCGGCCTTCGGATGTGCAAGCTGCAGCCACTTGAACAGGGTGGCCTGCTCGCTCCCTTCGTAGTCGACCGAAGGCATGCGGCGAGGCTTAGCCGCTGCCCCGAAGCCCCCCTTCAACCCCTTCATTTCATCTACCTCATTTAGAAAGTTAATTTTCGGCTACAGGCCGCGCTGCACTAGGCCGGAACGGCAGTCGAGGAAAAGCTTATTTCGGCACTTTTCAGCCCGTGCGCCTCGGTAAAACCACGCTCATCGAGGTACGCATGCCAGGCCTCCAGCCCCTTGCGCCGGGCCTGGTCGATGCCGGTCTTGATATAGGTGCTGGCCAGCTTGCCCATGGAGTGGTTGAGCATCAGTTCGCCCACCAGGAAGTCGATGCCGAGTTCTGCCCAGACGGTGCGCGCCAGCTTGCGCAGGTCATGGCTGCGCCACTGGCGGTTGCTCATGTCGCGGAACATCTTCGAGGCCTGGGCGGTGGACAGCGGGGCACCGCCAGCCATGGCGAACACCCACGGACTGTTGCGCCGGGCCGGGTGCTGCAGCTCGCGGTAGCGGGTCAGCAGTGCGCACACCTGGTCGGTCAGCGGTACCACCAGCTCGCTCCCGGTCTTGGTGTTCTGCGCCGGGATGATCCACACCCGCTCCGGCAGGCTGATGTGCTGCCACTGCGCCAGGCAGGTCTCACCGATGCGGGTACCGTGGGCCAGCATCATCAGCGCCAGCATGCCGGCTACCGGGTCCTGCTCCAGGGTCTTGCACAGATGGGGCAACAGGGTCGGGATCGCCACCGGCAGCAAGCCCGCCGGGCGCGGCGGCAGGTTGCCGGTCCAGAAGTCCTTCCAGCTCACGGCCGCCAACGGGTTCGCCTGGATTCGGCCCTGTTTCTCGGCCAGCGCCAGCGACTGCTGAAGACCCTGCAGGGCCTTGTGCGCAGTGTGCGGCGAGTGGGTCTGCTGCATCGGCCAGACCAACTTGTCGTCCACCACGGCGCGGCTCAGCTGCTTCAGCTTCACCCCACCCAGACGCGGGACCAGGTGCCGCTTGGCCAGGCTAGCCATGGTGCGGCGGTAGCTGGTGGACACCGTGCGGTTCTGCTCGATGCGTCCGACCCACCAGGTGATCACCTGGCCGACGGTCTTGAAGGTGTCGCGGCTCATGCCTCGATGCCCTCCCCGTCGTGCCAGGCCAGGAAACCAGCCGGGATGTCGTAGCCCTGATCGGCCAGGATCTGCATGCAGCGCTCGAGCAGTTCACGCTGCTTGCCGAAGCGCGCCTCGAAGCGGGCCTTGTTGTGGTGCAGGGCCACCCCCTCGCCACCGGTCTGGTGGTGGGCAGCGCACAGCGGCAGCACGTTCCAGTGCGCGTGCGGCTTGGTGCGCCCGTCGATGTGGTGGATGCTGCAGAAGTCGTTGAACTCGCCAGAGTCGACGCGGCAGGCGATGCAGCCAACGCCGTTCACCAGCATGTGGTGCCAGTCCTTCTGGGCCTGGGTGACTGTACGCCCCTGCATCATGCGGTCACCTCGCTGGCCTCAATGTCGGCTTGGATCAGCGGCACGATGTCGGCGCGCTGGCCGGTGTAGGCGAAAGGCGCCGAGCCGCCAGGACGGGTGATGGTGTACCGGTGATCGGGCAGGCGGCACAGGGCCACGGTGTAGCCGCTGTCAGTGATCCAGCAGCCGGGAATGACCTTCCCGTCTCGGTCGCGTTTCTCGCGCCACTTCGGTTGTTCAGCCACGGCGACCTCCAAGTCGGTTGCGGATTTCAGCGAGGGCGGCATTGCCCACCTCGGGAGTGCTCGGGCCGGCGCGCTCAGGCAGGGCAGCAACGGGCACCGGCGGCAGCTCTTCGCCGCGGCCCAGGCGGCGGCACTGCTCCTCGTACTTCTCCCCGAAGCGCTTCATGCCGAGGGAGCGCTCCAGGCGCTGCAGCGTGTAGAACCCGGCAGCGACCGCCGCGTGATAGATCGCGGGGTGGGACCAGCGGGCAAAGTCGGTCTGCGCGGGGTGGGTGTTGCGCACGGCCCGGGCATAGGCGCGCTCCAGGGGCGGCAGGCCGAATGCCTCGGGCGAGAAGCACCAGGCGATGAACTGGCCCACCGGAGGCACGAACTCCTTGCGGTGCTTGGAGGCCATCCGGATGCCCGCCTGGATCTGCTCCATCGAGCGGATACCGGAGCGCATGAACTCGGCCAGCCATTCGCGCTTGGCGTTGTTCAGTTCGCCCTCGGTCGGCCATGCCTGCCGCCAGGCCGGGAAGATCCCGCAGAGGCGCCCGAACAGCTGGTCGATCACCTCGCGGGTCTGCGGGTCGATCTTCACCGCCTTCGGGGCGACGTGCTGGGCAACAGGGGCGTAGTCGCGGACGTGCTCCAGCTGGGTGGCCAGGGCACCAGCGTGCAGTGGGGCGCTCACAGGACCACCTCCTCTGCTGCCCAATCGGTCGCAGGAGTACGGGCCTGCGGCGAGGCTGCCGCGCGAACAGCCTGGGCCTTGGCATGCTTCGCCAGCCGGTGGCACCAGCCACCCTGGTTGTCCGCTACCGAGCGGTTCAGCCAGTAGGCGACGAACTCAGCCACCAGTGGCGCGGTGATCACCGTGGCCGGCAGGCCAATGGCGCGAAGCTGGGTGGTCAGGGACACCTCATCCGGCTGCCATTGCTCGAACATCTCGAACCGCTGCCGGGCGTCTACGGAGGTAGCGTTAGCTACCGTAGTAGTAGATGAAGATGAAGAAGAAGATGTAGAGCCGTCACCTTGCCGGGGGCTTGGTGCCTGCTTGGGTGCTTCACCCTGCCCTTCACCAAAGCCCCCCTTTGGTGAAGGGTCAGTGCCGTCACCGTTGCCCGCACCAAACCGGGAGGAAGTGCCGCGATTGGCGCGCACATACTCATCGCGGACCATGCGCGGAGAGAACCAGATGGGGCCTTGCTGAGCGGCAACCAGCTCCACCGACGGGCCTTGTTTGCGGCCACTGGTGGGGGTGTAGATCAGCGGCTCACATTCACCCTTTTCGACGCCGTAGAGCACGCCCTTTTCGACCAACTCTTTCAGCGCTTTCATGGGGGCGCCGAGGGCCTGGGCAATCTCCTTCAGCGACCAGCGCAGGACGCCGTATTTGTCGCTGTCGTGCATCAGGCCCATGACCTCAATCCATACGCCCCGGGCTTCCCAGGAGCAGCGACGGAGCTTGGCGTTGTTGCGCCAGTCGGCAGGGTAAAACTGGAAGGATGGACGTTTCACAGCGCGCCCTCCGCAACCTTCTCGGCCAGCTTGGCCAAGCCCTTCGGAGTGACGCGAACCTGGGACGCCAGGCGTTGATCACCGATTTCGTCGGTGCCGATCACGGTCACCTTGTGTTCCAGCAGGCCGGAGGCCATCCGCGGCTGATAGGCCAGCCAGTGAGCGGAACCCTCGCGGCGGTAGATCCAGCGATTGGCGCGCAGCCACTCGATCAGCTTGATGCGCTGCACGCCCAGGTGCTTGGCGGCGTCCGTCAGGCGTGCAGTGAATTCCGGGCAGAGCTGGGCGACTACAACAATGGAGTCGCGCTTGCCGCGCTCGCCAGCGAAGACATAAACCGCTGCCGGCTTCGTCGAGGTGGGGATTTCCTCAATTTGAGGAGATTCGATAACGCCCCGCTCCACCAGTGCCTCGATGGTGCGCTTCACGTTGTCGTGGCGCTTCTCGACCAGCTCGGCGATCTCGCGGGAAGTCATACGAGTGCGCGCCACGTTTTGCGATACCGGAAAACGTGGCGCGGGATTGATAGTGGTGGGTTGCATGTGCATACTGCCTCCTGTTGATTCGAACCCCGGCCCTGAGTCCCCACTCCAGCCGGGGTTTGTCCTTTCTGGGTCAGGCCGCTTTGACGGCTGCCTTCAACGAATGCAGGCTTTCGATGGCCTGGTCGGCCTCGCGAGTGATCGAGGCGCGCTCAATGCTGTTCAGGTGACCATCGGCCAGGGCGTTGGCAACGGTGCGAGTCACATCGGCCACTTCGGCGTTCATGTGCACCAGGGCGCTGGTCAGGTTCTGCTGCCGGGCGGGTTGCTTCGGGATCACGTCGTAACCCAGCAGGTCGGCAATGGCCCGCAGAGGGCGCACGTCATTGCTGTGCACCAGGATCTGCAGGAACTGCTCGAAGTTCAGGCGGTGGGTGTCATCGTTCGGATTGCTGCGGTTCAGCAGGCTGGTGTGGCTCATCCCCATCAGGAAGGCCAGGGTCTTCGGGCCTGCCTCCAGTACGGTCTCGTGAAGCGCGCGGTGAACTTCTTCCATCTCGGGAAACCTCCCTCTGCTTTGTCGTGGAGCCCTGTCCAGGGCGCTGGCAATCTGTCATCACTGGATCAGCCGACAGGGATGCCTCCCCGATGCCAACCCCCTACTCTCTTCGCCCGGGCGCCAGCTCCCTGCTGACGCCATCGGCTGTAAAGGTCGGAACCCCGCTGCTAGGCTGTGAAGCTCTCACCCAACACAGCGAACCAGGAGGTTCCGATGTCTCTCTATCAGGCGCCCACGGAGGGCGATTACTGCCGCCGGCTCGAAGCACTCGAGAAGCGCTACACCCAGGCAGGCGACGTAGAACTGATGTTCCGGTTGGCGCACATCGGGGACATCTTCAGCGCCGAGAACAACTGGCCGCTGAACGGCATGGATGGAGTGACCCGCGAGCTGATCAAGCGCCACAACTGGACGCCCAGCGAGATCGAGAACCTCACCCCCAAGCAGCTCTTCGTTGCTCTTGTGGAGGACTACGCTGCGCATTCGCCTACTGGCTCCGCTCTGAATTACCTGGTGCAATGGCTGGAGAAGCAGCGCGCGCGGCGTTAAAGGCGCGATCTGCCCGCGCCGACCAGTACGCATCCAGGGCGCGCAACACATCTGGCGTTGCACCTGCTGGCATGCCTGCATACCGACGGATTTCGGCGTACAGAGGAGCGGCGTCCGGAAACACAACCGCCGCAGACTGGTCGGCCGTCCGAGCCATGCTCTTCTTGGCCTTCAGCAGATCAACCAAAGCAGTGGCGGCCTGGATCAGCGCGTCAGCGCACGGCGCAACCGCGTCCAGCTCTACACCCAAAGCATCAAGGTCAACTTCGGGCCGCAACGAATCAGTGCCCTCCCCGTACAGCGTCCGACGGAGCGCTTCGATTTCAAAGCCCAGCAACTGGTGCTGCAGTGCCTTCTGGCGCAGTACGCGCTCCAATCCGATCTTGCTCACGGCCTCTCTCCTATTCCTGGTCTTCTGGTGTGGTGTCGTCGTGATCTGGCTGCTCGTGCTCGATCTCTTCGAGCACCTGGTGAACTTCATCCAGCAGCGACTGCAGGTGGCTCTCGACAACTTGCAGTCGCTCACTGGCCGTCAAGCGGCTGGGGCAATCGTCCGGCGCTTCGCGCCCTCCATGGCCGCCGCCTTTGGGGCTGGCGTGCCTCGTAAGTACGCCCAGTCAACATCCGGCCGCAGTTCTTCGCAGGTCACGGCGCCCTTGGACTCTCGCTCGATGTTGATGGACAGGCCTTCACCAGCACGGCGCTTTGCATAAGCGACCTGCTTGATTTGGCCGACTGTGGTGGCGCAGGCAGTCGCAAAAGACTCGAGTTGGTCCTTGGTCATGCCTTTGATGAAATCGCGCAGTTGCATAAGTGCCCTCCTGTCGAGAGACAGATTAGCAATTGCTAATTGGAGCAGCAATAGCATTCGGTAATTTACTGATTGCTAACCGGAAATCACTATTGAGAGATGGATATCCGACTCATGCGCATAGCGGCCCTGAAAGAACTGATCGGCACCAGCACCCTCAAGGAGTTTGCTGATCAGCACGATCTTGACCCCTCCTACCTATCCCAAATCCTCAATGGACACCGGAACTTGGGGGAGAAGGCCGCCAAGAAAATGGAAGAGAAGATCGGGTGCCACCCTGGATACCTGGTTTCTCCAGCAATGCGCACCGAAGCGCCCGAGAGTGGCGCGCGCGATTTGCACAGCAACGTCTCCGGCGACGCCATGCCGGTGAGAACAGGGAGCGTTCCAGTAGTGGGCAAGGCAATGCTCGGGACGGCCGGCTATTTCGAGGCCATTGATTACCCCGTCGGGCACGGTGAGGGGTTCCTGAACATCTTCAGCTCCGACCCCAACGCCTATGGGCTGCGCGTGGTTGGAAACAGCATGACCCCCAGGATCAAGAACAACGAGTTCGTCCTGGTCGAGCCGGGACGGGAGTACGTCGCCGGCGATGAGGTTCTGGTGAAGACCACCAATGGTCAGGCCATGATCAAGGAGTTCATCTACTACCGCGACGGCCAGTACCGGTTTGACAGCGTCAACGCCGACTACGACCCGATCTTCCTGCGTGAAGACGAGGTGGAGGATGTGCAGTACGTGGGCGCTATCGTGAAGAGCTCGCGCTTCACCCCGTCGCCCTGATCTTCCGCCGCCCGGTCTTCCATCGCAACGTTAGCTGTAGCGCTCTCGGCCAGAAATCTGGAATCATCCGCGCCACGTTTTGCGATAAACAAAAATCGTGGCGCGGATTGACTGGCCGGTTGCCCGGGCTATGATAGGGCAACCTATGATTTTCATAGGTGAATATGAGCAACCCACAATTGCCGCTATCCAAGGAAGAGCTGGAGGCCGTTGTCCATGAACGCGCACTCGACTCCAAAAATATTGACTTCACCATTCACTGCCTGTCGCGGTTAGAAGAGCGAGAAGTCACCACCATCGAAGCAATTCGGTGCCTTCGCAGGGGTCGCATCGTTGGCGGCATCGAGTACAGCGAAGAGCACGGCACTTGGAAATTTAGGATCCAGGAACCGCCACCGCGCGACATCGTCTGCTTGGTGGTCGCCGTATCCCTGGATCCAGCAAGCCGGACAGTGACAGCTATCACGGTTTGGGAGGTTTGATATGTACCAATACAGTTCCTGCGGCCTTGAGTATGTGTTCCTGAAAAATGGCTACACGATCAAGGAAACTCCTTATGGCCAAGCGGTTTCGATCGATGATATCGAAGGGCTCCATCGAGCCATCGCGCTAGACATCATGCGCCAGAAAACCCCGCTTACCGGCCAGCAGTTTCGCTTTCTACGCAAGGAACAGGACCTGACTCAAGCTGAGCTGGCTGCCATTCTCGGCGTGTCTGAGCAGACTGTGGCAGCTTGGGAGAAGCTGAAGAAAGAGCCCGTCCAGATGATGGCCGACATCAGTATGCGCGCCTACTACCTGGCTCACATGCAGGTCATGCGACTGCCACAAGTATTCCCGTCACCCGCAGGCCAGACCTTAGGCTCCATATCTTTCGAGCATGATGCCAATGGATGGCTGCCCAAGGCAGCTTGATCTGAACGCTCTGCCCAGCACAAGGAGGTAGCTATGCGAATCGCAGCACTCGCCATCGCCGCGATGGCGACCTATCTGGCGCAGCCTGCTTATTCCGCGACTGTGTTCAAGTGCGTCGACTCCAAAGGAAAGGTCACCTTTACCCAGGCCAATTGCCCTGATGAGCACGCCTTGGATGATGTGGTTACCGCCCACAACCCTAGTCCGAGCGGGAGCAGCGCTCCAGTCCAGATGGCGCCCTCTCGACGGCAGCAATTCACGTCTTCGCCCGAAGCAGCGCGCGATACTTCGCAACGCGGCGTCAAGGTGGTCTCTCAATCCCCCTGCTCAACAGGCCTCAGCTCCACCGCCCAGAGGACGGCGACGGTGCGTGGCGAGGCCAAGAAAGGCATGACGCAGAAGGAAATAGAATCAATTTACGGCAAGCCCGACAACGTGAGCTCCACTGACGGCAAGCAGCATTACCGCTACTACAACTCCGCCAAGAAGGAGTACGTGAGCATCGGTTTCGACAAGAATGGCTGCGCGAACTACCTGTACCAGTCAAAAGACAAGTAGCCGCACCGATCACGTATAGCCCGCTCCGCGCGAGGCTTTTCGTATCTGCCCGCCCCGAAAGTACCGCCAGGGCCGTCCGATAGCGCCAGCTCGGTGCCCCGCCCTACCTTGGCCTCGGGAAAACTTCCCCACTGTTTCGTGTCGTGACGCCATCATTCGGGCTCCCCACCGCCTCTGGAGGCTTGAATGAACCGCGCTCACATCGAAACCACAGTACGCCGCGCAACGATCCTGCTTGATGCGCTGCCGCACACCCATCCCCTGCCATCAGGCTCTGACCCCCGCAAGACGCGCCGCCTGATGCTGATCAAGCAGCGAGTCGGGCGGATCGTCTGTCTAGGAGGCTATGTTGACGATCTGATCAGCAGTGCGCATACCGCCATGAGCCGCACCTACGGTCAGTAGCCCCAACCCTCCCCATAAGCCCGCCTCGTGCGGGCTTTGTCGTTTTCGCTCCTACAGCGAGCGCCCTCCGGCCTGTAGGAAAAGTTTACATATCCTGCCCTTCCCTCCCCCCCCCAAACCCTTGAATCAGACGCTTCCGAAGAATACTGTATATCCATACAGCAAAGGAGCGCCGTATGGCCAAGAAGCAAGCAATCCCCAAGACCCCTACACCCTTCGAGCTCATGGCTCGCCGCGTGCAAGCCGTCATCACCTCACCTCGCGCCCAGGCGGAATGCCAGGCCAACATCGCTCGCGAACCGCACGAATCCCCCGAGGACTGGCAGTTGCTGCTCGAGCAGATCAGCGAGGCTGAAGAGGTACGCATGACGCACCGTGACGACGGCTCTGTCCATCTCGCCTGGACCCGGCACCAGCACGACTAGCCCCAGCCCCTTCCAGAGAAGCCCGCCGCGCGCGGGCTTTTTTGTGGGCGCCAAAAATATTTAGCATTTGCTATTGACCCACTAAATTAGCGTTTGCTAATTTTGAATCACGCCGGCACACACCGGCAGGGCCGAGAGGCCTCGGGGCAACCCGAACGCTCTTTAACAACCAGCGCCATGAACAGCTAGCCGCCCAGCGGCGAGGCAGCCCCGGCCACTACCCGTGGGGCGACAGAAAGTCGGGTGGACATCATCAACAGCAGAACGCATCGCCTCTTCGGCGACCGGCGATCAGACAGGTGCAGAGGCAAACACCTGCCAACGCGAAGGCGACCCCGTGGGGCGACTGGAGACGGCTGATCGAGGGCCCTACCCGACCGAGCGAATGACCCGAACGCGATGCGCACCGCCCGCCAGCGGCAATAGGCAGCAACACCGACGAATTACTGAAGCACCTGGGCAACCGGGTGCTTTGGAATCAACCGGGAGGGAATCGAGATGACCGCGACTTACGGGCGCAGCCCAGCAGAGATTGCCGAGGGCATGGTGCTGACCATGGCCACCCCCGTCTTCAACATCAGCCGTGAGTGTGCGGCGCGTTATCGCGAGCCGCGCCGCGAAGTCGCCCAGCCCCTTCGCGAACAGGCGGAGGCCATGCTGGAGACGTGGGAGGGCACGAACGCGAACATCGTCGCCGCGATGCAGCTGTGGCCAGTCTGGTGCTTCGCCAGCCGCGCCCACCGGTTCAACACCTGATTCGAATTTACGAAGAGCTCTTCGCCTCGGCGATGGCCTTCTGAATCAAGCCAATCAGGTCGCGCGCTTCATCGGGATGGAGAATTACCACCTGCTCGTGATCCCCCTCCCGGTGCTGCTCGATGCACACGTCACCAGTCTCTCCGACATACACCCGTGCGCCATAGCGCGGATAAATCTCTCCAACCACAGGACCACCTCCATGAGGACATTCACGTACACAGTGAAGGACGGACGATACCTCTATCAGGGCCCCGGCGGCCATGGCGGAATCGCCTACTCGCTGGAGCACATCCATCAGGACCTCATCAAGCGCTACGGCGCCGGGAATTACAGCCTGGAACCGGCGCAGTAAGCATCGCTGATATCCCCGCGGTAACGACACGGGGCGCCACCGGCAAGCAGGAGCGAACCGGATGCAACGCAGGAACTGCCCCGCCTGGGCGATCAGGGGCCACGAATTATGGGGATGAATGCCCAGGCTGATGGGCGGCGAATGGAAACAACCAGGTGGGCAGACCTCCTAGGCCGGCATTGAGTTACCGGCTGCCATGAAAAACGGTGCGCCACCTTGAGCCGGATTCAGCGCCGGCCATCCCCACCCTACCCCAAGTGTTGACGGCGGATTGCTGCGACGGGAATGCCCCAGAGATGGCGCCCGCGTATGCCGTCAGCGGGCCAGGAATCGGAGCGGCGACGTTCCTGGTCGGAGTAGCCGCCACCTGACAGCCCTGAGGGCGCTGTCGCCGGACGAGAGTAACCGGCTCTATCAAGCAGGCGATTCGCGGGGCTTCTAGAGCCAGACCTGAAGCACGCCGGGCAGCGCCGGCCGCCTGCACCTTCACCCTCTTGCCCGTCAGCACTGCGGGCCTTTTTGCCGGTACGCCGGCACCTATTCCCCATCCACGCAATCGCGAGGACCTCGTCATGAGCAACGTCCGTTTCCTCACCCTGCGCGCGGCTATCGAGGCGCTGGCCCTGAAAGGCATCCACACCCAGGGCGACCTGATGGCCGCAGGTAAGCAGCTGCGTGAGGTGAAGCATGGCTAGCCGTCGGCAGAAGCAGCTCCGCAAGCACATCGCCACCGGCTACCTGCTGGCCCTGATCACCTTCACCGGCTGGATTGGGCTTAGCGCCGCAGCCGGATACATCACCGCTGAGCAGCCAGCCACCAGCTACACCGCCGCACGGTAACCGAGTACGCGAAAGCCTTGGGCCCTTCGGGGCCCCTTTTCTTCAGGACCACCACCATGATCAGCCACGAACTCAGCGCGGTTCAGATGAACCAGCAGGTCAGCGCCGGGCTGGCCGCACAGGTCGCCCGCTTCCTCGCCGCCGGCGGCCAGATTCATGACCTTGGCGAAGTTCAGACGGCGCCCATTCCCATGCGCCGCGAGATTGAGCCGGCTCCGAAGGCCTCCAGGAAGGCGCGGAACATCCCGCCGAAGGAGTCCAAGGACCGGGAAGGCAGGCGCGAAGCGAAGCGGAAGGAACTGGCGCCGCAGGTGCGTGAGTTGGCCAAGACGCTGAACATCTCCCAGATCGCTGCCAGGCTCGGGGTGAGCCGGCGGATGCTCGACACCATCGGCCGCGACTTCCAGATCACCTTCAAGGCTGCACCGACCGGCGCCCAGCTCGCCGCCATGGAGCGGGACCGAATCTTCGCTGATCGGCTCCGGGCTTTCCTCGACATCGGCCTCACCAAGCGCCAGGCCTGCATGCGCTCCGGCATGGGGTACAAGATCTTCAACCGGGTGTGTAAGGCTTACGGCCTGTCGTTCCCCACCTCCGTGGAGAGTTGACCATGGCCAAGACCCAACGCGAGCGGGACGACGACGCAACCGCGAAGAGGAAGGAGTTGGGCGAGGTCGAACTGCGGCACCGTGTCATCAAGGGTACTGACGCAGCACTCGCCGAACTCATGCTGTGGCATGGCTTCAGCCAGAAGGCCGAAGCCATCCAGATCCTGATCATCAACACCCATGCCCTGGGCGCTGAGTTTTCGGCGGCGGTGGCCGCGAGCGCCAGCCATTGCGCGCGTAAGCCGGCTGAGTGGCTGCGCCACCGTCTCCGCCCGGGTACCCGCGCCATGCTGAACGAGATCGCGCAGTGGCGAGGCATCACCGACCTTGCCCTGGTGGTCGAGCAACTGATCCACGAAACCCACATGCTCGGGCAACAGCATTCTGCCCACCGGGTTCGAATCCCGCGCCACGAATTCACGGTGTCGGAAAACGTGGCGCAGTGGATTCACGCCAAGGGCATCAGCCAGTGCCGCCTTGAAGACCTGCAGGAGGCCCGCGACGAATGGCGCGACTGACACCCTCCCCCAAGCAGGCCGAAACTCTGCAGCACATCCGCTCCTACATCAAGGAGAAAGGCTACTCGCCCACCGTGGCTGAGTTGGCCAAGCTCGCCAGCGTCAACGAGAACGCTGTTCAGGACCGCATCAACGCCCTAGATCGCAAGGGTCTCATCACCCGTACCTGCGGCGCCGGTCGCACTATACGGCCAGTCGATTGATTCGCAATTTCATTGCAGGGCTATTTCGCCATGTTCATTGATCGGCGTAGGTGATTAACGAGAGCTGTCCCGTCGGCCTCGGGATAAATTTGAGCTGGAGGAGATTTGATTTCTAGGTACTGGAACTCTGGCAGCCCTTCGAAGACGCTCAAAGCGAGGTTGAAAATCCGTCCTACGAGGGGCGGAAGCGATCCAGGCGTAATGCTATGGGCAAATTTCTCGACATTGTGTGCGGTCTCAACGTCATTGTGGGCAATGACTTTGTGCCGAAATAACTTTATTCCGAGTCGCTCATACTCTTCATTTATTGAATGAAGCTCGGACCGCTGACCTTCGCTGATGTGTGCCGAGAAATTAGAGAAAAGCCGGGCAATTGAGATATTGAAACCAAAACGATCACTCCCCTCTGCCTCCAAACAGGCCGAGATGCGGGTCAATATGCTTGAAAACATAGAAACCTGAATCACCAAAAAAACATTGGGAAGAGTCTCATTGATCTTTGAAACGTTGCTGTCTACACAGAACAGCTCTTCGTAGAGATTTACTTCATCCCTGAGAAAGTTAATAAGAGATAGGTAACGCTCCAGTTCAACTATCGCCCTCGACTTTTCCATTCTTGCTCCCGTCCCTACGTTTTTACAGATACGCACAACCTACCTCACGTTCAATCCCACCCGCCAGCCGCACCAGCGGCACGGCATCGCTCGACCTGGAGAAAGCCATGAGCAAGGTCACTTTCAAGCCGATTGGCCCTGACTACCGCCATCGTGGCGACACCAAGATCACCAAGGTGTGGGAGATCAAGCGGGACGGTGAAGTGATTGGCCACATCGACAGCACGATCCACGACCTCAACCAGGACTACGCAAACCCTGGCTACTCCGTGACCGTCAGCGCGGTCATCGAAGGGCGTGAAAAGAAGTTCTACCGGAACTCCGGCACGTTCTCGAATCGGTCGCTGAAGGAGTCAATGGAGAACCGCAGCTATTACGTCAATCAGGCAAAAGACTGGGCCAAGAGAGGGGATTCGAGCACGCCACTTCCCCATGGCCAGGCCGAATGCGACAAGGCCCAGATCGACATTTTCACTGGCGCGAAGGAGCCTGCGGCATGAACCAGAAGGTAGCGTTTGCGCCCAGCGATGAGGTCAGCTTCACCTACCGGGAGAGATATCGCTGCCAAGGCACCATCTTGTCCCTTCACGAAGAAGGCTACGCCATCCTGAAATGCACCAGCGGCTATGCCGAAGGTAGGACACTGGCCGTCAATTACCCTGCGCTCAAAAAGGTCGAGCAGGTGACGTCAGCTGAGCCGCCGAAAGCCCATGCACCTCGCCAGGGCGACATCTTCGCCGCCGGCGCCCAGCGCCTGCAGATGACCGAGAGCATCGAGCTGACAATCCAGAGCCTGCAGGCCTACGGCGCCGATCACCCCCACTGGGGCATGGCCTGGTCCGGCGGCAAGGACTCTAGCGCCACGCTTACCCTGATCATCTGGTTGATCGACACCGGCCGGATCAAGGCCCCGAAGACCCTGACCATCTTCTACGCCGACACTCGACAGGAACTTCCCCCGCTGGCGATCGCCGCGCGGCAGATCATGGACGAGCTCGAGGATCGCGGCATCCACGTCGAAGTGGTCACCGCCCCGCTCGACAAGCGCTTCATGGTCTACATCCTCGGCCGCGGCGTCCCGCCGCCGAACAACAACACGCTTCGCTGGTGCACCCGCCAGATCAAGATCGACCCGATGCAGGCCGCCCTGGAGCAGCGCCTGGCCGAACTGGATGGCAACGTCCTGATGATCACCGGCGTGCGCCAGGGCGAGAGCGCGATCCGCGACAAGCGCATCGAGATGTCTTGCGGCAAGGACGGCGCCGAGTGCGGCCAGGGCTGGTATCAGAAGGTCCTGCCCGAGGCGAAGGGGCTGAAGGGCCGCCTCGCCACTCTTGCCCCGCTGCTGCACTGGCGGGTCTGCCATGTGTGGGAGTGGCTGAAGCACTGGGCGCCACAGGCTGAGTTCGGCGACTGGTCGACCGCGATGATCGCCGACGCCTACGGCGGCGATGAGGCCGAGGAGATCAATGCCCGCACCGGCTGCACCGGCTGCCCGCTGGCCAGTGAAGACATGGCGCTGGATACCATCCTGCTCAACCCGTACTGGGCCTACCTGGCACCGCTGAAGCGAATCAAGCAACTCTGGCGGGAACTTCGCGAACCCCAGCACCGACTGCGGAAAGCCGGAATCGAGCGACTGAAGGACGGCAGCATCGCCGCCAACCCGCAGCGCATGGGGCCGATCTTGTTGGAGTCACGCCTGATGGGGCTGGAGCACATATTGGCCATCCAGGCAGAGATCAATGAGGCCGCTGTTCTCCTGGGACGCCCCACAGTCGACCTCATCAACGCGGAAGAAGAAGCCCGCATCCGCGAGCTGATCACTGCGGAGACCTGGCCAGACGGATGGGAAGGTGACGAGCCAACCGCTGACACCCCGCTCGACAAGATCTACGCTGACGGCGCAGTCCAGCCCCTGCTATTCGTGTGATCCATCCCGGCTGGTCGGGTAGCTCTGGACGGAATCGAAGCGCATGCGCAGAATACTGTTTATTTATCCAGTATTCGCCATGCACTTCGACATCCGCCGCCTCCGCTACAAGGGCAAGCCCATCGAACAGCGCAAGCTCGACAACGTCCAGTACATCAGGGGCGACGTCTATATCCGCCTGGATATGAACTCACCCATGGGCAGGCCTTCGCACATAGCGGACATCCTTCAGACCAATCCGAAGGCCCCCACCCTGCCAACCCTTTACGACGTCCAGGTACACACCATGGCCACCCTCGGCATGGTGATCACCGGAATAGAGATCATCGACGGGGTGGCCTATGCGCAGTCGTGGTATTGCAGGGTGGTTTAAGACGTCAGGACCAGGTTCTGTCGCCCATCTTCTCATTGCTCCAGAAGAGCTGATGGCCGCAGGTTGAGCACTGATAAAGGCGATCTGTGTGACTGCTTCCCATCGGTCCGCCCGGCCATTCCCAAGTCTGTACAAGAACTAGGTTCTGGTGCGGTCCTACTCGAAAGCTTTGTCCCTTCTGATCAACACAAGCTTGGCAGGGATTCATATGGTCCTCCTCGAATTGATGACCTGTTGACCGACTTCCCTGTTGGCGCAATCAACCTACCCCACTCCATGCCATAGCGCCACAGCTCAGTGAACTGCCGATGCCGGTGCAGAGATGGCGATGGGGTTAAGCGCAGCACAGACAGAGAAAGACCCCTGTGCGGAGCCGCTCAGCTTCAGCGCTTCCGGAACGTGCGCTGCCAGAGCTTGACCACCTGGTTCTTCAGCCAACGCAATGCGAAGTAGAGGGCAGTGAGAGCAACCGCAGCCACTCCAAGGCCCGTGCCGAAGGTGATTCCCAGTGTCTCCCAGGGGCCAAATCCGGATAGCGATATACCCAAGTAGCGGAGTGTCCACCACCCCAACGACCA
Organism: Metapseudomonas phytobenefica; assembly: GCF_043392685.1. Taxonomy (NCBI): domain Bacteria; kingdom Pseudomonadati; phylum Pseudomonadota; class Gammaproteobacteria; order Pseudomonadales; family Pseudomonadaceae; genus Metapseudomonas; species Metapseudomonas phytobenefica. The sequence continues at coordinate 1,935 of NZ_JBHZGM010000051.1, read as the reverse complement.
TGCCCCGGCTAGCCCGAGGATTAGGAGTAGGAGATAACCCGCCTCCTCGTTGGTCAGCTCCTTCTTCGGGGGCTTCGGCATCTTCTCTTGCTTCCGCCTTGAAGAAGCCACCGGTCCTCGAAACTCGACCTTGGGATCCGGCTGGTCGATATAGCCTTTGCCCCCGCAGTTTAGACACCAACCGCCTTCCGGATGACGGCCTGTCGCCCGGCACCACATGCACGGAATCATCATGGCAAACCTCCCTTAACCGGCTGTCAGAAAGCGTAGTCAAGGCGCTGGACGGGGTGGCCTATGCGCAGTCGTGGCATTGCAGGGTGGTGTATTCGGAGTTATTGAGTGGCTACTTTGGGTCTAACTTCGAGAGCTGCGATTAGGTCAGACTCGAAATCTCCATGATAGTCAAAGCCATCTTCTCCAACCCAATGCACGGAATATCTTTCTTTAATAGTACTGCATTCAATGTAAGTGACCGGCACTCCGCCTATTCTTAATGCATGCGGAAGAATTAAATCGAAACCTTCATCAACCCAAATAATTCGAACGCCGGGCCGTAGGTGTGGCGTAAGGTAAACCTTGCCATGAGCGGATAGGGCTGATGCTACTGCATGACTCGCATCCAGTTTAACTACTTCCATTACAAATTCTTCATTACTCATGAAACTCTCCAAGGCTCTGCCTAGATTGGTAGAGTCTTAATGCTAAAGGAAGAAAACTGACAAGCAATTGTTTTTTCTTTCCTTGTGAAAAAACTTTCGTCCTGGCAAAAAATCAAAAATAGCAACCAACAGAACGACCAGATACTTACGCAACATATCCAATCTCTTCTCCTCTCTCCCACCCCATGCCATAGCGCCACTACGGCGAAGGAATCCCACTATGAAGATGGCACGCGCCAGCGAGCAGGACCTTGAGTGCGCCCAGCAGGTCGCCTCCTTCCTGGAGTCGCTGATCAAGGGCTACCTGCCCGACTGCATCACCGAGGACGAAGACAGCATCGAATGGCTCGACCTCGACGACCACGAGCAGTGCAAGAGGGTGCTGACGAAGCTGATCGAAGTCGCCCAGCAAGGCTCTATGTTCCGCGTCACCTGGGGCATGACTGCCGTGCTGGACCCGCGAAACGAACTGCTGGACCCAACCGCCGATACCCTGGAGCTGCACCCAGTGCTGCGCCAGCTCTGGAACAACACCGCCCACACACCATGATCAAGATTATCTGCCGCCACACCGGCAAGCCCATGCCCTGTGGCTGCCTGAACTGCATCCCCGTTCCACCCAAGTCCTGATCCATCCCCTACCTACTCAGCTTGGCGTTTCGCCAGGGAGGCACCTTCATGTCCGCAGAAAACACCATCTCCGTCGAAAGCATCATGTCCCAAGCGCAAGTGTTCGCCAGCGCCTGGTCGCTCATAGATGGTCCATTCGATTCCGGGAATGCCCTGGAGAACGCTGAAGAGGCCAAGGAGGAGTTGCGCGAGATGCTCGAGCAGTTCTGCTCCCAGGTCGAGCTGAAGGAGATCGCCGAAGGCCTGATCCGGTGGCACACCAGCAGGATGAACAACATCAAGACCATCCTTGATGCGCCGGCTGGTACGGAGATTCGCCTCGGCGAGGATGATCCGCTCGTCCTGCAGGACGACAAGGCAAAGGGTTTCCGCATAGGCCTGGCCATCGCGCAGCAGTGGTTCGGAAACTTCCCCCTGTCGATCGATAGGAGCGGGGATGAGGACGACGAGGGATGAACAACCAAGCCCCCATCGAACACCCCGAACAAACCCATGCCTACCAGGAAGGCGCTGGCTACCGACGCCATGGGCTTGGGCGCGAAGCCTGCCCATGGGGAATGGGTGACATGAAGGAGCGCCACCTGTTCCTGGCCGGGTGGCATGACACCGATATCGCCTTGGGCGAAGGAAGAACCCAATGAACACG
>NZ_JBHZGM010000050.1:0-19484 GCF_043392685.1 Metapseudomonas phytobenefica | reverse complement strand
CAGCCAGACCGTGATCGGGTACCACCAGCCGGACCGGCGCTTCCGCCGGGATGGACTGGATGGCCTTGTAGACCAGGGTCGGCTGGCTGAGTCGCAGGGTGTCGCGGAAGGTCGCGCCCTGAATCAGGCACAGGGGTACACAGGCCGGCTTCATGGCTGGCTGCTCCTTGTCAGTAGGGATGAAATCGAATTGGGTGGAGCGCTAGCCCCAGGCCACGCTGCGGCTGGTGTTTGGCGGCAAGCCCCCGGAGGGGTTGGCCAGCTTGGCCTCGCTCTCTCAGTCTCCAGCGCGATAGGCAGACGGCCGCATGACTGGCGACTCCTTGGGCCTGGTCACAACGGTGTTATGGGCCGCGGCTACATTTCGGGGGGTGGAAACTGAGGGACCCCGAAGGCGGGCAACGCGAGCTGCCGGGTGATCACCCAGCCGTAATTGCCTATCCACTCGAAGGTCAGCAACTGCGGCCTATCGCCCTCCAGCGCCGTCACCTCTTCCCCGGTGGCCACGGACAGAGGTGGCTCCTGCGCCTGGAGCTCAATACTGAACTGGGTGACACTCGACCGTGGCAGCAGTGCCATGTCGAAGCGCCCGTGCCTGCCAGTAAGCTCAGCGAGCACCAGGACGTCGCCACTGGCGCCGAAATCGGACCAATGAACGTCGCGCAGGCCGTCCACCTCGAAAGTCCCGCCCCCCCTCAGTACCTTTGGCTCGGCGTAGACCAAGCGCCAGTCGGCTGCCGTCTCGGTACCGACGGCTTGCCACAGGTCCCGCGTATCCTGGTCCAGGTAGTGGGCGCCCACACTGGGCGGCGCCGCGTTCGGGGAGCCCGCGCCAGTCAGGATGTGTTGCACGTTGGGCATGAGAGTCTCCTTGGGTCTGGATTACACCCAGCACACAGGCTGGGTCTGGTTGGTTACAACGTCCCCGCTCAGTGGGCTGTACGAGCCATACAGGCGTGCCGCAGGTACCCACGCGGCACTCACACTGGTCAGTCCGGCCGGACTCAAGACATCCCGCAGACGCAGCTCTGCGGCGCCAGTGGTGCGCTGGGTCTGGATGAGATTGGGCGAGTGCAGCTGACTGGACTGCCAGACCGGCCAGAGGCTCAGGCGCAGCGGCCAGGTACTGGGCGAGGCGCTGGCCGAGTAGGTAAGCAGCCACCCCCAGGGCGTACGGTCCGGATTACACAGCAGGTCAAGGATGGCGGGGCCTCGCTGGGTGCGCAGCAGCCTATTCAGAGACCATATGTCCGGCACGCCGACCCAGTCGCGATAAAATAAGCTGGTGGGGGGGCGCACCCCTTCGTCATCCCAGGCTGCCTCGTTCAGCTGCTGCCGGTCGCCATAGTCCAGCTGGCTGCGCACGCTACCCGGCCAGCTCCACTGGGGCGGGTTGGTGCTGATCGGGCCCGAGTCACGGTAATACCCCACCAGTTTGTCGCCCTGGTACTGCAGGCGGACCTGCTCGCTGACTTGCACGTCCCCCCTACTCAGAGTCAGCTCTACGGTTGAGTCGCAGCGCATGGCGTAGACCGAGTCCACCTGGAAGCCGACCGGTATGTGGTCGATGTAGTAGGTGCCATCGATAGTGCCGTTCCAGATCTCGAATTCAGCTGAGCTGCTGCTCGCGCTCAGTTGTACGACGTCACGGCACTCGTAGCGGAGGGTAACCGGGTGCCAGGCCCCGTCTTGCCAGTACATGGCCGTGATGTGCTCCGCCCGGGTCACGCCGCTGCCCAGCGGGACGGCGGGCAGCCCCGGAGGCGTCATCGGGTCATGCTCGTCATACTCCCGCAGGACCAAGGTGGTGCGGTTGCGACTGATCTCGCCAACGACGTTGCCAACCTCGTCGCGGATGACCTCTTTCTCCAGCTCCTCGCCATCCGTCGTCATCCGCAACCAGGTCAGGCGATGATCAGGCCCTGGCTCGAAGCTGTATTCCCCCACGGTGGTGGCATAGTCGTACAGCAATCGCAGCTCGGCTCCTGGTTCGCCGTCCTCCTCGCTCATCTGGACACACCACCAGGCATAGGGGCTGGGATAGCCATCCGAACGCTTACACACCATGAAGACGGCCTGGCTGCCGTCGGGGTTCGAGTCATGCAGGATGATGTCGTAACGATTCTGTCCAGGTTCGCCGGGTGCGATGAACTCTCCGGTTGGCTCCATCCCGGTCGGGCTCAGGCTGATATAGAGGTTGCGCCAGTCGGGCTGGCCGCCGATTACGCCGAAGCGGCGTAGCTCCAGCTGGATATCGAAGACCTCCGCACCGGCAGGACAAGTACCGGCACGATGCGCATCAACGAGCCAGCGGGCCCCGCTCGGCGCGCAATAGATCCAGGAATTGCGCTCCAACGGCCGGCCATGGAGCTGCCCTTCACCACCGGCCAGGATCGCCGCCCCCAGCCACTGGCGCCCGGCGGCGGCATCCGCCGCAAGCTCTTCGTCTGTGCGTACAGGCGCGCTATGGCCTGGCCGTGAGACCAGCCGCGTATCGCCAGAATCCCACGGCCAGGTCTGCGGGGGTTGCGGATAGGCAATGGTCCGCCCGTTCGGCAGCTCCAGCTGCCCCCCCTTGACCAGGCCATGCCACGGACAGCCCCAGGTCACAGCCATGGTGTCGCCCCGGTGAGATAGTTGCCCTGTTGGTCGGTCAGCGGTTGCCCCGCCGAGTCCGTCAACACTCCATCCGACACGCCGCCGCCCTGCTCCAGGGCTTCGATCCGTGTCACCAACTCGGCGATGGACTGCTGCAGGTCCTCGATGGTCTGTGCCTGTTCCGCCTGGGCCTGCTGCAAGTCATTCAGCGCGCCGGCCGTCAGTCGAGCGGATATCTTCGTCCCCGCTGGCCAGTCGCGGGCCACGGTGTTTTCCTCCGCCCGCGTGACCGTGAGCAGACCAGCTGTGTTGGCACTCGCGGTGACGATCTCCCAGCCGATCTCTTCCCCGGCACTGCTCAGCTCCACCAGGGTCAGCCGATAGGTAGCCCCCGATCCCAATCCAACCAGCCGGGCGGCCAGCGAGGCCGGAACCTGCAGCTGGGGCGCGCCAGCGGAGAGGCCGGCCTGCAGGGTGGTGCTCCAGTTATTAACGAACATCAGCATGTAAGCTCCTCGTCAGGGAATGGCCGGAGGCTCGGCCAGGTTGATCTCCACCTTGGCGCCGTCGGCATCCTCCAGATGGAGCACCTTGATTGCCGGGACCTCGAATAGACCGTCACTGCTGGGCCAGCCCGATGGCCAATACTCGCGAGCAGCAAAGCTCGGCTCGGTCAGGGGGCTGGCGATGCCGCCGCCTCCGCCCCCAAATGTCGGCTTGTTAGGGTCCCAGGTCCCACGCCCCTTCGTTGCCGGGCGCAGCCCCTTGCGCTCCAGCGTGACCAACTCCCGGATCTGGCGGCGCTGGGTCTCCAGTGAGTTCAGGTCCCGTCGAAGAGTGTTTGTACGGGCAGCCGTGATCCCCGCGCGAGTGGCCGCACGCTCTTGGGCAAGGGTCATGGATTACAACTCCAGCAGGTCGTTCGGGAGGGCCAGTTGATAGGTCTTGGCCTGGGTGACCGTGTACTCGTCACGGTGCTCTTCGGGAATCTCCGGCGCCGTCAGGTCGAAGCGGCGCGGGAATTCCTCGAGGTCCGGGTTGATGTCCAGGTCGTTGACCGTGTAGTTGCCGGCGAACCCGTCGAGTTCGTCATCATACAGCGGGCTGCTGTTACGCGAACCCAACTGCGTCGGCAGGATGATCAGCTCCGGCGGTGTGCCAGGTGGCGTGCTCGGCGGAATCGCCGGCAAGGTCAGCGGATCGGTAACGTCTCCGCCGCCCTGGCTCACGGCCAACTGGATGCTGGTCAGGGCCGAGCCGCTGTCGAAGTCCCACTCATGGATGATGCTGAACACCTTGGCACGGCACTGCACCGGCTGGCCGAGAATCTCGTCCTGCACATGCAGGGTGTGCTCCAGGCGGATACCAAGGGTGTCTGAGGTCGGCAGCTGGAAGGCAAACCGGTTGCCCCGGTGCGCCCCCAGAATGGAGGCAGTGGCCATCGCCAGCCCGCAGGACAACGCGGCAGAACGCCGATCATCCTCCCGCACATCCACCACCCAGTCGCCCAGGGCGTCCTCGGTGGCATCTGGATCCGGCTCGGTGAATTCCGCGCCCTCAAATTCCGCCTCGCGGTCGCTCTCGGTCTCCAGCGCGATGCGTTCGCGGCTGATCACTTCCCCGGCCTGGGCCACGCTGGCCGGCGCCTCGACCCGCAGGGTGTACTGCTCGGTCACCCGTTGGCTCCAGCGCATGGCACTGGTCCAGCTGGCACTCAACAGCAGGTCCGGGTACGGGTTGGTCCAGCCGAATGGCGGGTCACACAGCACACCGCTACCGGTGGCGGGCACCCTGCCCCAGTTCGCCGTGCCCAGGATGGCCTGGTACCCAGCATCAGTGCTGGCATCCTCCACCATGCCGATGTCCGGCACCTCGCTGTTGTCGTCGCGCCCCCAGGTCAGGCAGAAGCCATCGAGAATGGTGAGGCCTTCAACCGCAGGGTGCTCCCAGAGGAAGTCCTGGTGGCGCTCGCGCAGGCGGATGAAGCGATAGTCAGCGGTGACCTCGACCACGTTGATACGGTCGTTCAGTTCCACCGGCACCCACTCCAGGCTGCCATCCAGCACCGCGCCGGCGGGGATCAGGAAGGCCGCCTCCCCGGCCGCCCAGGGCGTCACCTGCAAGTCACCCTCGACGCTGCACTGCAGGCTGGCTGCCTGGGTGCTCATCCGTTCCATGGCGTAGTCCCAGCGGGAGCGGCCTTCGACGGGTTCGAACACGTCAGCCGACCACAGCCCGCCCACCAGGGCGTCGATGGCAGCGACGTCCATGGCTTCCACGATTTCCTGCTGCCGGTCGCTGCACTCGCAGTCCAGGATGCGCGTCTGCAGGGTGAACTGAGGCCGGATCACCCAGCCCTTGAAGCACAGCTCCTCCCGCCAGGCACCGTCTACCCAGTCGCGGTAGTAGAGCTCCACGGTCTGGCCGGTGTATGCCGCCGGGTTCACCGGGCCGGCATTGAGCAAGAGGCTGAAGTCCGCCAGGCAGCGGGCGCCCTCCTCCCTCTCGATCCTCACGCCCCCCGTCAGCAGGTCCGAGACATCCACCCCATTGAGCAGCAGCCGAGCGGACCAGATCACCGACACCACCGGGACGATGGTGATCGGATCAGACACACTCCCGCCGGCCGAAGCGCCGTTCAACTCGACGGCGTTCAGCTCGGAACTATTCAGCTCCATCAGACTTCCTCGGCGGTGATGGTCCAGGTATGGGTGTTGGTTGCAGGATCCAGGGACTCAACCGGTGGCTCGCAGAAGACCATGAACACAGGGCGCCAACACACTTTGTATTCAATCGCCCCAGGAACCGCAGTGATGGTAAAGCTCTTGTCCGGTTCAACATCCACTGGAGTGAGCCTCCAATCACCGCCCACATAGGCCAACGCCCAAGGGTTGTCGTCTGGACGCGGCGTGCCCGGCAAAATGCCAGTGAGCGCGGTAGTGGTCAGCGACTGCTGCCTTATGCAGCGCAGCTCCAGCGGCTGATTGAAGTCCAAGCCGGCGAGCCCCGGCCCCATCCAGCCAATCCCTCGGATCGTAATCGCCCACTTCCGCCAGTGCTGCATCTTCACGGCAGCGCCGCCAGAGCGACGGGCAAGAGTGACGCCACCAATAGGGGTGTGTTCCGGCTCAGGAGCACCACTGTGCAGGCGAATGGGGATGCCCCCGAGCATCACCTCAGCCATTTACTTTCTCCCATGCTTACGAGACTCGTTGTGCACAATGGCGTCGTAGGTCGGCTTGTCAGCCTGCAAGGTGTAGGTGTTACCGCCGGGCAGTTGGAGGACAACGGTGTTCCCTCCGCCGGCCTGCTGCGCTGGCGCCAGCAGCGACGGCGATGGCGCCGGAATAGACGGCAGGGATCGCCCACCGATCGGGCCTCCCTCGGCGAAGCGCGGCAGGCGCATGGCGTTCAACCGATCGAGCAATGCCGTGCCGTAATGACGGACTGCGGCCGCCCGCACCATGTACTCGCCGTTGGAGCCATACATGAGGATGCTGTCGCTCGTACCCGTCCCGGGGCCGCGCAGCAACCCACCCTCAGCGAAAGCAGGGAACTCAACTCCTGCTGCCGTGGGCACGCCAGGTGCTCCCATCTCAGCGGGCGGAACGACCTTGACCTGGATGGTCATCTGCTCCGACAACCCCTTGGCCAAGTCGGACATCTGCTGTTTGACCGTCTCCACGCTGCTCGCGTCCAGGCCGAAACGGATAGTGATGTTTTCAAGCAGCCTGGCCTGATTGGAGAGGTTCTCCAGCTCCATCTTGGCCAGGCCTTCTTTCACCTTCGCCGTCTCGGCATCAACCTTGGCAGCCTGGTTGGCGATCGCCTCGAGCTCTTTCGCCACTCCTGCGAAACCGAATTCGTTCTCTCCGGCCGCGCGAAGCTGACGCAGCAGCTCCACTGCGCGCCGGGCCTCACTGATGGCGCCCTGGGCGTCACCCTGCCGAAGCTTCTCGCGAGCCGAAACCTTGGCTGCCGTGACATCGCCAAAACTGGCATCGCCTTTCTGGCCGGCAGCGCCAGCGAATTCCGCAGCCGCCGCCTTGAACTCAGCGGCGATGCTCTCCTGCTGTTTTCTCGCCGCCAGTAATTCGGAATTGGCCTTGGCCAGCAACGTCCGCTGCTGAGCCATCGTGTCCTTCAGGCTGTTCAGCAGTTCGGCGCGAGCCTTCTCGGTATTCTCCTTTTCCTGCTTCAGGATTTCCTGCCGAGCGGCAGACTCTTCCCTCTGCGACTTGGTCAGGTCCGAATCGGCTTTCTTGATCAGGTTGTGAGCGCCGTTGACGCTCTTAGCAAAGTCATTCAGTCCTTTCGCTATCGCATCGGTAGCGCCTGACTCTTTGGCGTAGCGGCCCCAATATCGTTTGGTTTCCGTAAAGATGCGGCGGAATCCAGCACCGATTTCAGGGGCGAAGGAATCCATCTCCTGACGCAGCTTCGGCAACTCTTTACGTAGCGCGTTGGTTACCTGCTCGGCGGTCAATTGCCCTTCGGCCGCCATCTCACGCAGTTCGCCGATCGTCACCCCAAGCGAGTCAGCCAGCGCGCCCGCGATTCGGTCGGAACCTTCCAAGACGGCATTGAACTCCTCGCCGCGAAGGACGCCGCTGCTGATGGCCTGCGAAAACTGCTGGATTACAGAGGCCGACTCTTCCGCCGAAGCGCCGCCGATCTTGAGACCGAGGGATACCGCTTCGATGGTCTCCAGGGTGGCCTTCTGATCCAGGCCAGCATCCCGCATGGGGCGCTGCAGCCTGGAGTACAGGCCGACAAGATCAGCCACATCCCCCTGGGTAACGTCGGCGATCCGGTCCAGCTCCAGTTGAGCAGCGTTGAATTCCTGCTGGGAGCGGGTCGCCAGCCGGAGACGCGAATCGAGACGACCGACCTCGTCGGAACCCTGAGCGACCTGCATGGCGGCCGCCCCGATGGCGGCCACGCCAGCGGCAGCCACCGCAGCAGGCCCTCCACCAGAAATCCGCGATAAACCTGGGATCTCACTGGTCGCGCCGGAAATAACGGAGTCACCGCCGCCAGACGCCAGGCCCCTGAGCTCCGCCTTGGTCTCGGCAATCCGCCGCTTCAGTTGACGCTGAGCGATCGCCAGCTCTCTGGAGGTCAGGGCGCCCGACCGGCGAAGCAGGTCGTATTGCTGGCGGAGGTTGGCAATCTCTTGCTCGGCGGCACGCGCCTGATTCACCCCGAGATTGTCTCTGGCTCTTTCGGCGGCCGCCCGCCGGGCCTCCACGGCCGCTTGCCGCTGCGCCGCAGCGACCTGGGCGATGCTCTGCTTAGCCTGGGACGCACGCCGCCCCCGGGCAGCCGCCTCTCGTTCCTCTTCGCTGGCCTGCTTAACTGTCTGAGCCCGGAGCTCACGCAGTCGCGCCAGGGTGTCGGAAACGCTCCGATGATAGTTCGCCTCGGCTTCAGCACGCTCGCGGGCGGACAGGCTCCCGTCCCGGGTCACCAGTCGGTATTGCTGCCGCAGTTCAACCAGGTCTCGCTGGGCCGATTCGATCTCGCCAACACCCAGCGCCGCCCTGGCAGCCTGGATAGCGGAGTCTGACCGTCCAGCCTCAAAGCGGCGATTGAACTCTGCGCTGAGGCGCCGCTGCTCGGCGGCAAGGTTGCTGACATCGACTCCGGCGCCCTGTAGCTCCGAGCGGACGCTGCGAAGCTGCGCAATCTGGGAGGTTTCCTGACGCTCCAGGCGCCGCAGTTCATTCGTGGCGTTCCGATAGTCGGCCTGGAGCTCCTTGGATGGGGCCTCAGCGCGGACGATCTCGTCCCGCAATTGGCGCAAACGATCCTTGGTGGAGGCAATCTGGCGCTGAGTCCCCTCGAGGCTCTGGCTGACCTCGCGGAAGGTGTTCGCCTGACGAAGAGGTTTTTCCACCTCCTGAACCAGGCGGCCATATTCCTTCCGGAAGCCTGCTACTTCACGCGCCGCATCATCGAGGTCTGCCGTCAGCCTCAGTTCTACTTCTGGGTTCATGGACTCAACCTTTCAAGGCGCGCAGAAACAGGGGCCAGGGGTAGTTCATCACGTCGCGATGCCCGGCTTTCACTAGGGTGCAGATTGCTGAATCGAGCTGTTTTAGCCCTTGGCCCGCGGCAGGAGCCGGGCCAGCAGATCGAAAAAATCCGGGTTCTGCTCCTTGCAGGCTGCGATTACCTCGCGAACTTCGCTCGGACGCAGACCGTCAATGTCCTCGCGACTCAGGTTGGTCATGCGCACCAAGTCAGCAAGACGGCAGTCCACGAACAGGAGGTCGTCGAACACGTCGCCTTCGCTCACGGATGCGAACATGGCGCGGGCATCGCCCACACAGAGCTCGCGAACGATTACCTCACGCTCGCCCACCTTCTTGACGATGCTGGCTGCAATGGCACTCATAAATTCTCCGGGCATAAAAAAACCCGCCGTAGCGGGTTTCAGGGAAAGAACATTCTCAACATCCAGTCGTTGACCGTGTCACGATCATCTTCTCATCCTCGCGGCTGCAAGAGATCAACACGCTGCCATCGGCAGTGCAGATCCTCGTGACGGTCATCAGCGAGGTATTGATGATTGGAATGATTTTACTCGGCGACACATTAAGGTCGGTGATGACCTTGGATTTAACGGCCTCACACTGCTCGAAGGTCGCGTAAGTTGAAGTCGACGACGCTTCACCAAATGCGGCCGAGGCAAATGCCAGAAGCGACAAAGCGGCAATTCTTTTGAGCATAAGGTTCCCTCCCATTGTGAAATGGGAGGGAATGTAGCCCATCCATTGTCAGCCGGCCACGAAATGGATCACGGCGCCGGGATCGGGGTTTCCTTCTGGATCTTCATGTACTGCGACAGACCAGCGCCGATGCGGGTGTCGTCAGCGAGCACTTCGCAGGTGGACTGCATGCCCATGAAGTCCTCGACGCTGATCCAGTCCAGGCTTTCGGCAACGCCGAACTTGCAGCGGTAGTAGCGGTTGTTGACGCGCGACTTGGTGCCCACGGCATTGGCCCCTTCGAACAGGATTTCCCATTCCTCGCCGCTGTTGGTCAGCGCCTGGATCTCGTCATAGGCCGCGCAGGTGTAGGACACCTTGACCTTGTAGTCCGAGGAAGCGCCGATGGCGGTGGCCAGCGCACTGCCTTCCAGAACCTCAATGCCGGCGCCAGTCATTTTGAAGTCGGTGTCTTCCTCAAACTCGGCAGGTTCCGGATCAGTGGTGTCTTCGATCACCGAGGTGATGGTCAGCGGCATCTTGGCCAGGGCGCTGGTCTTGCCGACCTGGACGATAACCACTTCGTCGGCAACAGCCTCCGAGGGCACCGAGGTGACGTCCGCCCACAGGAGGTTGGCAAGGTTGGTCGAGTTGAACTCGCGGAAGAAGATCGCCAGGTTCATGGAGGTCACCTTGTCGAGCTTGTCGAAGGTGCCACCGAGCGGGGTGCGGGTGTTCTCCAGGCGAAGCTGGTTGGTTTCGTGCGACTGCTGGTAGGTACTGACGAGGCCAACATCAGTAAACGGCAAGCCAGTGCCGGCCTTGCGCATCTTCACGATGCCGCCGACTACGAAAGTTTCTACGGTACGAGCCATGGTTGGCCTCCTGAAATGCAAAAGCCCGGCGCTTGGCCGGGCTCTATGGGATGAAGGATCAGCGGAACTTGATGGTGTCTATGAAGGTGGTCAGGTAAACCGGAATCATGACGGTGGCGGCCTTGAGACCATTGCCCGGGGGGAAGCGACGGGGAGGCCCCTGGGCTATCCCGGGAACACCTTGCGGCAGCCAAGGAGCGGCGGTTCCATGCGAGGGGGCCAGACAGCGCACCAAGTCCTCTTCAAGGTCATCCAGCGCATCCTCATAATCGTCGAGACCGGCCTCGACGGCACCTATAACGTGGAAGCCTGGGAACACCTTCATCGCTCCAGGCCCGGCCTCCGGTGTCTTGGAGTCGTTGCGCTGAATGACGATCATCGGGAATCCGGACTTCTCGGCTGCAATGATTTCGTTGAACCAACCTGAACGAACATTGAGACCAGCAGACGTCCTATAGCCATTGCCTGGCTGGACAGACTCTAGCTGTTGCACCAATGCCTTCCGAGCTACAGATAGCAGATTCGGTTTCTGGGTCATAACTGCACCTGGCAGGCAACTGTGATCATATGGCCGTCATCTGCGATGGGCGTTTCAACAACGAAGCGCTCTCGGCAAAAGATGAACACACCACCACGCTCCACAGAGGGCAGAAACGCCTTTCGCCACGTCACTCCCACTGCATCCGTGAGGAACCGACCATCCGGCCCTACCTGCTCCAGATTGCGATCAACGATCACAGAGATTCCCCGAGCCATGGTGTTACCCATGGCATCGAGGTAATCGACCTCTCCGTCTCCCAGGGAGGACATGACCTGTTCGTCCATGTCCTCCACCAGATCGCTGAAGCCGGCCATGATCAACGAGCCAGTTTGATGCTGGCGCGCGGGCGGAGGCAGATGTGCAGGGGGTTGGACTGCGCCTCACCGGTTACGCCCTTGTCGTACTTCATGCGTTCCAGCTTGCCGTAGTACGGAAGGCCCAGGGTGTTGACGGTTTCCATGTAGTTGGCCGGCGCGAAGACGGTCTTGAACAGACCCGGCACACCCTCTGGAACCAGATAGGCTTCGTCGTCACCTACGAACGGAACGCCGCCAACCTTGCCACGATAGCGGATCCACAGCACACCACCGAACTCGAAGGCCTGGCGGCGATCCCCACGCAGGGCGGCAGCGGCCTCGTGGTTCAGGTAGGTCTCTTTGACCGATTCATCAGCGATCAGATCGGCCCAGAAGCTCTTGCCGCACCAGGCAATCGCACCGGTACCGGTGACATTGCCGAGCGCGTCTTCCTGCATGTCCAGCGCCTCGCCCGCGCGAACGCTGACGTCGACGGACCCGAAGTCCATCTTCAGCTTCTGTTGCTTGATGCCGAACATCTGGAACAGATCGACCAGGATGGCGCCGTCCTTGTCGAGGACCTGCCCCTTGATCGCGCCGATACGCTGGTATTCGTGGGTCAGGTCGAGCTGGCCGCGCACCTTGTTCAGGCGGGCGTTGACCACGTCCTGAACACCCTGCAGCTCAGTTCGGCTGCCGAAGGCCCGGATGCCCTGGATCTCGTCCGCCATGATGGTGAACTCCTGCGGCAGGTGCACACAGTTGAACGGAATCATCTGGCGCTTGCTACCGATCACCACCTGGCCCGGGGCGCCGCGAGGAGCAGCTGCGACCAGCTCGAGGACGTCGCCGTCCTTCTCGATCTGCTGGGTAACGGTGGTGCTGCCTTCCTCAGTGAAGAGGCCGGAGGCCGCGATCTGCCCGGGAATCTCGTGCTGCTCGTTGATGGTCGCCAGGAGCGATTGAACGCTGAAGGCTTCGTCTTCGAAAATGGAAATCTCAGCCATGATGGCCTCCTGAATGAAAGAGCCCCGCACTTGGCGGGGCTCAAAAGGGATGAAGTTGGTGGGTATCGATCAGGGTCGGATGACGATGCCCAGGGCGGCCAGGTCGGCGCGGCCGGCGGCATCCAGACCGGTGAGCAGGCGCTCGATGACTTCGGCGTCGCGGACGATCGCGGCGGCCTTCACGTCGTTGGTGGTCGCATCGACCGGAGCAAAGAGGATGCCGGAAGCGGCGCGGCGACCGTCGTCGGTACCGTCGTCGTCATAGGCGGTCCACTCACCCAGATTCGCATTCACGGCGATGGTGAAGGCGTCATCGACAGCGAAGTCAGTCGAGCCGTCAGCCAGGGTGAAACTCAGGCCGCCACCACTGAAAGCGACCCCGACGGTGCCCTCCCCTACCTCGACGCCCATCGGGTCTACCAGGAGGAACTTGCCACCGTTGGCGGCGGCGGAGGTGATGGTCAGCACATAGGTGCCAGTGATGGCCTTGCTGGCCACAGTGATGGTGCCCATGGTGCCGTTACCGGTGTTGCCAGCGGCTGCGGTGGCCACCGCGGCGTTGGCGGAGGTCACCTGGCCAATCAAGGTGCCGGCCTTCAAGATGCCGGAACCGGCAGCGATCACGACCATTTCGCGGCTGCGGGAACCATTGGCCTCCGAAAGGAGGAATTCTCCGGCGTGAACGCCTTCGGTTTTGATACTCATCGCTGCACTCCTTTCGAGGCTTGAGGTTTACGACTGGCGTAGATGGCGCCAGGGTCTACTGCTTTCACGCCGCTCGACGGAAGATCATCTTCCGTGGGCAGGGTATTGATGATTTCGCCGAAGCCGTTGCCGACCAGCTTGTCGAAAAGCCGGGCCCGCACCGCCTCGACGCCAAGGCCATCCTTCACGAATCCAGCGGAGAGATCAGGCAGGCGTGCACTGACACAGAGGTCACGTACTGCCTTGGCATCGCGGATTGCGGCCTTCACGCTAGCTTCGTCCTTCAGATTTCCGGTACTGGTCAGCGCCTCCACGAGATTGCTGATGCCGGCTTCGGCGCAACCGCGAACGATCTGGGCAGCCAACTCCGCAGCGGAGGCCTGCGGAGCAGGACTGGGCGGGTCCTGCGGGGCAGGATCTTGGAGCGCAGGATCAGCAGGAGGGTCTGCCGGCGGCTGATCGAGTTGGGCCAGCAAGGCTTCGGGCGCGTTGCGGTACCGGCGCAGCGCACCACCGTCGCCAACCATGGCTTTCACGGTGACGCCGTCGATGATCTCGTCACAAAGCCCCAGATTCTTGGCCTCGCTAGCCGTCAGCCATGTCTCGTCCTTGATCAACTGGCGCAGCTCCGCGTCATCGATCCCAGGGGCCTTGCGCTTGTAGGAGGCGACAATGGCCTCCAGCGTCTGGTCCAGCACATCGGCGACCTTGCGGAAGTCCTCTGCGTCACCGCCAGCCCAGGTCCAGGGGTTGTGGATCATCAGCATGGCGTTGGAGGCCATCACCAAGCGGTGCGCGCCGCAGGCCGCCACACTGCCTGCGCTCGCTGCCAGGGCATCGACCCGCGAGGTGCAGCGTTCGCCGAGACGGTTCAGCGCGTTGTGAATGGCCAGCCCTTCGAAGAGGTCGCCGCCGACCGTGTTGAAGGCCACGGTGATTGGCGACACGCCGTCGTCCATGGCCCGCAGGTCCTGGATGAACTGGTTGGCGGTGACGCCCCAGGCGCCAATCTCGCCATAGACGTAGACCTCTAGCCCCTGCTCAGCCCCCCCTTCTGCCGCAGCCTTGATGCTGTACCAGTTTTTGTCCTGTGGGGCCTGTACGGAGGGAGTCTTGTTGAGGATGCGCAGGCCAAGCGTATCGGCCAGCGCCTTGAGCATGGCGATCTGAATCATGGGGTGACTTCCTCTTCGTCGGGCCTGGAGCCATCTGGGCCCGTGGTGTAGTTGAGCCCGAGTCGATTTGCTCGGGCCTGATCGGCGGCGTTTTCTTCATCGATGGTCTCGGCGTCGTACCCCTTGCGAAGCACAACCTCGCTCCGGGACACGAGCCCGCCATTGATTTCCATGAGCTTGCCCTGGACGTCCTGAACCGGATGGATGTAGTCCCAGCCTTGCGGTACCCAGCGGGTGCGTAGATAGTCGCGGCGGCGCGCCATGTAATCCGGCACATTGAGCACGCCAGCCAGGAAGGCCATGTCCATCCAGGCGGCCCGAATCGGGCGACAGAGCTGGTGAACGTAGACGCTGAACTGAAGCTGTTCGAGCCGGCGGCGGAACTCGTTGAGCACCACCCGAATGACGCGGTCGTTGACGTTGCGCAGGTCGCCGGTTAGCAGCTCGTAGGGCATGCCAGCCCCTACGGCAGCGGCCTGCAATTGCTGCCGCATGAAGTCCGGGTAGTTGCTGCCAGCATCCGGCGGCTTGGAGAATTCAATCTCCTCGCCAGGCAACAGCTCCTGCATGGTGCCCGGCTCAAGCCCAACCATTGGGGTGAAACCGTCGTGGTCCATCTGGGCTGGGCCGCCTTTTACGGGGTCCAGTTGGGGTGGGCCGTCGTTCGCCGGTCGAGTGATAAAGCCGGCGAAGAGGTTGGCCACCTCCTGCCGGAACAACACGGCATCGTCAAAGTTGTCCAGCGACTTCAGGCGCAGCAGTACACGGGTCAAGCGCGGGACGCCGCGCAATTGACCAGCTTCCAGTGGCTCGAAGATGTGCAGCACTTCGCTGGCAGGCACTCGAACCAGCTGGTTGTAGCCTGCGAGGTTCAGGGAGCTATCGCCAGGGTGCCGACGATGCATCCAGTAGGCCACGCGCTTGCCGATGGCATTGAACTCGATGCCGGCGCGGATCAGGTTGCCATTACGGGCAATCTCGTTCTTCTCGATCGGCACGAACTCGGCCGGCAGCAGCTGCAGTTGCAGCGGTACCGCCAGGCCATCTTCAGGGCGGCGCGGGCGTAGCCGGACAAAACATTCGCCGCTCTCCTCGACCATCCTGGCGGCGAGTGCCTGTTGACCGTAGAAGTCGGTTCGCTCATCGGCGTCGGACTCATCCGTCCAATCGGCCCAAAGCTCCAGCAGGATCCGTCGCAGTTCCTTGTCCTGAATGGTGGGCATCGGTGTGATGCCGGTGCCAATCAGGTTGCTGACGCGGGTATCAATGGCGCCGCCGGCGTACGGGTCGTTCCGCACGGCTGCCCGCGAACGCTTGCGCAACAGAGGAAGCGCCGGCAGCGACAGCGTGTTGATCGAGCCGGGCTGAGCATCCCAGTTGGAGGCCCGGCGGCCGGTACCGGCTGCGTCATAGCTGTTCTTAATCCGGTCGGGTAAGAGGAATCCTGCCCGGGTGAGGTGCGGATACCTAGCCATCAGCAGGTCCCCTTGCCGGCATGGTAGAGCCGGACCGAGCGAGAACGACGACCAGAGTTCATGGCTTCCTGGTTCACATCTGCGACGTACTGGGATTCCAGCATCCGCAGGCTGGCAAGCTGCGCGCGTTCGAGCTTACGACCGTCCTTCGTAACCGCCTGCCCCTTGGTGAGGATGTCGTGGATGGCCGAGCGCACGTCTGCCAACCGTTGCTGCGCCTCGGTCATATTGGCCTCGCTGTTTATCGTCGTTGTTTCAGGTAGCCGCTGCGGGTACTGCGGCGCGTGTTGGTTGGAGATGGAGGGGGCGCCTCCTGGGGAGGCGAGTCGAGCACCAAGCCAAAACGCTGCTGGGCAACCCGGAGCATCGCAAGAGCGCCCACAGCGCAGTCCAACGCCTCGTTGCGGCGGCCTTTGGCATCCCACCGGTAAACCCGCTGGCCCTTCTCAATCTTCAGGACCTTTACCTCGGCGGTGAGCTGCTTCAGCTCGGCCTCGTCGCAGATCTCGTCGTTGGCCGGCAAGTGCATCACCCCCGGCACCACTGCGCCCGGCTGGGCCT
The DNA here is from genome assembly GCF_043392685.1 of Metapseudomonas phytobenefica. NCBI lineage: Bacteria > Pseudomonadati > Pseudomonadota > Gammaproteobacteria > Pseudomonadales > Pseudomonadaceae > Metapseudomonas > Metapseudomonas phytobenefica. The sequence goes on along the minus strand of NZ_JBHZGM010000050.1, from coordinate 3,538 downwards.
GAAGCTTCAACCGGCTGTAGATCAGTTCTTTGGCGTTGTCGGTACCAATCATGGTCAGGTACACGCCGGCTTTATTCTTGGTCCGTGGAAACTCGGCGACGGGCTTTCCATAGACGTTGTGCCCTTTGGTCGGAATGACCCAGAACAGGCCGTGCCGTTTACTCTGCGCATACACCTCATCGGTGTAGTGGCCGCCGGAGTCCCATCCCCACAACGCCACTCGCATGACCACACCGTCTTCGCGGGTGTATTGCTGGTGGAGTTTCAGGCCCACCTTGCGGAGCAATTCGTCACTGGCCGGATCGCCCTGGAGAATCCAGCGGTCGACTAACCATCCCTCCTCTCCGGCCGCCCAAGCCCAGACACGGGCCTCGTAGCGGTCGTCCTGGGTGTCGATGAACCCGGTCAGCGCGGCTACCCGAGCGGGAAGCTTCTCCCAGACCTCTCGACGACCGTAGAGGCTTTCCCATTCAAGCTTCTCGCCTTCGCTCTCGTCGAAGGTCTCACCGAGGGTGGTGTTGACGAATGTCTTCAGCTTGTTGCGGTCGTCCTTAGCCAGAAGAAAGTCCAGGACGATCCGCCCCCAGGTCGTGAACGGGCTATATGCCGTCCAGACATGGTAGGTAACCGATTCCGGAGTAGGGATTACCTCTCCGTTGGCGTCGTAGAAATCCAGGCCATCGCGCGTCCAGACGCCGGTTCGCTCGCACACATAGCGCCCCTTGGCTTGCTGTGCCTGCATCTCGTGCTGCTGAACATCGCAACCATTGGCCGCACATTTGTACCAGGCATCCTGCGGCCGCTCGGGTTTCCACTTGATGCCGAAGGCGCAGTCCTTGCCACCCCAAAGCAGTGGTTGTTCCTCCGCACAGTGCGGGCAGGGAACATGTAGACGGAACAGATGGGGCGACTCACTGGCCGCCGCCTCGATCTGGCAAGTGCCCTTGATCTTTGGCGTACTCCCTCGAATCGACTTCGGGAAAGTCGAACCTTCGATACGCTTGTCACCGAGGAAGGTTGGCGAACCCTCTTTTTCCACGTCCGGCGCGAAGGCCGCCAACTCGTCATAGATTACGGTGTCGGCCGAGAGCTCTCGGTAGTTCTTTGCAGCCGCCCCGCCGCGGCACCACAGCTGCTTGCCATGACTGAAGCGTTTGGTATCCAGCGTGTTGTCGCGGTGCTTGGATCCGTACCACGGGGCCAGTTCACGCACCGCTGGTACGTCGCGGATCATGGTCTCGATCTGCGACTTCATGAAACCCGCTGCACTGCCGTCGGTAGGCACCAGAAACAGGATATTCCGGCGTTTGTGCTCCACCTGGTAGGCAGCTGCGGCCAAGAGCATCTTGGAGTACCCAACCCGCGCTGACTTGATCACGTTGACGGTACGGATCTCGTCATTGCCCATGGAATTGAGGATCGCCACCTGGAATGGCAACGTCTCCCATGCACCTTCTTGGTAGGACGATTCGCTGGACAGATAGAAGTTCTCGTCAGCCCACTCGACCGGGGTCTGCGGCGCCGGGCGCTCGAGCGGTTTCAATCCAGCACGGATCGAGCCGGCGAACTCAGTCAGCTGCGGTTGCGAGATATTCATCCAGAAGTCCAGGCAGGCGCTCGTCCAGCTGCGCCGCCCGGTTGCGTGCCTTTGCCAGCTCGCGTTGCACAGATTCGATGTGGCGAACCTCGAGGTCCGGGTGACGCCTCTTCAAAGTCAGCGGCAGGGTGTCGAGAATCGAGGCAATTTCCGCAGCCAGCCGGGAGAACACGAACACGGCGAACTCGGTCGGCACTGCTCGACGGCGACTGATGTCGTTTTTTAGCTCCTGCCCCTCCGCCTGCGCCGCAGTAAGCCGCAAGCGCTCCTGCGTTAGCTTGTGTTCAGCCAGGGGGTCGATGCCATCCGGAAGTTCGAGGTCCGTTTCCGGTTTGACCTGGCTGTTTCCGAGCCCCCGCAAGTAGCGGATGTACGCAAGTCGGCAGGCATCAATATCGAAGCCACCCTTCCCTTTCGAGCCAGGAAGTACGCCGTCTGTGAGCAGATTGCGCACCTGGCGGTCGCTCAGGTCGAGGTGCCTCGCAATTTCGATCTGCGTGGCCATGAATCACCAAACTGGAACCGGAAACGGCTCCTCCGGAAAAAGCTCGTATGTAGTCCGAGGTCGGGGCTCGAATTACCCTCATAGGACGGCTTTTCCTAGGGGCCCCTGACCATAGCGCAAGCCTATCGACGAGCGAACCGCAGCTCCTTCGCGAGCGCTTCGGCGAAACGCTTGGGCAACTGCTCAGCCACGTAGGCATCAGCAACCTCATAGAAGCGCAAGGCTTTGCGGTACTCAGGCTTGCCGACAAATGCCAGGATGATCTGCATCTTGTCCCTGCCCCGGCCCGTGCGTTCAGCAATGCCGATTGGCTCGCGACCGCGCTGGATGACGAAGTAGCGCTGGGCGTAGCCCTTCTTGGCGCTGCGTGCACTGTCCGTAGCGTTGGCGTTGTAACCGACCTGAGTGAAGCCCCTGACGCCAGATATGGCCTTGGTGACCTGGCCACGGCTAATGTTACCGTGGCTGTCCAGCTTGGCACCGGCACCAGGCACCACGTACTTGCCCTCGGGCAGGATGTTTCGCTCCCGCAGCTGACGCTCCAGGCGCTTGTTCAGGCGCGGGCCGCCGAAGATCTCGGGCGAGAGCCAACGAGTCGCGGGCTCAGCCTTGACCGATTCGTCTTTCATCCAGACCCTTGCCTCCAGCCTGTTCCGCGATGCGGGGAAGACCTTGAGGCTGTTCAGGGTGTAGCGAGTAGGTCGGTCGAAGACCTGCTCCATCTCCAGCCGCAGTCTGTCGCGGAGGTCGTAGGCGGTCTTGTTCAGGGCCAGCACAGTGGCCACCGGAATGTGCTTCTGCTCCAGGTCCTCGAGCATGGCCAGCTGATTGCGCAAGCCATCGGCGGAAACCTTGAACATGAGTCAAAGCCCCGTGGCGTCCTTGATCTCCTTGACCATGTCAGGGAGAGATGCGTCGCGGCGCCGCTCGGCGTAGGCGAACCAAGCGCGGACCAGCACCCAAGCTGGAAGCCCGCACACAAAAATCAGGCCGCAGATGGCGAGCATGCCGATATCGTCCTGAACCCAGGAGCCGATCTCCAGCCAGCGGACCAGGAAGGCGCCGCCACAGACGCTGGAAACAACCGTGCTGATCATCGCGACCACGAACTCCCGGGGCGACTTGGGAAGGGTCATGGCCATTACCAGGATGGCGGCAAGGAAGGCGAAGAAACCGAACGCGCCCAGCTTGTACAGGGCGATGCCGCCCACAGCTGTCGATGCAGGCTCGGTCATGGATTGAATCCTCAAGGTCGCCTCCGGGGCTGCCGCCAGCCCTGGCAATGCGGAAACGAAAAAGCCCGGCTCAATGGCCGTAATGCTGTTCACTTTAGAGGAGCAGCCTTGCGATCTACCGGATAGCGGGACTTGGAGATCTTCACCGTCCTTGGTCTCGAGGGCCTTGGACGGTGATCCAGAAACAACCCTCCGACTCCG
>NZ_JBHZGM010000049.1:0-29545 GCF_043392685.1 Metapseudomonas phytobenefica | reverse complement strand
TTCCGCTAGCACTTCCCCTTGCCGGGCGTGCAGAGGACTTCCACCTCCAAGTCGTCCAGTTCACCACCACAGTGAACCGAACAGCGCCAGTCACGGCGCTACGCGCCATGCCTGGCGCACCCAATAAAAAACCGGGCACCTGGCCCGGTTCTCTTGCTGCGGTTTCGCCTCAGAAGGACAGGCGATAGTGCAGGCTGTAGGACTCGACGCCGTCGTTCGGCTGCTTGATGCCGGCGTTGGAGTAGTGGATGGCGCGCAGACCGACTTCCTGGTTGGCGAAGCGCAGGCCCACGCCCAGACGGTCCTCGAACTGGAAGGAGGAGCCCAGGTCGTTGTCTTCCAGGTCGGTGTCCGAGAACAGGGCCACACCAATGCCGGCTTCGACATAGGGCTTCACGGTTTCACCGGCGAATTCGTAGACGAATACCGGGGCGAAGGAAAGGCTGTGGTTGCTGGCGCTCTCATCACCGTCCCAGTAGCTGTAGGCGGCATCCCAGTAACCGGTCAGGCGACCCACGTCGCTCGCAAACCAGCTGCTGGAGAAATCGAACTGGGTGCCCAGTCGGTACACCATGGTGGACTCACCAGTCTGGCCGATATCCAGAGAAACATCCGCAGCCTGCACGGAGACGATATGACCCAAGGAAATGGCTGCTGCGGCGGCCCAGCAGAAAAGTTTCTTCATGAAAGCAGTCCTTGTTCTGAAGTGCTGACAGAATTCGTTAATACCTGGCAGCGATTATAGATAGCTTTTTAATCGGGGAAAGAAATCTGACGGAACTTTCTGTCAGTCGGGGAAGTCGTCCACCCGGGCAGATTCTCCCCACAGCACCGGCAGGATTTCCTGCATTGCCAGCGGATCGCCGCTGGACCAGAAACGGCAGGGTTCTGCCGGTCCCTCCGCCAGCAACCCACCAGCCTCCAGCAGGCGCTGCACCTGGCGCGCCACCGCAGCGCCCGTATCGATCAGGCTGATCGAGTCCGGTACCAACTGGTGCAACAGCGGACGCAGAAAGGGGTAATGGGTGCAGCCGAGGATCAGGGTATCGCAGCCCTCGTCCAGCAAGGGCTGGACATAGCCCGCGAGCAACGCACGCGTGTCCGGCCCCATCAGGTCGCCCGCCTCGATGCGCTCCACCAGGCCCGGGCAGGGTTGGGTGATCACTCGCACGTTTCCGGCAAAGCGATCCAGCAATGCGGCGAACTTGGCGCTCTTCAGCGTGCCGGTGGTTGCCAGCACCCCCACCACGCCACTGCGGGTAGCCGCGGCGGCGGGCTTGACGGCCGGCTCCATGCCGACGATGGGCAACTGTGGATAACGCTCGCGCAGGTCAGCCACCGCGGCGACGGTAGCGGTGTTACAGGCCAGCACCAGCGCCTTGGCACCGCGCTCGAGCAGGAACCCGGCAATGCGATGGCTGCGCTCGCGGATGAAGTCGGCGCTCTTCTCGCCATAGGGGACGTGGCCGCTGTCGGCGACGTAGAGCAGCGATTCGCGGGGCAACAGGGAGCGGATTTCCCGCAGGACGGAAAGACCGCCGACGCCCGAGTCGAAGACCCCGATCGCGGCGGCTTCAGGCATGCCGCGCCCCGCAGACTTCGCAGGCCGGGTCGCGCTTGACCCGCAACTCGCGGAAGCGGCTGCCAAAGGCGTCCACCAGCAGCAGACGGCCCACCATGGGCTCACCGAAGCCGGCGATCAGCTTCAGGGCTTCCAGGGCCTGCAGGCTACCCACCAGCCCCACCAGCGGGCCGACCACGCCGGCTTCGCTGCAGGTCAGTTCGGCTTCGCTGCCGTGGCCATAGAGGCAGTGGTAGCAGGGGCTGTCGTCACGGCGCGGATCGAACACCGAGAGCTGACCTTCGAGACGGATAGCCGCGCCCGATACCAGCGGCTTGCCAGCCGCCACGCAGGCCGCATTGACCGCCTCGCGGGTACCGAAGTTGTCGGTGCAATCCAGCACCAGGTCGACCGCTGCCACGGCAGCGGCCAGGGAGTCTTCGTCCAGCGCGCGGGTGTGGGGCACCAGGCGCACGTCCGGATTCAGCGCCGACAGGCGGGCCATGGCCGAATCGACCTTGCTCTGCCCGACGCTGTTGCTGTCGTGGACGATCTGCCGCTGCAGGTTGGTCAGGTCGACGGTGTCGAAGTCCGCCAGGTGCAGCTCACCGATGCCAGCGGCAGCCAAGTAGAGGGAGACCGGCGAGCCCAGGCCGCCGAGACCGACGATCAGGACGCGGCCCTGCTTCAGGCGCAGCTGGCCGTCGACATCAATCTGCGGCAGCAGGATCTGCCGGCTGTAACGAAGGAGTTCCTGATCACTCAGCATGGCCATTGCCCAAGGGAGATGCGTTCATGACCGCCCAGGTCGCGGCGGCTTTCCACCACCTGGAAGCCCTGGCGGGACAACAGATCACGGACAGCCGCGGCCTGGTCGTAACCATGCTCCAGCAACAGCCAGCCGCCGGGCAACAGGTGCCGGGGCGCGTCCTGGATGATCTGGCGGATGTCGTCCAGGCCATCGGCGCCGGCCACCAGCGCGCTGGCGGGCTCGAAGCGCACATCACCTTCGCCCAGGTGCGGGTCCTGAGCGCGAATGTATGGCGGATTGCTGACGATCATCGCAAAGCGTTGTTCGCCCAGCGCGGAGAACCAGTGGCTTTCCAGGAACCGGGCATTGTTCAGTTTCAGTCGCGCACGGTTGCGCTCGGCCAGTTCCACGGCGGCGCAAACACGATCGACACCGGTGACCTTCCAGCTCAGGCGCTCACAGGCCAGCGCCAGGGCGATGGCACCGGTGCCGGCACCAAGGTCGAGCACCTCGGCCGGGCTGGCCGGCAGCAGGGCCAGGGCGGTTTCCACCAGCAGTTCGGTGTCCGGGCGCGGAATCAGGGTCTCTGGCGCCACTTCCAGATCCAGGCTCCAGAAGCCCTGGTGACCGAGGATATAAGCCACCGGCTCGCCGCTGCGGCGACGCTCCAGGAAGCTGGCGTAGCGTTCGGCCACGTCTCCGGATACCACGCGCTCCGGCCAGGTATGCAGGTAGCTGCGCGGCTTGCCGAGGGCGGCGGCCAGCAATAGCTCGGCGTCCAGGCGTGGAGTAGGCGAGTCCGGCAGGCGGGCCTGGCCGAGGAGACTGGCGATGATGGTCACGTCAATCTCCCAGGGCCGCCAGTTGGTCAGCCTGGTACTCGGCGAGCAGCGGCTCGATCACCGCCTCCACGCCGCCGGCCATGACGTCGTCCAGCGCGTAAAGGGTGAGGTTGATGCGATGGTCGGTGACCCGGCCCTGCGGATAGTTGTAGGTGCGGATACGTTCGGAACGGTCTCCCGAGCCCACCAGCAAACGGCGGGTATCGGACATTTCCTTGTGGGCGGCGGCTTCCTGCTGGTCGTTCAGCTTGGCGGCCAGCCAGGCCAGGGCCTTGGCGCGGTTCTTGTGCTGGGAACGCTCTTCCTGGCACTCGACCACGATGCCCGACGGGATGTGGGTGATGCGCACCGCCGAGTCGGTCTTGTTCACGTGCTGGCCGCCGGCACCGGAAGCACGGTAGGTATCGACGCGCAGGTCGGCCGGGTTGATCTCGATGGCGGCCTGCTCGTCCGGCTCCGGCAGCACGGCGACAGTGCAGGCAGAGGTATGGATGCGGCCCTGGGATTCGGTTTCCGGCACCCGCTGCACGCGGTGCGCGCCGGACTCGAACTTGAGCTTGGCGTAGACGTTGTCGCCTTCGACGCGGGCGATAACTTCCTTGTAGCCACCGTGCTCACCCTCGCTTTCCGAGAGGATCTCGACACGCCAGCCCTGGCGCTCGGCATAACGGGAATACATGCGGAACAGGTCGCCGGAGAAGATCGCCGCTTCGTCGCCACCGGTGCCGGCGCGGATTTCCAGGAACACGTTGCGGCCGTCGTTGGGGTCCTTGGGCAGCAACATGCGCTGCAGGCGGTCTTCCAGCTCCGCCAGCTGTTCACGGGCCTGCGCCACTTCTTCCTCGGCCATTTCGCGCAGGTCCGGGTCGCTGTCCTTGAGCAGCGCCTGGGCGCCTTCGAGGTCGCCCTGGACCTTGCGGAACTCGCGGAACGCAAGGATCACTGGCTCGACCTCGGCGAACTCCTTCGAGTACGCGCGGAACTTGCCCTGGTCACTGATGACCTCGGCATCGCCGAGCAGGGCGGTGAGTTCCTCGTAGCGGTCCTGGAGGAGATCGAGCTTGTTCAGCAGGGAAGCTTTCATTGCGAACGTTTATCCGGGCCCTCGTCGAGGGCGAAGAGTTCCTGGGCCACGGCCAGCGCGTCGAAGCGGCCGTCGGCAGAGAGTTTCTTCAGCTGCACGCTGGGGGCGTGCAGCAGCTTGTTGGTCAGGCCGCGGGCCAGCTGGGCCAGCACTTCCTCGGCCGCAGTGCCGTTCTGCAACATGCGCTGGGCCTTGGCGACCTCTTCGTCACGCAGACGCTCGGCCTGCTGGCGATAGGCACGCAGCACGTCGACTGCCGCCAGCTCGCGCAGGCGCTGCATGAAATCCTCGACGCCGGCGCCCACCAGCTCTTCGGCGGCCTGGGCCGCGCCCTGACGGCTCTTGAGGTTTTCCGCGACCACCTCATGCAGGTCGTCCACGGTATAGAGGTAGACATCGTCCAGCTCGCCCACTTCGGGCTCGATGTCGCGCGGGACGGCGATGTCGACCATGAAGATCGGTTTGTGCCGGCGCTGTTTCAGCGCACGCTCCACCGCACCCTTGCCGAGGATCGGCAACTGGCTGGCGGTGGAACTGATGACGATATCGCTGTGGGCCAGCTCCTGGGGCATGTCGGCCAGCAGCACGGCGTGGGCACCGAATTCCTCGGCCAGCAGGCTGGCGCGCTCCAAGGTGCGGTTGGCGACCACGATGCGCTTCACCCCCTGCTCATGCAGGTGGCGGGCGACCAGGGTGATAGTTTCACCGGCGCCGATCAGCAGTGCCTGGCTGCGGTGCAGGTCGGAGAAGATCTGCCGGGCCAGGCTGACAGCGGCAAAGGCCACGGAAACCGGGTTCTCGCCGATGGCGGTGTCGGTACGCACCGTCTTGGCGGTACTGAAGGTGGCCTGGAACAGGCGACCGAGCAGCGGGCCGACGGTACCGGCCTCACGCGCCACGGCGTAGGCGGACTTCATCTGGCCAAGGATCTGCGGCTCGCCGAGGACCATGGAATCCAGCCCGGATGCGACGCGCATCATGTGACGGACGGCTGCATCGTCCTGATACACGTAGGCACAGGCACGCAATTCTTCCAGGCTCAAGTTGTGATAGCCGGCCAGCCAGGCGAGCACTTCATCGGTGCTGGGGTGGTCCTGCTCCAGATACAGCTCGCTGCGATTGCAGGTGGAGAGAATGGCCGCCTCGCGGCTGGGCGTGATACGGCACAGCTGCTGCAAGGCCTCCACCAGCTGCTCAGGAGTGAAGGCCACACGTTCGCGGACGTCCACCGAAGCGGTCTTGTGGTTGATACCAAGAGCAATGAAGGCCATGCAGGGTCGCTAACAGAAACGGGAGGGCGCGCAATTGTCCTACTTCACCCGAACAACGACAACCACTGCCGATAATTGTCTGGCCGAACAGGTTTTCCCCAGCCGCAGGTTGGGCCCCATGTGCTAGCCCGACGGCTTGTGTCATGATGAGCCATTCGCTGGTTAGTCGCCTTCCCTCCTATGAATAGATCCCTCGCGTTGCTGACCGCCCTGCTGTTCCTCGGCGGCTGTCAGAGCTTGACCCACAAGTCCCCGGACGGCACCCCGCCGGTCGAGGAAGGCAACCAGGCCTCCGCGCCCGCCAAGCCCGAGGTCTACAGTTCGTTCAACCGCGAAACCCTCTACGCCCTGCTCGCCGCTGAACTGGCCGGACAGCGCAACCGCTTCGACATCGCCCTCGGCAACTATGTGCAGCAGGCCAACGCGACCCAGGACCCGGCCGTGGCCGAGCGCGCCTTCCGCATCGCCGAATACCTGGGTGCCGACCAGGCCGCCCTGGATACCGCACTGATCTGGGCGAAGAACTCTCCCGACAACCTCGATGCCCAGCGCGCCGCCGCCGTGCAGTTGGCTCGCGCCGGCCGCTATGACGAATCCATGACCTTTATGGAGAAGGTGCTTCAGGGCCAGGGCGACACCCATTTCGATTTCCTTGCCCTTTCCGCGGCCGAAACCGATGCGGACACCCGCGCCGGCCTGCTGCAGAGTTTCGACCGCCTGCTGGCCAAGCACCCCGACAACAGCCAACTTCTGTTCGGCAAGGCCGTGCTGCTGCAGCAGGATGGCCGTACCGAAGAAGCCCTCAAGCTGCTCGAAGGGGTGCCCGCCGATGACACGGAAATCGCTCCGATCCTGCTCCGCGCCCGCCTGCTGCAGGCGCTCAAGCGCAACGACGAGGCCCTGCCGCTGCTGCAGAAAGCCATCAAGCAGCACCCGGACGACAAACGTCTGCGCCTGACCTACGCCCGCATGCTGGTGGAGCAAGGCCGCCTGGATGAGGCCAAATCCGAGTTCTCCGGGCTGGTCCAGCAGTTCCCGGATGACGACGACCTGCGCTACTCCCTGGCGCTGGTCTGCCTGGAGGGCGAAGCCTGGGACGAAGCCCAGATCTATCTGGAAGAACTGGTGGACCGCGGCAGCCACCTCGACTCCGCCCACTTCAACCTTGGCCACGTCTACGAAAAACGCGGCGACAAGGAAAGCGCGCTGATCGAATACGCCCAGGTCGGCCCCGGCAACGACTACCTGCCAGCGCAGATGCGCCAGGTGAACATCCTCCTGGACAGCGGCCGTGCCGACGAGGCCGAAGCCCGCCTGGCCAAGGCCCGCGAATCCCAGCCCGACTACGCCATCCAGCTCTACCTGATCGAAGCCGAGAGCCTGGCCGAGCGGCAGCAGCCGGAGCGTGCCTGGACGGTTATCCACCAGGGCCTGCAACAGTTCCCGGACGACCTCAACCTGCTCTACACCCGCGCCATGCTGGCGGAGAAGCGCAACGACCTGGCCCAGCTCGAGAAAGACCTGCGCTTCATCATCGAGCGCGAACCGGAAAACGCCATGGCGCTGAATGCCCTCGGCTACACACTGGCCGACCGCACCACGCGCTACGACGAAGCCAAGAAACTGGTGGAACAGGCCCACAAGCTGAACCCGGACGACCCGGCAATTCTCGACAGCCTCGGCTGGGTCAACTACCGCATGGGCAACCTGCCGGAGGCCGAACGCCTGCTGCGCCTGGCTCTGCAGGAGTTCCCCGACCACGAAGTAGCCGCACACCTTGGTGAAGTGCTTTGGGCCCAGGGCAAACAGGTCGAAGCCCGCAAGGTCTGGGCCGAAGCCCTGCAGAAACAGCCCGGCAGCGCCATCCTCCGTGACACCCTGCAACGCCTGACCGGCTCCGGAAACATCTGATCCATGCGCTTACGTAACTTCCTGGCCGCCGGTGCGCTCGCCCTGCTCACCGGTTGCGCTGCACTCGCCCCCCACGAAACCCTCGAAGGCCAGGGCAACCAGGCCGGCTGGGACGCCCACAAGACCCAGGTCAGCGCCCTCGATGGCTGGCAGATCAGCGGCAAGGTGGGCATCCGCGCGCCCAAGGACTCCGGCAGCGGTACCCTGTTCTGGCTGCAGCGCCAGGACTATTACGACATTCGCCTGTCCGGCCCGTTGGGTCGCGGTGCGGCTCGCCTGACCGGCCGCCCGGGCAGGATCGAGCTCGAAGTGGCCAACCAGGGCCGCTACCAGGCCGAAACCCCTGAAGCCCTGCTGGAAGAACAACTCGGCTGGCGCCTGCCGGTTTCCCACCTGCTCTGGTGGGTGCGCGGCCTGCCCGCCCCGGACAGCCGTAGCCGCCTGACCCTCGACGGAGACAGTCGCCTGGCTCGCCTCGAACAGGATGGCTGGCAGGTGCAGTACCTGAGCTACGTGGAACAGAACGGCTATGCCCTGCCCGAACGCATCAAGCTCAGTGGCGAGAACCTTGATGTCACCCTGGTGATCAAGGACTGGCAGCCGCGCCAGCTCGGCCAGTGACATGCAGGACGCGCAACTCATCCTGCCGGCTCCGGCCAAGCTCAACCTGATGCTGCACATCCTCGGCCGCCGCGCCGATGGCTATCACGAGCTGCAGACGCTCTTCCAGTTCCTCGACCACGGCGACGAACTGGCCTTTTCCGTCCGTCGGGATGGCGAAATCCATCTGCGCACGGAAGTCCCGGGCGTCCCCCATGACAGCAACCTGATCGTCCGTGCCGCCCGCAAGCTGCAGGCCGAATCCGGCTGCTGGCTGGGCGCCGACATCTGGCTGGACAAGCGCCTGCCCATGGGCGGCGGCATCGGTGGTGGCAGCTCTGATGCGGCGACCACGCTCCTCGCCCTGGACCGCCTGTGGAGCCTGGGCTGGAGCGAAGATCGCCTGGCCGCACTGGGCCTCACCCTGGGCGCCGACGTGCCGGTATTCGTGCGTGGCCGAGCGGCCTTCGCGGAAGGCGTCGGTGAACGACTGACCCCGGTAGAACTGCCGGAACCCTGGTTCCTCGTCGCAGCGCCGCAAGTCTTTGTCAGCACAGCAGAAGTTTTCTCCGATCCCGAGTTGACACGGGATACTCCGCCCATTAAAGTTCGCAGCCTTCTTGAGGGGGGCGGTCGTAACGACTGCCAGCCGGTGGTCGAGAAGCGTTACCCGGATGTACGTAACGCGCTGATCTTGTTGAATAAATTCACTTCAGCTAGATTGACCGGCACTGGAGCTTGTGTGTTTGGGAGCTTCCCAAACAAGGGCGATGCTGATAAAGTTCGCCGCCAACTTCCGGCCACTCTGCCGAGCTTCGTTGCCCAGGGCCGCAACATCTCCATGTTGCACCGCAAGCTTCAAGGCATGGTTTGAGAAGGAATGCAAGACTGTCGGTTGTCCGATACAGGGGCGTCGCCAAGCGGTAAGGCAGCAGGTTTTGATCCTGCCATGCGTTGGTTCGAATCCAGCCGCCCCTGCCATTAACCCAACAGGTTATGCGTACAACGAAACGAAAGTCCTGCAAAGCGAGTTACATTTTTAGGGGCGTCGCCAAGCGGTAAGGCAGCAGGTTTTGATCCTGCCATGCGTTGGTTCGAATCCAGCCGCCCCTGCCATACACTTGAAAAGCTGTTCAAAAGCCCACGGCCTTTGAACGGCTTTTTGATTCATCAGGTCTACCCTCAGCCGGCAGGTACTGCGCGTGTCCAAGATGATGGTCTTCACGGGGAATGCCAACCCCGATCTGGCGCGTCGCGTCGTACGTCAACTGCATATTCCCCTCGGTGATGCTTCCGTAGGCAAATTCTCCGACGGTGAAATCAGTGCTGAAATCAATGAAAACGTCCGCGGCAAGGACGTCTTCCTGATCCAGCCGACTTGCGCACCGACCAACGATAACCTGATGGAACTGGTAGTGATGGCTGACGCCTTCCGCCGTTCCTCGGCCTCCCGCATCACTGCGGTCGTCCCCTACTTCGGCTATGCCCGCCAGGACCGCCGTCCGCGTTCCGCCCGCGTGGCCATCAGCGCCAAGGTAGTGGCCGACATGCTGACCGTCGTCGGCATCGACCGTGTACTCACCGTCGACCTGCACGCCGACCAGATCCAGGGCTTCTTCGACATTCCGGTGGACAACATCTACGGTTCCCCGGTCCTCGTCGATGACATCGAAGACCAGCGCTTCGAAAACCTCATGATCGTTTCCCCGGACATCGGCGGCGTGGTTCGCGCCCGTGCCGTGGCCAAGTCCCTCGGCGTTGACCTTGCCATCATCGACAAGCGTCGCCCAAAGGCCAACCAGTCCGAAGTCATGCACATCATCGGCGATGTCGAAGGCCGCACCTGCGTGCTGGTCGACGACATGGTCGACACCGCTGGCACCCTGGGCCATGCCGCCAAGGCCTTGAAAGACCACGGCGCCGCCAAGGTCTACGCCTACTGCACCCACCCGGTGCTGTCCGGCCGTGCCATCGAGAACATCGAAAACTCCGTGCTGGACGAGCTGGTGGTGACCAACACCATCCCTCTGTCCGCCGCGGCACAAGCCTGCTCGCGTATCCGTCAGCTGGATATCGCGCCGGTTGTGGCTGAAGCGGTTCGCCGCATCAGCAATGAGGAATCGATCAGCGCGATGTTCCGTTAAGGACATCCCTGACGAAAGCGCCCCGCTCCGGCGGGGCTTTTTGCCCAACCGCCCTGATGCTGGTCGCAAGCATTACGGGCGTTTTGGCTATTTTGGAGAATTGTAATGACTGAATTTGCCCTGAATGCCGAAGCGCGTTCCGACCTGGGGAAAGGTGCGAGCCGCCGCCTGCGTCGTAATGCCAACCTGGTGCCCGCTGTTGTATACGGCGGCGAGAAAGCCCCGCAATCCGTAAGCCTGCTGGCCAAAGACCTGGCCAAGCTGCTGGAAAACGAAGCAGCCTTCAGCCACGTGATCTCCCTGAACGTTTCCGGCGCTACCGAAACCGTTCTGATCAAGGCCCTGCAGCGTCACCCGGCCAAAGGCTTCGTACTGCACGCTGACTTCCAGCGCGTAGTTGCCAGCCAGAAACTGACCGCCCACGTCCCCCTGCACTTCATCAACGAAGCTACCTCCGTTGGCGTGAAGCAAGGCGGCGGCGAAGTTTCCCACACCATCTCCGAAGTCGAAGTCTCCTGCCTGCCGAAAGACCTGCCGGAGTTCATCGAAGTCGACCTGGCCAAGGTCGAAGTAGGTCAGACCGTTCACCTGTCCGATCTGAAACTGCCCAAAGGCATCGAGCTGGTGGCCCTGGCCCACGGCAACGACCTGGCAGTTGCCAACATCCATGCTTCCCGCGTGGTGAAGGAAGAAGGCGAAGCCGAGTAATTTCTTACTCTGCGTCAGCCTGATAAAGGGCCCCTGTAGTGACTGCCATTCAACTGATCGTCGGCCTGGGTAATCCCGGCCCCGAATACGACCAGACCCGGCATAACGCAGGGGCCCTTTTCGTTGAGCGCCTGGCAGCACGCGAGCGCGTCAACCTGAGCCTCGACAAGAAATACTTCGGCCTGGTCGGAAAATTCTCCCACCAAGGTCGCGACGTTCGTCTGCTGATCCCCACCACCTACATGAACCGCAGCGGCCAGTCCGTGGCGGCGCTGGCTGGGTACTTCCGCATTCCGCCCGAAGCCATCCTCGTGGCCCACGACGAACTCGACATGCCCCCCGGCGTCGCCAGGCTCAAGACAGGCGGCGGCCATGGCGGCCACAACGGGTTGCGCGACATCATCGCCCAACTCGGCAACCAGAATTCGTTCCATCGCCTGCGGCTTGGCATCGGCCATCCGGGGCACAGCAGCCTGGTCTCCGGTTTCGTGCTCAGCCGCGCCCCGCGCAGCGAGCAGGAACTGCTCGACACCAGCATCGATTCAGCCCTCGACGTGATGCCAGAACTGCTCGCCGGTGACTTCCCCCGCGCCATGCAGAAACTGCACAGTCGCAAGGCCTGACCCCACTCCGCGCAGAGGCACATACCATGGGATTCAATTGCGGCATCGTCGGCCTGCCCAACGTTGGCAAGTCCACCCTGTTCAACGCCCTGACCAAGTCCGGCATCGCAGCGGAGAACTTCCCCTTCTGCACCATCGAGCCGAACAGCGGCATCGTGCCGATGCCCGACCTGCGCCTCAATGCGCTGGCCGAGATCGTCAAGCCCGAGCGCGTGCTCCCCACCACCATGGAATTCGTCGACATCGCCGGCCTGGTGGCGGGCGCATCGAAAGGTGAAGGCCTCGGTAACAAATTCCTCGCCAACATCCGCGAAACCGACGCCATCGCCCACGTGGTGCGCTGCTTCGAAGACGACAATGTCATCCACGTCTCCAACAGCGTCGACCCCAAACGCGACATCGAGATCATCGACCTCGAACTGATCTTCGCCGACCTCGACAGCTGCGAGAAGCAACTGCAGAAAGTCGCCCGCAATGCCAAGGGCGGCGACAAGGATGCCCTGGCCCAGAAAGCCCTGCTGGAAAAACTCATCCCCCACTTCAGCGAAGGCAAGCCGGCGCGCTCCCTGCTGAAGAACCTGGGCGACGACGAAAAGCGCCTGGTCCGCAGCTTCCACCTGCTCACCAGCAAGCCGGTGATGTACATCGCCAACGTTGCCGAAGACGGCTTCGAGAACAACCCGCACCTGGACGTGGTTAAAGCCATCGCAGCCGAAGAAGGCGCCATCGTGGTTCCGGTGTGCAACAAGATCGAAGCCGAAATCGCCGAGCTCGATGATGGCGAAGAAAAAGACATGTTCCTCGAAGCCCTCGGCCTCGAAGAGCCCGGCCTGAATCGCGTGATCCGCGCCGGTTACGAACTGCTCAACCTGCAGACCTACTTCACCGCCGGCGTGAAGGAAGTCCGTGCCTGGACCGTCCGCGTCGGCGCCACCGCCCCGCAGGCGGCCGCCGTTATCCACACCGACTTCGAAAAAGGCTTCATCCGCGCCGAAGTGATCGCCTACGATGACTTCATCCAGTTCAAGGGTGAAAACGGCGCGAAGGAAGCCGGCAAATGGCGCCTGGAAGGCAAGGAATACATCGTCAAGGACGGTGACGTGATGCACTTCCGCTTCAACGTCTAAGCCGCAATAGGGATCCTGATGGATCCCAGCGGACACAAAACCCCTTGAAGATAGCCACCTCAAGGGGTTTTTCTTTTCCACCAAGGTCCATCAAGTCTCTTTGCCATCCATACCTTTACCGGGTACGCTGCCGTTCAAATGAAGGTGGGGTTTGTGGAGCGGTTACGGTGCTTTTGGCTTCAATCGCTCACACTCGCGCGCGCCCTCAGCCACTCCGAACGGGATGACATGGAGCAGAAGCATTGCCTTCATCCCCCACTCTCCCCCATCAGAGAAAACCTTTTCACCCAGAACGCATCGCTGGAAACCCGCTCACCACCTAAACAATTGAAAGATCACAAAATTATCTAAGAAAAGGGGTTGACAGCCCCCCGAGAGATACGGAAAATGCGCGCCACTCGGCTACATAGCTCAGTCGGTTAGAGCGCAGCATTCATAATGCTGATGTCCCAGGTTCAAGTCCCGGTGTAGCCACCATACAAAACAAAGGGTTAGCGCAAGCTAACCCTTTTTTGTTTTGGGCGGCAGACTAAAAACAGACTACATCCCGACTACGCGCGCCCTCTCCGCATCGTTACCGATCAGTAGTGATAGCGGCACGAAAGAATCTCCAAAGCCTCTCCCTCTTGTCGATAGACCAGACGGTTAGTGTCGTCGATTCGCCTTGACCACCATCCTGACAAATTCTCTTTCAAAGGTTCAGGCTTGCCGATTCCTTCGAATGGGCTTCGGCAGCAATCCTTAATGAGCAGGTTGATACGCTTCAGTGTCTTTTTGTCCTGGCCCTGCCAGTACTCATAGTCAGCCCATGCCTCAAGGGACCAAACAAGGCGACTCGTCATCAACGAACCGCCTTAGCTGGTTTCGCAGCGGTGGTAGCCCGAGCTTTCTTCGCTGCAGTCTTGGCTGATACAGCGGTCGACGCAATCTTGCGGGGACGTGGCTCATCATCCTCCACCAAGCCCCGCACTACCGTTTTGCCGGACTCCATTTGAGCCAGAGATCGCGCCAGGTGAGCGGCGTTAGCCGGGGACTTCAACAGATGGACGGTCTCCATCAGGCTGTTGAAGCTGTCGAGCGAAAGCAGCACGGCGTCTGGCGCATCGCGACGGGAGATAACGGTAAAGTCCGCGTCGTCTACGACATCATCAATGACTTTCTTCAGGTTGTTGCGAGCATCAGAGAAATTGACCACGCGCATAACGGCACCTCATGTGCAATTTACTGTACAAGTCTATCCCTCATGAATGCTAACTAGCAACTCGATGCCGTTCCTGAGTTGATGTTAAGCGCTGAGGCGTGATTGCCGGTAACGAGCCCGGATGCCCCATCGCGAACGAGTGCTGCAGGATATGGATCATCTGCCCTGCCGCCTGCGACTGCACCACATAGGAATCGGCATCGACGAACACCTGCGTAGGAGTAATCCGATTCGTTCTTGGTCGCATGGACCATGCCCACGCTTCGTGATGACCTTGTACGGTCATCCATGCGAGGCAATCCACATGCAGTTTCATGTTGGCGAACGCAGGGAAGGTGACGTGCTTACGCTGAGGGTGCTGGAAGGAGTCTGCGAATCAGTGTTGATGGAGATGTTGAAGGCGGAGGGGATCGAGATTGTAGTTGGGCCGGTTGCAAATGGCTCGGCGCGGATCGAGATTCGGGCGCCTAAACGGATGTTGGTTCTGGTGGAGAAGACTCTGCCGGAACCGCCGGAAATCGATTCCGGATGATGCTGAAACCCCGCTTTGGCGGGGTTCTTCTTTTTGCGAACGCGAAAGCTTGTGCAGGGGCCCGCGCCGTCTCCCTGCCGAAGGAGCGGAGCAAAGCCTCAGAGCGCAGCCAGGATGCCCTGCCCCACTACCCGCGTGGTTTCGAAGCCAAAGTCGGCCTTGCCTTCTTCCCGCAGGAAGTTCTCCACAGCAGCTTCCAGGCGTTTGGCCAAGGCAGGTTTCTGCCAGTGGTAGCGCAGCAACAGGGCCGCGCTAAGGACGGCGCCGATGGGGTTGGCGCGGCCGCTGCCGCTGATGTCGGGTGCGCTGCCGTGGACGGGTTCGGCCAGGGCGATGCCGGTGCCCCAGTTGAGTGACGGGGCCAGGCCGAGGCCGCCGCTCCAGTGGCAGGCGAGGTCGGAGAGGATGTCGCCGAAGAGGTTGGTGGTGACGATCAGGTCGAAGGCTTCGGGCTGTTCCACCAGTTGCAGCGCGGCGAGGTCTGCCAGGCGTTCGTCGATTTCGGCGGCCCATCCCTCCCCTTCCAGCACTTCACGGCAGGCGTCGCGGAACAGGCCACAGGTCACTGGCAGGACGTTGGCCTTGTGAACCAGGGTGATCCGCCGGGCCTTGCGTGCCTTGGCCACTTCCAGCGCGCGGCGAGCCAGGGCATTACAGGCATCGCGACTGATCACCCGCTCGGCGATGGCGACGCCTTCGGACTCCCAGTGCTCGCGGCCGCTATAGAGGCCTTCGCTGTTCTCGCGCAGGATCATCAGATCCACTCCCGGCCGGTGCGAGACGCAGGGCCAACTGCGCACCGGGCGCAGATTGACGTTGAGCTGGAGGGCCTGGCGCAGCTGCAGGATGGCGCTGCGATAGCCGGGTACTCGCTGGCCGGAGGGAGAGGAGACTGCGCCGAAGATGCCCGCCCCGCTGTCGCGCAGGGCCTGGAGGGTGGCTTCGGGCACAGCGCTGCCGGTGCGCTGGAAGCAGTCCCAACCCGCCTCGGCTTCCACCGTTTTCAGCTCGGGCAGGAGTTTCTCCAGGGCCTGGACCGCCACCGGCACCACTTCACGGCCGATACCGTCCCCTGGGATGACGACTAGCGTTTGCATGGGCTCACCTCAACGAGGGGCGCGTCGCCAACAGCAGGCCGGCGAAGATCATCGCCCCACCTAACCAATGGTAGGCCTGCAATCCCTCGCCCAACAGCAGGTAACCGAGCAGCGCGGTGAACACCGGCATCAGGTAGTTGGTGAGCACGGCCTTGGCCACACCCAGCACACGGATGCCCTGGTTCCACAACAGGTAGGCCAGGAGAGAGGCACAGACTCCGGTATAGCCGATGGCGGCGAAGTTTTCGGCGGAGAGTTCGAAGCGCTGCCCACTGACCAGCTCCAGCAGGTAGAACGGCAGCAGCATGGGCACGCCACAGGCCACCAGCGCTCCCAGCAGCACCAGCGGCGGCAGATTGAAGTAGCTGTTCCAGCGACGTAGCAGCAGGGTGTAGAGCGCCCAATCCACCACGGCAAGCAGCATGATCAGGTCACCCGGGTTGAACGACAGCGCAGCCAGTTGCGCCAACTGTCCCTGGGCGATCAGCACCAGCAGGCCGCAGGTCGCTACCGCCATGCCAAGCCAGGCGCGCCGGGGTGGCCACTCACTGAGCAGCACGCCGGCCCCGATGAAGCTGGCCAGCGGCAGGCAGGTGTTGAGCAGGGTGAGGTTGATGGCCACTGTGCTACGCGCGGCGAAGTAGAGCAGCACGCTGTAGGTGCTGATCCCCAGGGCAGCCACCACCAGCAGGCGCCAGCCGGCATGACGCAGCGCGCTGCGATGTTCCCACATGGGGCGGGCGACAAAAGGCAGGAGGATGACCAGCGCAAGGCTCCAGCGCCAGAACGAAAGGGTGAATGGCGGAATGGCATCGTGGAAGGCACGGGCCACTAGGGCGTTGCCGGCCCAGAAAACGCTGGCCACAAGCAGGCCAAGCCAGGCCAGGGTAACGGCCCGGCTGTTGGGTTTCGACATGATTCAGCTCTGTCCGAGTGGTCGCAGGCGGTACTGCGGCGGCAATTGTTCCATGCCGCTGACGGTGACGTTGAGGTCTTTCCAGATGCCGTCGCGGATGCCGTAGATACAGCCGTGGACGGAGAGCTCCTGGCCACGGTGCCAGGCGTTCTGGACGATGGTGGTATGGCTGACGTTGGCCACCTGCTGAATGACGTTGAGCTCGCACAGGCGGTCAACGCGCTCGTCCTCGGAGGCGAAGGTGGCCAGGTGGTCGCGCTGCTCGTAGTAGAGGTCACGGATGGTCCGCAGCCAGCCGTCGATCAGGCCGTACTGGGTGTCACGCATGGCAGCACGGACGCCGCCGCAGCCGTAGTGGCCGGTGACCAGAATGTGTTTCACCTTGAGCACGTCCACCGCGTACTGGATGACCGACAGGCAGTTGAGGTCGGTGTGCAACACCACGTTGGCCACATTGCGGTGGACGAACAGGTCGCCGGGCAGCATGCCGACGATTTCGTTGGCCGGGACACGGGCATCGGAGCAGCCGATCCAGAGGTATTCCGGCACCTGCTGCTTGGCCAGCTTGGCGAAGAAGTCCGGGTCTTGCTGCTTGATCTGCTCGGCCCAGCGGGCGTTGTTGTCGATCAGCTGTTGCAGGTCGCTCATGCGTCTTCTCCTCTTGTGGCTGGCGGCACCTTACGGAGCGCCGGGAGCTTTGGCAATGGCCTGGCGCGGGGTTCAGTCGATCAGCGTGCAGGCCATCACCAGGGCGTCTTCGCGCCCCCCCACGGCAGGGTAGTAATCGCGACGGCGGCCGATTTCGTTGAAGCCATAGCGCTCGTACAGGCGGTAGGCGGACTGGTTGCTGGCACGCACTTCCAGGAAGCATTCGCCAGCCTGCAGCTCGCGGGCGCGGTCCATCAGGTGCTGCAGCAGGCGCAGGCCCAGGCCGCGGCCCTGGCTTTCCGGCTTGACGGTGATGTTCAGCAGGTGGGCTTCGCCGACTATGACGTTGATCACGCCATGGCCGACCTGCTGGCTGCCTTCGAACATCAGCCAGCAATCGTAGGATTTGAGGCTGTCAGTGAAGATGCCTCGCGTCCAGGGGTGGCTGAAGGCGGCGTATTCGATTTTCAGCACGGCATCGAGATCCGCCTCGGTCATCGGGCGAAAGGAAACGGCATCGGTCATTCAGTGTGCTTCCAGCGGCGCATCACTCGGCGCATGGCTTGCCAGAGTTCGCCCTTGCGCTCGGGCTCGTCCATCAACAGTTCAAGGCCCGGCAGGGCCCAGGCGGCGCCCAGGCCCTCGACCTGAAGCTCGCGATTGAAAGCGGCGGCATCGGTTTCACCGGCAAAGCGCACCGCCGGCAGGCCCACGAGCCAGAGACAGGCGCAATCGCCCTGCTCTTCCATTCGCATACCGACGAAGCCCTGGACGAAGTCACGGGCAGCGTCGGGCCCCTGGTCCAGGTTGCCGCGGCTGAGCAGCGGCCAGCGCACCGGCTCGCCGAGAATCTGCGGGCTGTCCGGCAGGCCGGCGGCGCGCAGCAAGTCCTTCAGCAGCAGGTAGGCCGGGTCGCGACTCTGGAAGGGCTCGCCGGTGGGCAGTTCCACCAGCAGCAGGCAGTTGCCGGCACGCAGCAGCTGCAGGGAGAAGCGCGGCGGAGGCAGCACTTCCACCTTGGCCGGGGTGGCTTCGGGCCTGGCGGACGCTTCGGGTTCGGGCTGCGTGGCCGGCCGCGGGGTGCTGCCAGGACGCGGAATCTCGATCCTCGCGCGCACCGACGTCGCCGCTGGGCGGGCCTCGGCGGTTGGCGCTTCGGGGGTAACGTCGGCGACTGGCGCGGGGGCATCCTCAAGGGGGACTTCCGGGGCCAGGGCGAGCAGTTCGGGGTTGGAGGGCGCGGCAAAGGGCAATGCCGTGCGCGGTAGCCAGGTGGCTACCTGCATGGCATCGAGATACGCGCGACGACGGTGTTCTGTGATCAAACGTCAGCAACCTGTGGATGAGCCTTGCGCACGCCTGCCTGCATCAGGTTTAGCGCGTTGAGGTAGGCCTTTGCGGAGGCGACAACTATATCGGTATCCGCACCGTTTCCGTTGACAATTCGTCCGGCCTTTTCCAGGCGGACGGTAACTTCACCCTGTGAATCGGTGCCTTGGGTGATGGCGTTGACCGAATAGAGCTGCAGGCTCGACTCGGAAGCGGCCAGGCTTTCGATGGCCTTGAAGGTGGCGTCCACCGGACCGGAACCCTCGGCACTGGAGCCCTGCTCCACGCCGTCGATGGACAGCACCAGCTTGGCATGCGGCACTTCGCCGGTCTTGGACGCGACTTCCAGGAAGACCAGCTTGAAGTGTTCCGGGGCTTCCTCGCCCAGGGTGTCGGAGACCAGCGCCTGCAGGTCTTCGTCGAAGATCTCGTGCTTCTTGTCCGCCAGCTCCTTGAAGCGGGCGAAAGCGGCATTCAGCTCGGCCTCGCTGCCCAGCGCGATGCCCAGTTCCTCCAGGCGGGTGCGGAAGGCGTTACGCCCGGAGTGCTTGCCCAGCACCATCTTGTTGGTGTGCCAGCCAACGGACTGGGCGGACATGATCTCGTAGGTTTCGCGATGCTTGAGCACGCCGTCCTGGTGAATGCCGGACTCGTGGGCGAAGGCGTTGGCGCCGACGATGGCCTTGTTCGGCTGCACCGGGAAGCCAGTGATGCCGGAAACCATGCGCGAGGTGCTGAGGATGTGCGGGGTGTCGATGTTGGTGTAGACGCCGAGCACATCCTGGCGGGTCTTGATGGCCATGACGATTTCTTCCAGCGCGGCGTTGCCGGCGCGCTCGCCCAGGCCGTTGATGGTGCACTCCACCTGGCGCGCACCGACGGCGACCGCCGCCAGGGAGTTGGCCACCGCCAGCCCCAGGTCGTTGTGACAGTGCACCGAGAAGATGGCCTTGTCGGCATTGGGAATGCGCTGCAGCAGCTGGCGCATGGTGTCCGCGTACTGGTGCGGGATGGCGTAGCCCACGGTGTCAGGGATGTTGATGGTGCGGGCGCCGGCATCGATGGCGGCCTCGATGATGCGGCAGAGGAAGTCGATCTCGGAGCGGCCGGCGTCTTCGCAGGAGAACTCCACGTCAGCGCAGAGGTTGCGCGCACGCTTCACGGCGCGGACGGCCTGTTCCACCACCTGGTCCGGCTCCATGCGCAGCTTGTACTGCATGTGGATGGGGCTGGTGGCGATGAAGGTGTGGATGCGCCCGGAGTTGGCCCCGGCCAGTGCCTCGGCGGCGCGATCGATGTCGGCATCCACCGCGCGGGCCAGGCTGCACACGGTGCTGTCCTTGATGCTGTCGGCGATCGCCTTGACCGCCTCGAAGTCACCTGGGCTGGCAATGGCGAAGCCGGCCTCGATCACGTCCACCCGCAGCCGCTCCAGGGCCTTGGCGATTCGCAGCTTCTCTTCCTTGGTCATGGAAGCGCCGGGGCTCTGCTCGCCGTCCCGCAGGGTGGTATCGAAAATGATGACGCGATCTTGGTTGCTCATTGCTCGCTCCTCACGGCCCCACCGTGCGTGCGGCCGGGGCTCAGGCTGATGGTGCCGGACTGCTTATGGCGACGGCTCCAGATCAGGGAATTGTGGCGTGAAAAGCGGTAGGCGGAAAGGCCGGTGGGCGGGCCGGCGAAACATTGCAGGGGCGAACTCATTCGCCCCGATCAGCCCCGGCGGAACAGGCCGATCAGGTGGTCGGCAATGGCGCCCTGGACGTTCGATATCTCCAGCCGGGAGTTGCGCCCCATGCGGCTCGTATCGATGCGATGCAGATGCAGCGACGGCATGCGGGCCTCGTACTCGCGCAGATCGCCCTTGGCCAGCACCGGCAGGAACTGCTGGCCGCGGTTCTGGTAACGCTGGATCAGCAGCTTGAGGCCGTCCTGGAAGGGCAGCTCGTGGGAGGGGCTGAGGCGGTGCTCGCCGGGAATCTTCAGGTAGAGGCCGGACGCGCCCAGCACTTCGCCCGGCAGGATATGGATACCGGTGGGCAGCACGGCATCGGCGGGGATGTCGTGGAAGGTGTCGTGCCAGGCCATCTCGTCGGGAAGGATGGTGATGCTGCCGTGCTCTTGCTCCGGCACCACGAAGCTGTAGCGGCTGTAGAGCTTTTCCACGTAGCCGGAATAGACGCACAAGCGATTTTCGAAGTGCAGCAGGAAGTCGATGGCCTCTTGCCGGTTGGTGATGGCGTCGAGGTCCCAGTCCAGGTCGGTCTGGCCTTCCAGCTCGGCCCAGCGGGCGTCGGCGAGCAGTGCGGATTCGGGGCTCATGGTTCCTGCGGTCGTACAGCGGTCGCGCTCCTGACGCAGAAAACATGCCAGCGAATTCAAGCACTTGAACAGGGGTTGAAGGCACGTTCGGCGCAGTTGATCGCACGATGCCAGTCTAAAACTGCCCAAAATTGTCAGTCCGCGCCGGGTGTCGCTCCTCTGATCGGTTGAAGCTCAATCGCTACCGGCAACCTGAAGTACAATCGCCTCTTTTTTCAGCGAACCCCGGCCAATCGATGATCGATCCCAAGCGCGTACTACGCGCCCTAGCCGAACACTGGACGTTGCTCGAACCGCTCTGCGAGCGCTTCGATAGCGGCACCCTGAGCCTGGTGGAACTGCGCGTGCAGCTCGCCGGCCAGTTGCCGGAGGGCACGCCCACCGACATCACCGCCCTGCTCGACCTCTGGGTGCGCCTGGACATCCTGGTTCCCGTGGCCAAGAGCCCGAACCGCTTCGAGCTGAACGCGCAGATCCACGACTTCCTCGCCTACCTGCGGCGCGAACACCGCCTCGGCCTGTGCCTGGAGATCGAAGCCTACCTGCGCCACCTGGAACGCCTTGCCGGCTACATCCAGGAAGCCTTCGAGATCCGCGACGGCAACGACCTGGCGCGCCAACTGCGCCTGCTCGATATGCGCGTGCGCGATGTACTGAAGAAGCTCGACAACGACGAACAGGCCCTGGTAGCCGTGGCCGACCGGGCCAAGACCAGCGACCGGCAGATTCCCCTGCGCCAGCGTTACGCCGAAGTGCTGGCCACCTGGGACGAATACGTCGAGCCGATGATCCAGCTGGTAGCCGCCGACGGCGCCTTCGAACAGGGCGTGCGCCGCGTCGAGCAGGTGCTGCTGCGCCTCCTGGGCGAACAGCAGCGCCTCGGTCAACTGGTCGACGACGACCTGCTGCTGCGCACCCACGCGCGCATCCTGGAAATGCAGACCAGCGCCCAGCTGACCCTGCGCAAGGCCCGCGAGCTGCTGCTGCCGCTGCGTGAAGAGGCCCGCCGGCACAACGCCGTGACCCGTGGCGCCGCCCTGGCGCTGTCGGTGATCCGCAAGAAGGGCCTGGACGCCGTGCCCCAGGCTGCGATGCCGCTGTTCACCCGGCCGCAGACCACCTTCCTCGGCAGCGGCTCTCAGGTGGAGGCGTACGTCTACGCCCTGGCGCGCTTCCAGCCCAAGCCGGCGCACTTCCCCAAATCCGGTGGACCGCGCAAGGCATCCGCTCCGCGTTCGCCGAAGACCGCGCGGGAAATGCTCGACCGTTGCGAGCAGGCCCTGCCGCTGCCGGACCTGATGGTCTGGCTGCTGGAACAGGAGCCCGAAGGCGCCACCGACGAACTCCTCTACTGGTTCTCGCGCCTGTCCCGTGACGGTCGCTTTTCCCGGGAGCGCCTGGAACGCCGTGAATACCTGACCGCCGAGCACCAGCTCAACATGAGCTCCTTTGCCCTGATCAAGAGCCCCACCGCCGCGGCCGAGAAGACATCCTGATGAATATCGACCTGAAAGAAATGACCCAGCTCGCGCCCATCTTCCGCGAACTGTTCAAGGGCTATCACCTCTCCCGCAGCGAGCCGGAGTGCTACGCCCAGTTGTCCACCATGCAGGCCCAGTATCGCGCCCTGTTCAAGGCCCTCGGCTTCGAGCTGGTGTGCGACCCGCGTGGCTTCTACTACTTCGTGCCCGAACAGATGGGCACCCAGGTGAACAAGACCGCCCAGCGCCTGGCGCTGTTCACCTTCATCCTGGTGGAGCACCTGGCCGACCAGGGCCGCGACCCGCTGTCGGTGCTAGACGGCGGCACCATCGGCCGCGACGAGCTGCCGGCACTGCTGGAGAAATACCGCGACCTGTTCATGCAGGCCGAGGTGACCACCCATGAAGAGCTGGAAGAGAAGGTCATCCGCCGCCTCACCCAGCTGGGCTTCGCCGAAGACAGCAACGGCGTGTACCGCTTCCTGCCGCCGATGCACCGTTTCCTCGACGTGTGCCTGGCGGTGCAGCACGACCGCGACCTGGCCGCCAGCCTGCACAGCACCGATCTGGAACTGCACGCACCGGTGCTGATGGATGACGACAGCGGCGACGCCATCATCCCCATCGAGACGCCTGAATCCGCCGAGGAATCGGAAGAAGACGCCCTGGCTCGCGCCATGGCCGAAGAACGCGCAGCCCAGGAGGAAGACGCATGAGCCAGGAACGCTACGGCATCCGCCGCTTCGCCCTGCTGAATACCGCCGGTTACAGCCTCGGCCTGTTCCCGCTGGAAACCCCGCTGTCGATCTACGGCGCCAACAACCTGGGCAAGTCGGCGTCGATCAACGCACTGCAGTTCCCGATCCTGGCGCGCATGTCGGACATGAGCTTCGGCAAATACAGCCTGGAACAATCGCGCAAGTTCTACTTCGCCACCGACACCAGCTACATCCTCGTCGAACTCACCCTGCCCCACGGCCCCCACGTGATCGGCGTCGCCGGCCGCGGCCCGGGCGGCGGCTTCGGCCACCAGTTCTTCGCCTACCGTGGCGAGCTGAATCTGGACCATTACCAGCGCGACGGTACCTGCCTGCGCCAGCGCGAGCTGTTCAACAACCTGGAGCGCGAAGGCATCAAGGCCTACGAGCTCAAGCCCGATGAGCTGCGCCGCCTGCTGGTGGGTGGCCACACTTCCATCCCGCTGGACCTGACCCTGATCCCGCTGCGCTCCACCAGCGAGCAGAGCCTGAAGACCTTCCGCTCGCTGTTCATCAACCTGCTGCACATGCGCGAGATCACCGCAGCCAAGCTCAAGCAGCTGTTCCTCGATGCCTTCGAGCACAGCCTGCGCTCGGGCAGCGTGGACTACATCGCCGCCTGCGAAGAGGCCTTCCGCGACGTGCGCCGCATGGAGCAGGACTACCAGGCGCTGGTGGCCGCCGGCCCGCTGGTGGAAGCCCTGGCCAGCGGCGTGGCCCAGCGCGAAGTGCTGCGCGGCAAGCTGCACCGCATTTCCCCGCTGCTGGACTCCCTGCTGGGCACCTGGCAGGACTATTCCGGCGCCCGCAAGGAAGAGCTGGTGATCCAGGCCGAGCACTACCGCAACGAGCAGGACGGACTGCAGAACGAGCAGCGTGGCGGCACCCAGGAAATGATGCGCCTGGAGCGCGCCATCACCGAGATCCAGCGCTGGCTGGGCGAACTGGCGGTGCTGAAGAACCGTTTCGCGCTGGTGGATGACGCCAAGGTGCTGGAGCAGCAATTGCTCGCCGCCAAGGACGCCCATGACGAACTGGCCGGCGCCCTGGCACAGTCCCGCCAGTTCTCGGCGGAAGACCTGGACGAACGCCTGCGCGACCTGGAAAAACGTCTGAAGTCGGTCAAGCAGCAACTCGACCACGCCGACAACAACAGCTACTCGCGCCTGCGCGAAGAGTTCTCCCAGGCCGACGTGGATCGCCTGATGCGCCTGTTCAACGGCCAGCTGTTCAGCCTGCCCCTGGGCGAGAAAGGCATTCTGCTGGACGACGGCGAAACCTGGGTGAAGACCCTGGAAGCCGTGCTCGACCAGTTCAAGGGCAGCCAGTTCGAAGTGCCCGGCCTGTCCATCGACCTGTCCCACATCGAGCCGCCGGCCCTGCAGGCACTGGCCGACCGCGCCGCCCTGCGCGACCAGAAGGACCGTCTGGAACGCGAGCTGAAGCAGCTCAAGACCCAGCAATCCGTGGCCGCCGACCGCGCCGCGAGCAAGGCCCAGGCCGAAAAGCTGTACCAGGATGTGCTTGACGCACAGAAGGCCCTGGAAGACTTCCGCAAGACCCAGACCCTGTCCGCCGAAGAGCCGGCCAAGCTGGAAGAGCTGGCGCAGCTGGAAGCTACCCAGGACGAACTCAAGCGCTCCGCCGACGCCTTCACCGAGCGCGTCCAGCAGCTGTCCGCCAAGCTGCAACTGGTGGGCCGCCAGCTCGCCGACCTGGAGGCCAAGGAACGCACCCTGGAAGACGCCCTGCGCCGTCGCCAGCTGCTGCCCGCCGACCTGCCCTTCGGCACCCCCTTCATGGACCCGGTGGACGACAGCCTGGACAACCTGTTGCCGCTGCTCAACGACTACCAGGACACCTGGCAGGCGCTGCAGCGCATCGACGGCCAGATCGAGGCGCTCTACGCCCAGGTGCGCCTGAAGGGCGTGGCCAAGTTCGACAGCGAGGACGATGCCGAGCGCCGCCTGCAACTCTTGATCAACGCTTACGCGCACCGCCAGGACGAGGCACTGACCCTGGCCAAGGCACGTCGCGCGGCGGTCACCGACATCGCCCGTACCCTGCGCAACATCCGCAGCGACTACGACAACCTGGAACACCAGCTGGCCCTGTTCAACCGCGAGATCAACAAGCGCCAGGTATCCAACCTCGCGAGCTTCCGCATTGTCCTCGCGCCGAACAAGGAGGCCCTGCGCCATATCGACCAGATCATCCACAGCGCCGGTCAGTACGAGGAAGGCGAGACCCTCTCGGTGTTCGACCTGACCAACTCCAGCGACCAGGATGCGAAGAACGAAGAGGCCAAGGAATACCTCGCGCGCCTGGTAGCTGCCAACGGCAACCAGCTGGGCCTGAAGGACCTGTTCGAGCTCGCCTTCGAGATCACCAAGGTCAACGGCCAGCCGGTCATCCACACGGACATCGATGGCGCCGCGTCCAACGGCACCACCATGACCATCAAGGCCCTGACCAACATGTACCTGCTGCTGCACCTGATGGACCGCGAGCAGGCCGGTCGCATCCGCCTCCCCTATTACCTGGACGAGGCTGCAGACATTGACGAGCGCAACCAGCAGGCGCTGATCGAGACCAGCCAGCAGCTGGGCTTCACGCCGATCCTGGCGTCGGTGAAGCCGCAGGTGTCGGCCAACGTCGCCATCGACCTGGAAAGTGGCAGCAGCCCGAATGGCATCTACATCGACGAAGCGGACTGGAAGTTCATCAAGCGTCGCGAGATGACCAAGGCGACCGAAACGGCGGTGAACGAGACGGCCGAACCGGCCTGATCCTCTCCCCGGAAAAGCACAAGGGCCGCGATTGCGGCCCTTGTGCTTTCTACGACGGTCAGTTCGCCAGGGGGATCTTTGGCGCCCAGGTCAGCCATTCGTCCTCGGCATCATCGTGCAGGGCGAAGGTCTGGCCGTTAAGGGCGGCGTTGCCCATCTGTGCTTCGTTGGGCGTGGCGAAGGAGATGCCGCCTTCCACCAGAGACTCGATGGAGCCGGTGCGCACCTTCACGCCCTTGAACAGGCTGGCGTCCACGCCCACGCCACTGGTGTGCCAGAAGCGGCTGCCGCTGTGGACCAGGGGCGCGTAGCGCGGTTCGATGAGCACATGGATGAAGACGCGGTCTGCAGTCTTGCCCAATTCGTAGGACAGCACCTTGCCCACCGGCACTTCGCGGTAGCTGACGATCACGCCCGGCTTGATGGAGCCACGACGCGGCGCGCTGAGGGTGATGCGCAGGCCTTCCTGGCGCGCGAGTGCATCCGGCGCCTCCGGCAGCGCAGTGAAGCGAGTCTGCGCGGCCCCCGGCTTGGACGCTGGCAGTACTTCCAAGTACTGGCCACTGACCAGGGTATCCAGGTTGGCGGTACGCAGCAGACCGAGTTCCGGACGTACCACCCAGAACTGGGTGCCGGCACGGGCGATGCGATCAGCGGCCTGGGTCAGGCGCGCCTTGAGCGTCACGCCGGAAAGGTCGTTGCTCAGGGTCACGCTCTCCACTTCGCCGACGTCGATGCCCTTGAAACGGATCGGAGTGCCTTCCTTGACGCCTTCAGCCTGGGGCACGGCGATTTCGATCGCGGTGCCTTTGACGATGGCCTGGGACTCGTCGTCGTACAGCGTGAAGCGACGCGGCCGGGTCACTGGCTTGGCCTTCGGATCCGGCGTGGTGAAGGTGATGCCGCCCGCCAGCAGGGTCTGCAGCGATTCGCTCTTCACCTCGACGCCCGACAGGCTGCCCTTGAGGGTGATACCGCTGGAGTTCCAGAAGCGGGTGGACTCATTCACCAGCTTGGCGAACTCGGGCTCGATATGGATGCCGATCACCACACGCTGCTGACTGCGGGAGAGCTGGTAGCTCTGCACGCTCCCCACGCGCATCTGGCGGAACAGGATCGGGCTGCCGACTTCCAGGGAGCCAAGGCGGTCGCTGGTCAGCACCAGGTGCAGGCCGGGCGCATCGGTATTCAGCGGCGGTGCCTTGGGCCTGACCTTGAATTCGCGAGTGGCCGTGCCTTCCTTGGCAAAACGCACGGCAATGTAGTTGCCCTTCACCAGTGCCTCGATTCCGGTGATGCCCGCCAGCGAGATGGACGGTTTCACCGTCCAGAACTCGGTGCCCTCCACCAGGAAATCCTCGGTACGCGGCTCCATGGTCAGTTCAGCGGTGGCGCCGGTGAAGTCCTTGTCCATATCCAGAGTCTTCAGGGTGCCGACCTGCACGCCGTTGTACATCACCGGGGTGCTGCCCGGAGTGAGGCCGCTGACATCGTCCATACGCAGCAACACGCGCAGGCCGGCCTCGGCGGCTTCGAAACCGTCATACAGGCGGAACGGGATACTGGGGTCGGTGGGCGGACTGTCCTGGCGGTGCTCCGGGGTGGCGAAGGCTATGCCACCGGCCATGATGCTGAACAGGGATTCGGTGCGGATCTTCACCCCCGAGAGGCCGGCAGTGACATTGAGGCCGCTGGCATTCCAGAAACGCGTGTGCTTGCGCACCAGATGTGCGTAGGGTTGCTCGATGTGAACCTTGATTTCGACGGTGCGCTGGTCTTCAGCCAACTGGTAGCTCTTCACCTGCCCGACCTGGATCTGCCGGTAATAGACCGGACTGCCCTGCTCCAGGGAGCCAAGACGCTCGGCCTTCAGGACGAGGTGCAGGCCTGGCAGGGAATCAGAAAGAGGTGGCGGCTCGGCCAACGCGATGTAATTGCGCTCCGGCTCACCTTTTACCGGGTCGATGGCGATGTAGATACCGGAAACCAGAGTTTCCAGCCCGGTGACCCCCGCCAGCGACACACGCGGGCGAACCAGCCAGAAGCGGGTGTCCTTGCTGAGGTAGGGCTCAGCCTCTTTCATCACTTCGACGGTGGCGACAACTCCTTTTATGTCCTGGCTGACATGCAAGTCGGTCACCTTGCCCACCTGGATGCCCTTGTACATCAGCTGGGTCTTGCCAACCTGGATACCGTCACCATTTTCGAAGCGGATCTGGATCTCGATGCCTGCTTCGCTCATGGCCTTCCAGGCCAGCCAGAGGCCAATGAGCAGCGCCACCAGCGGTAGCACCCAGATGGCGGACCAGCTCGTGGTTTTGCGTTTTTTGGGTGTTGGCAACTCAGGCATTCTCGTCGTCCATATCGGTGTTGTCCCAGATCAGCCTGGGGTCGAAGGTCACTGCCGCGATCATGGTGATTACCACGACGCTGGCAAAGGCAGCGGCACCCAGGTTCGCCTCGATGCTCGCCAGGTTGCCGAAGTTCACCAGCGCCACGAGGATGGCGATGACAAAGATATCCAGCATGGACCAGCGGCCGATCCATTCAATGAAGCGGTACATCAGGATGCGCTGTCGCGGCGACATCGGTAGCCGTCGCTGTACTGAGTAAAGCAGCAGTGCGATGCCTACCAGCTTGAAAGTTGGCACCAGGATGCTGGCCACGAACACCACTAGCGCGATGGGAACCATCTCGGCATGAATCAGTTCCAGCACGCCGCCCATGATGGTCGAAGGCGCGCCGTTGCCGAAGAAGTTCACCGTCATGATCGGCAGCACGTTGGCGGGTATGTAGAGGATGGTGGCGGTGATCAGCAATGCCCAGGTACGAACGATGCTATCCGGACGGCGCGGATGCAGGACAGCGCCACAACGGCTGCAGTGGCCGTGTTCGTCGTCCGATTTCGGGCGATTCAGCTGATGGCACTCATCGCAGACGATGATGCCGGCATCAATGGCGCGCATGGGTTTCTCCTTCGGCA
This sequence comes from Metapseudomonas phytobenefica, assembly GCF_043392685.1. Classification (NCBI taxonomy): domain Bacteria; kingdom Pseudomonadati; phylum Pseudomonadota; class Gammaproteobacteria; order Pseudomonadales; family Pseudomonadaceae; genus Metapseudomonas; species Metapseudomonas phytobenefica. The sequence goes on along the minus strand of NZ_JBHZGM010000049.1, from coordinate 867 downwards.
TCCAGCGCATCCCAGACCTGGTGCGGCGACATGGTCACCTCCAGCCACACCTGGGCCAGCAGCAGGCCGATGAAGCAGACCAGGCCGATACCCAGGTGCAGGTCGGCGAGGTCGATCAATTTGACGATGGAAACGAGGATGCCCATGAGGTAGACCTCGAGCATCCCCCACTCCTTGAGGTGGTGGTACAGGCGATAGAGCGTCACGCCGAGGCCGAGCGCGCGCCGGGTGTTGATGCAGACCAGCACGGCCAGTTGGCAGAGCAGCTTGACCAGGGGGATCACCATGCTGCACAGGAACACCAGCACCGCGACGCCTTCCATACCGGTGTCATAGAGCCCTACAACTCCTGTCCAGACGGTGTCATGGGTGGTCTGCCCGAGCAGGTTGAGTTTCATGATGGGCAGGAAGTTGGCTGGCACGAACAACAGCAATGCGGTCAGCACCAGGGCCAGGGCGCGGCGTTCCATCTGGGAGCGGTGCACCACCAGTTCATAGCCGCAGCGGGGGCAGCAGGCCTTCTCCTCTTCGCCAAGGTCCGGGCGACGCATCAGCAGGTCGCACTCGTGGCAAGCAATCAGATCGTGCAGCGGTAATTCGGATAGCGGACGTTGTTCAGCCTGTTCAGGCATGGCAGCAAGGCTCTCAGGGTATCGCGGCTATTCTAGACGAGCGCACCGCAGACCGCGGCGATTCAAGAGTTTCCGGGCGCTACCGACTTCACGCCCCACGCCCGAATCTTTCTCGCGCGCAAAGACAAACCCCCGACACGCCTGGGCGTATCGGGGGTTTGGGATAGAAGCTTGACGATGACCTACTCTCACATGGAGAAGCTCCACACTACCATCGGCGATGCGTCGTTTCACT
>NZ_JBHZGM010000048.1:0-30485 GCF_043392685.1 Metapseudomonas phytobenefica | reverse complement strand
ACCAGTGTCCTGGAGGGGGTGAACAACCGCATCAAGGTGATCAAACGCATGGCCTATGGCTTTCGGGACTCGGCCTACTTTTTCCTGAAAATCAAGGCCGCCTTCCCCGGGAAAGCGCGATGAACCTAAAAAATCGCGACTTCTAGCGGGGAGCCAGCTCACTGAGATGACGGGCGACGGCCAGCCAGGCGCCAATGTAGCCCAGCAGGACAGCGCCCAGAAGCAGGGACAGACCATCGGCCGCTGGCACGCCGGCCAGGGCGAAGTCGCTGCCGTAGAGACCGGCCAGACGCACCACAGCATCGTTCAGCCAGTCCAGACCGTAGGCCAGCACCAGCCAGGCCAGCATGCCGGCGCCGGCGCCATAGAGCGCGCCCATATAAAGGAAGGGGCGACGCACGTAGCTATCGGTCCCGCCCACCAGCTTGATCACCTCGATCTCGGTGCGGCGGTTCTCGATATGCAGACGAATGGTATTACCGATCACCAGCAGCAGCGCCAGGATCAGCAGCACCGCCAGGCCGAAGACGAATCGTTCGCCCAGCTTGAGGATGGCCGACAGGCGCTCGACCCAGACCAGGTCCAGCTGCGCCTGCTCGATACCCGGCATCTCCGACAGACGCTGGCGCAGCGCATCCAGTCCCGCCTTGTCGACTTCCTTGGGCGTCACCAGGACCACGCCCGGCAGCGGGTTCTGCGGCAGTTCCTTGAGCGCTTCGCCGAGGCCCGACTGCTGTTGCAGTTCGGCCAGGGCCTGCTCGCGGCTGATCCACTCGGCCTCGGCGACATCGGGCATGCCGGCGATCTCGTCGCGCAGTTTCTGCCCCTGGGATTCGCTGGCGTCCATCTTCATGAACAGGGAAATCTGCGCCGCGCGCTGCCAGGAGCCGCCCAGACGCTCGACATTGCTGAGCAGCAGGGAAAGGCCCATGGGCAGGCTGAGGGCGATGGCCATCACCAGGCAGGTGAAGAAGCTGCCGATGGGCTGACGGCCCAGGCGGCGCAGGCTGTCCACCAGGCTCGCACGATGACTTTCCAGCCAGGCGTGCAACAGGGTGCGGAAATCCGGGCCGTCGTCGCCCTTCTCCGGCGATTCGACGTGGCGGGGCGAAGCACCCACACGCTCGGCGGGCTTGGGCGGCGGCATCTGCTTGGCGCTCATCAGACGGCCTCCCCGTCGCCGATCAGGCGACCGCGTTGCAAGGTGAGCAGGCGATGGCGCATGCGCGCGATAAGCGCCAGGTCGTGGCTGGCGATCAGCACTGTGGTGCCCAAGCGATTGATGTCCTCGAATACGCCCATGATCTCGGCGGCCAGGCGCGGGTCCAGGTTACCTGTGGGTTCGTCCGCCAGCAGCAGGGCCGGGCGGTGCACCACGGCACGGGCGATGCCAACGCGCTGCTGCTGGCCGGTGGACAGGTCGGCCGGGTAGAGCTCGGCCTTGTCCGCCAGGGAAACCCGCTCCAGCGCCACGCTCACCCGTTTGGCGATCTCCGCTTTGGACAGGCCATGGATCTGCAGCGGCAGAGCGACGTTATCGAACACGCTGCGGTCGAACAGCAGCTGGTGGTTCTGGAACACGACGCCGATCTGGCGCCGCAGGAAAGGGATCTGCGAGTTGGTGATGGTCGAGAGGTCCTGCCCGGCCAGCAGCAGCTTGCCGCTGGTGGGGCGCTCCATCGCCAGGAGCAGGCGCAGCAGCGTGCTCTTGCCGGCGCCGGAGTGGCCGGTGACGAAAAGGAACTCGCCGCGGCGGACGCGGAAGCTCAGTTCGTGCAAGCCAACATGGCCATTGGGATAGCGTTTGCCGACCTGCTCGAATCGAATCATGCGGACTCCCGCTCAGCGAAGAGGGCCTTCACGAAAGCGTCGGCTTCGAAGGTGCGCAGATCGTCGATACCTTCGCCCACGCCGATGAAGCGGATCGGCAGGCCGAACTGCTTGGCCAGGGCGAAGATCACCCCGCCCTTGGCGGTGCCGTCCAGTTTGGTCAGGGCCAGGCCGGACAGGTTGACCGCCTGGTGGAACTGCTTGGCCTGGTTGATGGCGTTCTGCCCGGTGCCGGCGTCCAGCACCAGCAGCACTTCGTGGGGAGCCGAGTCGTCCAGCTTGCCGATCACGCGGCGCACCTTCTTCAGCTCTTCCATCAGGTTGTCCTTGGTATGCAGGCGGCCGGCGGTGTCGGCGATCAGCACGTCGATGCCACGGGCCTTGGCGGCCTGCACCGCATCGAAGATCACCGACGCGGAGTCGGCGCCGGTGTGCTGGGCGATCACGGCGATGTTGTTGCGCTCGCCCCAGACCTGCAGCTGCTCCACGGCGGCGGCACGGAAGGTGTCGCCGGCGGCGAGCATGACCTTCTTGCCATCCTGCTGCAGCTTCTTGGCCAGCTTGCCGATGGTGGTGGTCTTGCCGACGCCGTTCACGCCGACCACGAGGATCACGTAGGGCGCGCGGCCGTTGTCGATCTTCAGCGGTTGCTCGACCGGACGCAGCAACGCGGCCAGTTCGTCCTGCAGTGCCTTGTACAGCGCATCGGCATCGGCGAGCTGCTTGCGCGCGACCTTCTGGGTCAGGCTCTGGACAATGGCGCTGGTGGCTTCCACGCCGACATCGGCGGTCAGCAGGCGGGTTTCGATTTCATCCAGCAGGTCGTCGTCGATGGCCTTGCGCCCGAGGAACAGGCTGGCCATGCCTTCGCCGATGCTGGCGCTGGTCCTGGACAGGCCCTGCTTGAGACGGGCGAAAAAACCGGCCTTGGCCGGTTCCGCCTGGGCGACGGGGGCCGGAGCGGGTTCGGCCTCCGGAGCCGGCTGCTCGGCGACCGGTGCAGGTGCAGGTGCAGGTGCAGGTGCAGGTGCAGGTGCAGGTGCAGGTGCAGGTGCAGGTGCAGCAGGCTCGGCGATTACCGGCGCTTCGGCAATCACTGGCGCGGGTGCCGGGGCCTCTGCCACGACCGGAACAGGAGCGGGAACCGGTGTTTCGACCGGTGCGGGTGCAGCTTCGGCCACCGGGGCCTGCTCGGCTACCGGCTGGGCCGCCGGAACGGGTTCAGGTGCGGCCGGGGCCTCAACCTCGATAGGAGCCACAGGCTCCGCCAGAGCGGCGGGAGCGGCTTCCTGGGGCTTCTTGCGCAGCCAGCCGAACAAGGATCTCTTTTCCCCGGGCTGGGCCGGGGCCTTCTTGTCGTCGTTGGAACCAAACATGAGTCGAATGCATCTCAAGGGAGCGGCCGTACTGGCTCTATGCCGGCCAGCTTCGCCGCCCCGGGAATGGATGGGGTATCCTAGCACCTCTTCGCCCGCAGGCGGTAAGACCGCCGGGGCCATCCGACAGGTCAAGAACATCGATGAAAGCCACTGCCCGACAAGCCACCGGCTTGCTGTTTTGCGCTCTCTGCCTGCCCACTCTGGCCCTCGCTGCAGACAACCAACCCACCCACGAGTTCACCCTGGACAACGGCCTGAAGGTCGTGGTCCGCGAGGATCACCGCGCGCCCGTGGTGGTCTCCCAGCTCTGGTACAAGGTCGGTTCGAGCTACGAGACATCCGGCCAGACCGGCCTCTCCCACGCCCTCGAACACATGATGTTCAAGGGCAGCCGCAAGCTCGGCCCCGGCGAAGCCTCGCGCATCCTGCGGGAGCTCGGCGCCGAAGAGAACGCCTTCACCAGCGACGACTACACCGCCTATTACCAGGTGCTGGCCCGCGACCGCCTGGGCGTGGCCTTCGAGCTGGAAGCCGACCGCCTCGCCAGCCTCAAGCTGCCTCCCGAGGAGTTCAGCCGCGAAATCGAAGTGATCAAGGAAGAGCGCCGCCTGCGCACCGACGACAAGCCCACCGCCAAGGCGTTCGAGCGTTTCAAGGCGATGGCTTACCCGGCCAGCGGCTACCACATCCCCACCATCGGCTGGATGGCCGACCTCAACCGCATGAAGGTCGAGGAACTGCGCCACTGGTACGAATCCTGGTACGCGCCGAACAATGCCACCCTGGTGGTGGTGGGCGACGTCACCCCGGACGAGGTCAGGAGCCTCGCCGAGCGCTATTTCGCCGGCATTCCGAAGCGTGACATTCCGCCGGCGAAGAAGCCTCTCGAGCTGGCCACGCCCGGCGAGCGTCGCCTCACCCTGCATGTGCGCACTCAGCTGCCGAGCCTGCTGATGGGCTTCAACGTGCCAAGCCTGTCCACCGCCAAGGATGCGCGCCAGGTCCACGCCCTGCGTCTGATTTCCACCCTGCTCGACGGCGGCTACAGCGCACGCCTGTCCAGCCGCCTGGAACGCGGCGAGGAACTGGTCAGCGGCGCCTCAGCCTGGTACGACGGTTTCTCCCGTGGCGACAGCCTGTTCGTCATCAGCGCCACCCCCAACATGCAGAAGGGCAAGACCCTGGAGCAGACCGAAGCCGGCATCTGGCGCCAGCTGGAAGACCTGAAGAACACCCCGCCCAGCGCCGACGAACTCAAGCGCGTACGAGCCCAGGCCATCGCCGACCTGGTTTATCAGCGCGACTCCATCACCAGCCAGGCCACCACCATCGGCCAGCTGGAAACCGTCGGCCTGTCCTGGACGCTGATGGACCAGGACCTCGCGGCTCTCGAAGCCGTGACGCCTGCCGACATCCAGGCCGCCGCCAGGACCTTCTTCAACCGCGACCGCCTGAGCGTCGCCCACATCCTGCCCGAGGAAGCCCGCAATGAGTGAGCGCAACGGCCTGCGTTACGGCCTGCTCGGCCTGGCCCTGATCGTCCTGCTCGGCGTGCTGGCCTTCATCGCCAATCGCCCGGCCACCACCACCGTCGCTGAAACCGCCGCCCCGGCAGCGGCCCAGGGTCTGCAATCCCTGGCCGAACTGAGTGGCAAGGCGCCCACCCGCCGCACCCTGGACATCCAGAGCTGGAAGACCGCCGAAGGCGCCAAGGTGCTGTTCGTCGCGGCTCCCGAGCTGCCGATGTTCGACCTGCGCCTGACCTTCGCCGCCGGCAGCAGCCAGGACGGCGATATCCCTGGCCTCGCGACCCTGACCAACGCCATGCTCAACGAGGGCGTGGCCGGCAAGGACGTCACCGCCATCGCCGAAGGCTTCGAGAGCCTGGGCGCGGAATTCGGCAACGGCGCCTACCGCGACATGGCCATCGCCAGCCTGCGCAGCCTCACCGCCCCTGAGCAGCGCCAGCCGGCCCTGGAGCTGTTCACCCAGGTGGTCGGCGCGCCGACCTTCCCCGAAGACTCCCTGGCGCGGATCAAGAACCAGATGCTCGCCGGCTTCGAGTACCAGAAGCAGAACCCCGGCAAGCTCGCCGGCCTGGAACTTTTCGACAAGCTCTACGGCCAGCATCCCTACGCCCACCCGAGCGAAGGCAACGAGAAAACCATCCCCGGCATCACCGTCGAGCAGATGCGCGCCTTCCACCAGAAGGCCTATGCCGCCGGCAACGTGGTGATCGCCCTGGTCGGCGACCTGTCCCGCGCCGACGCCGAAGCCATCGCCAACCAGGTTTCCCGGGCCCTGCCCAAAGGCCCGGCGCTGCCCAGGCTGCCGGAACCGCAAGCGCCGAAGCCCGGCCTCAGCCATATCGAATTCCCGTCCAATCAGACCCACCTGATGCTGGCCCAGCTCGGCATCGACCGGAACGACCCGGACTACGCCGCGCTCTACCTGGGCAACCAGATCCTCGGCGGTGGCGGCTTCGGCACCCGGCTGATGGAAGAAGTGCGCGAGAAGCGTGGTCTGACCTATGGCGTCAGCTCGGGCTTCACCGCGATGCAGGTGCGTGGCCCGTTCATGATCGGCCTGCAGACCCGCGCGGAAATGAGCCAGGGCACCCTCAAGCTGATCCAGGACATCGTTCGCCAGTACCTGGCCGAAGGCCCCACCCAGAAGGAGCTGGACGATGCCAAGCGTGAGCTTGCCGGCAGCTTCCCGCTGTCCACCGCGAGCAACGCCGACATCGTTGGCCAGCTGGGCGCCATCGGCTTCTACGACCTGCCGCTGACCTATCTGGAAGACTTCATGGCCAAGGTCCAGGCGCTGGACGTGGCCCAGGTGAAAGCCGCCATGGCCAGGCACCTGTCCCCCGACCAGTTCGTCATCGTCACCGCCGGCCCGACCGTCACCCAGAAGGAACTGCCGCCACCCACCGACAAGCCCGCCGACATTCCCAGCGGCGTACCGGAGCACTGATGCGCAAGCCAAACGTCAAACCCGCCCGGCCGAATCACGGCGGCCAGGGCCAGCTACGCATCATCGGCGGCGAATGGCGCTCGCGGCGCTTCGCTTTCCCCGACGGTCCCGGCCTGCGCCCCACGCCGGACCGGGTGCGTGAAACCCTGTTCAACTGGCTGGCGCCCTACGTGGAAGGCGCGCGGGTGCTCGACCCCTTCGCCGGCAGCGGCGCGCTCTATCTGGAGGCCCTGTCCCGCGGCGCCGCCGAAGGCCTGGCGCTGGACCTGAACCCCGATTCCGTGGCCGCCCTGCGCGGCCACCTGGACGTCCTGCGCTGCAGCAGAGGCCAGCTGTTGCAGACCGACGCCCTGCGCTATCTGGATGCTCAGCCGTCCAGCGCCTTCGACCTGGTGTTCCTCGACCCGCCCTTCAACCAGGGCCTGCTGCAGCCCGTTTGTGCCCTGTTGGAGAATCGCGGCTGGCTGGCACCCCGCGCCTGGGTCTATACCGAAAGCGAAAACCCGCCCTCAACGCTGGGCCTGCCGGGCAACTGGCGCCTGCACCGCGAGAAGAAAGCCGGTCAGGTCTACTACGCCCTGTGGCAGCGTGCAGCCGGGGACGCTTCCGCAGCCTGACCGACGGCCACGCCGATGAACTCGTTCCACTCGCCGGTGACCACCCGCACCAGCTTCCAGCCGGCCTGGTGGTTGCCCGGCCCGCACCTGCAGACCCTCTGGTCACCCTTCTGCCGCACGCCGCCGTCGCTGAAACGACAGCGTGAACGCCTGTGGCTGGAGGACGGCGACTTCCTCGACCTGGACTGGCATGGCCCCCACGAGGCCGATGCGCCCCTGGTGTTGGTCCTGCACGGCCTGACCGGATCGTCCTCCTCGCACTATGTGCTCGGCCTGCAACAGGAACTGGCCGATCGCGGCTGGGCCAGCGTCGCCCTCAACTGGCGCGGCTGTTCGGGCGAGCCCAACCTGCTGCCCCGGGGCTACCACTCGGGCGTCAGCGAAGACCTGGCAGCCGCCATCGGCCACCTGCGCGCCAGCCGTCCACTGGCGCCGCTCTACGCGGTGGGCTACTCGCTGGGCGGCAATGTGCTGCTCAAGCACCTCGGGGAAACCGGTGAAGGCTGCGGCCTGCAGGGCGCCGTGGCGGTCTCGGTGCCCTATCGCCTGGACCAGTGCGCCGACCGCATCGCCCTCGGCTTCTCCAGGGTCTACCAGGCGCATTTCATGCGCGAGATGGTGGCCTACGTGAAACGCAAGCAGCACCTGTTCGCCCACCACGGCCAGACGGAACACCTCTCCACCCTGGAACGCCTCGGCTCGCTGGAGGGCATGCGTACCTTCTTGGACTTCGACGGTCGCATCACCGCGCCATTGCACGGCTTCGACGACGCCCACGACTACTACCGCCGCGCCTCCAGCCGCTACTACCTGGGCGGCATCCGCATCCCCACCCTGCTGATCCAGTCGGCCGACGACCCCTTCGTGTTCCGCCACAGCCTGCCGGAAGCCCACGAACTCTCGGCCACCACCCGCATGGAGCTGCACCCCCGGGGCGGTCATGTGGGTTTTGTCGAAGGATCACCGCGCAAACCCACCTATTACCTGGAACGACGGATTCCCGACTGGCTTACAAGCTGTCGCCGGAGCCTGTGACGACTGGCGCGTCCCTAGCTCGGAACCACCTGCTCCAGCGACACGTAGAGCTTCTCGTACAGCGCCTTGACCGCCGGCTGCGCTTCGGGCGCGAGGTAGCCGCCCTCCAGCGCCAGCACCTGGTAGATGCCACGGCGCAGCAGTTCCTGGCTGAGATTGCCGGCATCGCCACGGGTGGTGCAGAGGAAACGCACCCAGGACGTCACGATGATCCAGCTGTTGAGGGTCAGGGCTTCGACCTGGGCGGGATTCATCAGCAGGATGCCGGCGCTGACGAAGCCGCGATAAATGGTCTGGGCGTGGTCCAGGCAGCGCTGGGCGAAGAGCCGGTAACGCGTAGCCAGCTCCGCATCGGCCTCCAGCAGGTGCTCCAGGTCGCGATGCAGGAAGCGGAAGTCCCACATGGCCGCCAGCAGGGATTCCAGGTAGAAGGTCTTGTCCTCCACCGTCACGGCGCGCCCCTCCGGCAGGCGCAGGAAGCTGTCCACCCGCACCTCGTAGAGGCCGAACAGCTCGGCGATGATTTCCTGCTTGTTGCGGAAGTGGTAGTACAGATTGCCCGGCGACATGCCCAGGTGCGCGGCGATGTGGTTGGTGGTGACGTTGCGCTCGCCCTGGATGTTGAACAGCGCAAGGCTCTCCAGAACGATGCGGTCGCGGGTCTTGGGTCTTGTTGCCATCGGGCGGTGGTTCCTGCAATCGGTAGGCGCGGCGAGCGGTAAAGGTACACTGCGCGGCGTTCGGGAAACACCCGGAGTTACCGGCAACCGCCCGGCATTTCCCCGGGCTGCCACCGGACGGGCAAGCGGGCAGGTCATTTGACAGACTAGAGTAATTGCTCTAGAAATCCAGCGACATCAGAACAACAGAGCCAAGTCGCGTCCGCCCGGCGGATTCGAACCTGCTCCCGGAGCCGCCGAGGAACCGCGCCATGGTCGCCGACATTGCCTACCTGCAACAGAGCCAGCAGCAGATCAGCCAGCTGGAAACCCTCTTCCAGCGCCAGCGCGAGGCCTTTCGCGCGAACCCCATGCCCAGCGCCGAGCAGCGCATCCAGTGGCTGAAGTCCCTCCGCGAGCTGCTGTTCGCCGAGCAGGACGCGCTGATCGCCGCCATCTCCCAGGACTTCAGCAATCGCTCCGCCGACGAGACGCGGCTCGCCGAAATCATGCCCAGCCTCCACGGCATCCACTACGCCGCCAGGCGCTTGAAGAAATGGATGAAGCCGTCCCGCCGTGGCGTCGGCCTGGCCTTCCAGCCGGCCTCGGCCAGGGTGGTCTACCAGCCGCTGGGTGTGGTCGGCGTGATCGTGCCGTGGAACTACCCGCTGTTCCTGGCCATCGGCCCGCTGGTGGGCGCCCTGGCCGCGGGCAACCGGGTGATGATCAAGATGAGCGAGTCCACCCCGGCCACCTCGCAACTGATGAAGGACCTCCTGGCGCGCATTTTCCCCGAAGACCTGGTGGCCGTGGTTCTGGGCGAGGCCGAGGTGGGCGTGGCCTTCTCCCGCCTGCCCTTCGACCACCTGCTGTTCACCGGCGCCACCAGCATCGGCAAGCACGTGATGCGCGCCGCCGCCGAGAACCTGACCCCGGTGACCCTGGAGCTGGGCGGCAAGTCGCCGGCCATCGTTTCCACCGACGTGCCCCTGGCCGATGCCGCCGAGCGCATCGCCTTCGGCAAAACCCTCAACGCGGGCCAGACCTGCGTGGCACCGGACTACGTGCTGGTGCCGGAAGACCGCGTCGACGGTTTCGTCGAGGCCTATCGCCAGGCCGTGACGGGCTTCTTCCCGCAGCTGACCGACAACCCCGACTACACCGCCATCATCAACGAGCGCCAACTGGGCCGCCTGAAGGGCTACCTGGCCGACGCCGAGGCCAAGGGCGCCCGCCTGGTGCCGCTGTTCCCCGAGGCCCAGGGCCGCCGCCTGCCGCACACCGTGGTGCTGAATGCCAGCGACGACATGCAGTTGATGCAGGAAGAGATCTTCGGGCCCCTGCTGCCGGTGATCCCCTATCGCACCCTCGACGAGGCCGTCCGCTATATCAACGACCGCCCGCGTCCGCTGGCGCTCTACTATTTCGGTTACGGCCGGAGCGAACAGCAACGCGTCCTCGAGGAAACCCATTCCGGCGGCGTGTGCCTGAACGACACCCTGTTGCACGTGGCCCAGGACGACATGCCCTTCGGCGGCGTCGGCCCCTCCGGCATGGGCCATTACCACGGCCACGAGGGTTTCCTGACCTTCAGCAAGGCCAAAGGCGTGTTCATCAAGCAGCGCTTCAATGCCGCGAAGCTGATCTACCCGCCTTATGGCAAGGCCATCCAGAAGCTGGTCTACAAACTCTTCGTCCGCTGAACCGGGCATTCGCAGGCAGATGACACCCATGAGCGATACCACCCTCGAAGCGCCGGGGCTCTCCCGGCGCAACCTGCTCAAGGTCGGCCTGTTCGGCTCGGCCTTCCTCGCCACCGCTGGTGTGGCCGCCAGCCTCAGCGGTTGCTCGGCCAGCGTGCCAGCCGGCGGATTCGCGGTGTTGCGCCAGTCCGACATGCCCTTCCTCCGGGCCCTGGTGCCGGTGATGCTGGAAGGCGCCGTACCCGCCGGGCAGATGGCTTCAGCCGTGGAGGGCACCCTGCAGAGCCTGGACTACGCCCTGCACCGCCTGTCGCCGGAAATGCTCAAGCTGACCCTGCAGTTGTTCGACGTGCTCGCCCTGCCGATCACCCGTGGCCCACTGACCGGCATCTGGGGCGGCTGGGACAAGGCCGGCGCCCAGGACATCCGCGAATTCCTCTCGCGCTGGGAGCACAGCGCCATCGGCCTGTTGAAGATGGGCCACGCCTCCCTGCTGCAACTGGTGATGATGGCCTGGTACGGCCGCCCGGAATCCTGGGCGCATTGCGGCTACCCCGGCCCGCCCAGCGTCTGACTGCGCCCGCGCGCTGCATTGAATAACGACAAGAACTCGCCCGAGACTCTGAAATGCCTGTACCCGATCTGTTCGCCGAAGGCCTGGCCCGCGGCTGGAAAACCCACGACGGCTCGCGCCTGGAAAAGGACCTGACCCTGGAAGCCGACGTCGCCATCGTCGGCAGCGGCGCCGGTGGCGGCACCACGGCGGAAATCCTCAGTGCCGCCGGCTTCAAGGTGCTGCTGATCGAAGAAGGCCCGCTGAAGACCAGCTCCGACTTCAAAATGCAGGAGGCCGAAGCCTACCCGAGCCTCTACCAGGAAGGCATCGGCCGCATGAGCAAGGACGGCGCCATCACCATCCTCCAGGGCCGCGCGGTGGGCGGCACCACCCTGGTGAACTGGACCTCCAGCTTCCGCACCCCCGAGCCCACGCTGGAACACTGGGCCCGCGAGCACGGCCTGAAGGGTCTGTCGGTCGCCGAAATGGCCCCCTGGTTCGAGCAGATGGAACAGCGCCTGGGCGTCGCTCCCTGGGCCATTGCGCCTAACCCGAACAACGATGTGATCCGTCTCGGCTGCGAGAAACTCGGGCTGCACTGGAAGGTCATCCCGCGCAACGTGCGCGGCTGCTGGAACCTGGGTTACTGCGGCATGGGCTGCCCCACCAACGCCAAGCAGTCGATGCTGGTCACCACCATTCCCGCCACCCTGGAAAAGGGCGGCGAGCTGCTTTACCTCGCCCGTGCCGAGAAGCTGCTGATCGACGGCGACAAGGTCAGCGGCATCGAATGCCTCGGCCTGGACGAGCGCTGCGTGGGCCCCAATGGCAGCAGGATCACGGTCAAGGCGCGCCACTACGTGCTCTCCGGCGGCGGCATCAACACCCCGGCCCTGCTGCTGCGCTCCGACGCACCGGACCCGCACGGCCGCGTCGGCAAGCGCACCTTCCTGCACGTGGTGAACTTCTCCGCCGCGCAGTTCGACCGCCTGATCAACCCCTTCTACGGCGCGCCGCAGTCGATCTATTCCGACCACTTCCAGTGGGACGACGGCGCCACCGGGCGCATGTCCTACAAGCTGGAGGTGCCGCCGCTGCAGCCCGCCCTCACCACCACGCTGCTGGGCCGCTTCGGCATCGACAACGCCCTGCGCATGGCGCAGCTGCCGCACACCAATGTGATGCTGGCGCTGATGCGCGACGGCTTCCACCCGGACAGCGCCGAAGGCACCGTGGAACTGCGCGGCGACGGCAGCCCGGTGCTCGACTACCGCATGACCGACTACACCTGGGACGGCATCCGCCGGGCCTTCCACACGATGGCCGAGATCCAGTTCGCCGCCGGCGCCCGCGCCGTGCTGCCGCTGCACAGCGACGCCGACTACGTGAAAACCCTGGATGAAGCCCGCAAGCTGATCGACAGCCTGCCGATGGCGCTCTACCGTGCGCGCCTGGGCAGTGCCCACGTGATGGGCGGCTGCGCCATGGGCGAGGACCCGAAGCTGGCTGTGACCGACAGCCTGGGCCGCCACCACCAGCTGGCCAACCTCTCCATCCACGACGGCTCGCTGTTCCCCACCAGCATCGGCGCCAACCCGCAGCTCTCGGTCTACGGCCTCACGGCCAAGCTGACCAGCGCCCTGGCCGAGCGCCTGGGCAAGGCATGACGAACGGTTCAGGCAGGATGAGCGCACTTCTTGGCCGCAGGGATTCGCTGCGCTACCATCCGACTCCCTTACGGACCCACCCCAGGACGTAGCGATGAACCGAGTGCTGTATCCGGGCACCTTCGACCCGATCACCAAGGGCCACGCCGATCTGATCGAGCGCGCCTCCCGCCTGTTCGACACCGTGATCATCGCGGTCGCCGCCAGCCCCAAGAAGAACCCCCTGTTCTCCCTGGAGCAGCGCGTCGAGCTGGCCAAGGAAGTCACCAGGCACCTGCCGAACGTCGAGGTGGTGGGCTTCTCCACCCTGCTGGCGCACTTCGTCAAGGAACAGAATGCCAATGTGTTCCTTCGCGGCCTGCGCGCCGTGTCGGACTTCGAGTATGAATTCCAGCTGGCCAACATGAACCGCCAACTGGCGCCGGACGTGGAGAGTATGTTCCTCACGCCGTCGGAGAAGTACTCCTTCATCTCCTCCACCCTGGTGCGCGAAATAGCGGCCCTGGGTGGCGACATCAGCAAATTCGTGCATCCCGCCGTGGAAGCCGCGCTGGCTGAGCGCTTCAAGCGCTGACGTCACGATCTGCTGCGCGTCGGCATAGCTGCGTTGAGAATGACCTCGGGCTTGCTCATTTACAGCTCGTAAACGCCGCACCCTCGGCCATTCTCGCCTTGTTCTTCTCCAGCTCGCGAGATCGTGAAGCGGCCGGCAGAGACGCCCTTCCGCGATCGGCGCGTGCGTCGATCGCGGCATTCCGGCACAATTCCGCTATTTTCTGTTCAAGGCCGCCGCTGCCTGGCGACGGCAGGAGTTGTTCCCATGTCCCTCAAGATCACCGACGACTGCATCAACTGCGACGTCTGCGAACCCGAGTGCCCCAACGGTGCGATTTCCCAGGGCGAGGAAATCTATGTGATCGATCCCAACCTGTGCACGGAATGCGTCGGCCACTACGACGAGCCGCAGTGTCAGCAGGTCTGCCCCGTCGACTGCATTCCCCTCGACGAATCCAATGTCGAAAGCAAGGATGAGCTGATGCAGAAGTACCTGAAGCTCACCGGCAAGGCCTGAGCCATGGGCCGCCCGGTTCGCGGCACCTATCGCGGCGCGCTGCTCGCCACGCTGCTTCTGCTCGCGGGCGCCGTGCAGGCCGCCCAGCCGGGCCGCGCGGCGGTCGCCACACCCCACCCTTCGGCCACCGTGGCCGGCCTGGAAACCCTGGCCCAGGGCGGCAACGCCTTCGACGCCGCGGTGGCCATCAGCGCTGCCCTTGCCGTTGCCGAGCCTTACGGGTCCGGCCTGGGCGGCGGCGGTTTCTTCCTGCTTCGCCGGGCCGGCGAAAAGCCCGTCTACCGGTTCCTCGACGCCCGTGAGCGCGCGCCGGCGGCCGCCCATCCACGCCTCTACGTGCGCGACGGCAAGGTTGACCCGGCCCTTTCCCTGGACGGCCCCCTGGCCGCCGCCATCCCAGGCCTCCCGGCAGCCCTGGCGGACCTCGCCGGGCACTATGGCCGGCTGCCGCTGGCCGACAGCCTGACCCCGGCGATCCGCCTGGCCCGCGACGGCATTTCGGTGGATCGCATCTACCGTGAACGCGCCACCTGGCGCCTGTCGTCCATGCGCGACGACCGCGAGACCGCCCGCCTGTTCCTCGACCACAAGGGCGAGGTGCCGGAAGAGTTCAGCCTGCTGCGCCAGCCGGAGCTGGCCAACACCCTGGAACGCATGGCCCGCTATGGCAAGGCCGGTTTCTACAGCGGCCCCATCGCGGAAAAACTGGTTGCGGGCGTCAATGCCGCTGGCGGCATCTGGAGCCTGCGCGACCTGGCCGACTACAAAACCGTGGAACGCCAGCCGATCCGTTTTGCCCTCGCCGATGGCCGCGAACTGATCAGCGCCCCGCCGCCCTCGGCCGGCGGCATCGCCCTGGCCCAGAGCCTGGCGATGCTGCAGGAGCTGCCCTGGCGCAAGGCCGACCGCGTGCAGCGCACCCACTACGTGGTGGAAGTGCTGCGCCGCGCCTATCGCGACCGCGGCCTCTTGGGCGATCCGGATTTCGTCGCGATTCCCCAGGCCAAACTGCTCGACGCCGATTACCTGAAGAAACTCGCCGCCGGGATCGACGCCCGCCGCGCCACCCCGAGCAGCAGCCTGCCGCCGTCGCCACCCCTGCACGAAGGCGAGCACACCACCCATTTCGCGGTGATCGACAAGGACGGCAATGCCGTGGCCGCCACCCTGTCCATCAACCTGCCCTTCGGCGCCGCCTTCACCGTGCCCGGCACCGGCGTCCTGCTGAACGACGAGATGGACGACTTCGCCGCCAACCCCGAAGGCGCGAACGCCTACGGCCTCGCCGCCAGCCGCGCCAATGCGGTGGGCTCGGGCAAGCGCCCGCTGTCGTCGATGAGCCCCACCTTCATCGAGAGCGAACAGGAATTCGCCGCCTTCGGCACCCCGGGCGGCAGCCGGATTCCCAGCATGGTGCTGCTCTCGGTGCTGGAATACCTGGACGGCCAGCCGGTGAGCCGCTGGCCCGCCGTCGCCCGCTACCACCACCAGTACCTGCCGGACCAGATCGAGCACGAGCCGGGCGCCTTCGGCAGCAGCGAAAGCGCGGAACTGCAGGCGCGCGGCTACAGCCTCAAGCCGCTGTCACGCAACTACGGCAACCAGCAGGTGCTGTTCTGGAACAAGGAAAGTGGCAGCCTGGAAGCCGCCAGCGACCCGCGCGGCCTGGGCCTGTCGGAAGTCCTCGAAGTCGAGAAGATGCGGTAGGTCCACCACGAACCTCCGGCAAGTACGGAGCTCCCTCACCCCAACCCTCTCCCAGCGGGAGAGGGCGCTGTCCGTGCCACAAACGCCCCCTACAGCACGATCAACGACTCGTCGTCCCCCTCCAGCCGCCGCAGTTCGCGGAACATCGACTCCCCCTCGCTCAGCATCAGCACATTGCGCAGGCTCTGGAAAATCCGGCTGGCGTAGCCCAGATCGTTCATCAGCGAACTGGTCTGCAGGCCATCCAGCTCGCCGCTGCGCACGGCATTGTACAGGCGCGTGCGGAACGCGCTGTCGAAGGCTGCGGCCTTTTCGTCCAGCCAGCGCAGGCGCTGGTTCCAGGCCTCCTCCGGGAGATCGGAGCGGCCCAGCTCGCGCAATTCGTGGAGCATCGCCAGCAGATGACGGCGCAGGTCCACGTAGGCCTCGCGGATGGGAGACGGCTCCTGGTCCAGGTAGCGCCCGAGGTTCTTCTGCAGGTGCTTGGCATCCTTCACCGCATCCACCAGCTGCAGCGCGGCCAGCTGGCAACTGACCCAGAACTGCTGGTGCGCCTCGTCCAGCGGCAGGTCGAGCCGCCCCATGAAGCTCAGCAGGTCGCCGTACACCCCCTTGATATGCCGCTGATAGAGCGCTTCGGCATCCAGGTGATAGCGCTCCGGCCGTGCGTGCAGCAGACGCTCGTCGCCCTGGACCTGGGCCAGCTGATCCACCGGCAGGTAGAGCGCATGGCAGATCACCTCCACGCTGAGCCGGCCAAGGTGGTGCAGCTCGCGTACCACGGCGCTGGCCGCGGCGTCCGCCGAATCCAGGGCGCGTTCGTTGAGGTAGCGCGCGCGGGTGCGCTGGGGTTCTTCCGGTCCGGCGGCCAGTTCGGTGATCAGGACCTGCGGCTCTTCGCGCTCCGGCAGCCAGCGCACCAGCCACCGGGCCAGACGCTCCTGCAGCGGCCAGAACAGCAGCACCCCCATGGCGTTGATCAGGCTGTGGAACATGGCCAGCTGGATCAGTTCGTTCGCGCCCAGGCCGGTGAGGCCGGCAATGCGAGCGACCAGCCAGCTCAGCGGCGCCAGCAGGATGAAGGCCAGGGTGCAGGTGACCACGTTGAACAGCACATGGGCCAGGGCGAGCCGCTGACCACTGCGGTTGCCGCCGAGGGAACCGACGAAAGCGGTGGTCACGCTGCTGCCGACATTGGAACCAATGGCGATGGCGAAACCCTGGGCGAGGTCCAGCTGGCCGCCGGCCAGGGCCGCCAGCGTCAGCATCAGGGTGGCGTGGCTGGACTGCAGCACCACCGTGACCAGCAGGCCAACCATCGCGAACAGCAGGCTGCCCGCCAGCCCGTCGGCCTGGTACGCGGTGAGGTCGAGGCCGTCGCCGAAACTGGCGAAACCCTCCTTGATCTGGTCGATGCCGAGGAAGATGAAGGCGATGCCGAGGACGATTCGCCCGGCGGCCTTGCTCTTCTCCCCCAGGAAACCACCGAGCACGCCGAACACCAGCAGCGGCAGGGCCAGCGGGCTGAGGCTGAGATTCTGCCCCGCCATGGCCAGCAGCCAGATGCCGCTGGTGGCGCCCAGGTTGGCGCCGAAAAGGATGGCGATGCCGCCGGCCAGCTGGATCAGACCGGCACTGATGAATGCGATGGTGAGCAGGGAAACCAGCGTGCTGGACTGCAGCAACAAGGTGCCGCAGATACCGAACATCAGCCCCTTGAACGAGGTGGCGGTGCTGCGGGCCAGCAAATGCTCCAGCTTGCCGCCGGCGAGCTGGCGCAGCCCTTCCTCCAGGCACTGCATGCCGAACAGGAACAGCGCGAGCCCCGCGCACAGCTCGAGCCAGCCGGAACTGAACCAGAAGCTCAGGGCCAGCCCGACAGAGGCCAGGATCAGCAAAACGATGCGGGAGTAATGCTTCACAGGCGGTTTTCCTTCACCAGACAAGGCTCAGCTATTTACCGATGCGATGGCCGGAGAGCAACCCGCGTGCAGCCCGAAAACGCCGACGGCCCCGAAAAGGGGCCGTCACGGTGGAGCCTGATTGAGCGATCAGTCTCTCTTGTAACCGCTCATGGTGCAGCCCAGGCAGCGCACGAAGGCTTCCTTGCCCGGCTCCACAACCAGCGCATTGGCAGCTTCCCCGACGTTACCGCCCAGGGCGGAGAACGGCAGGCTGACGATGAACAGGCCCGCGCCGATCACCGTGGCGCCGATCAGCAGCGGGCGGGCGATCAGGATGTCGCCGGCCATGCTGTAGCCGCTGGGCGCGTTGACGCTGTACATGGGGTCGCCGCTGGTATTTTCCTGTACCACTTCCGCGTTAGCCGGCAGCGCCAGCAGGCCAGTGGTCAGCGCCAGGACAGCAGCGGTTGTGCGGAGCGGGTTCATACGGGCGATCCTTCAGGTAGTGGGGTACGAAAAACTATAACAGGGCATGGCACCTTGACAGCGTGACGGCCTTCAATCGCCATGGAAAGCGTAGTCGGGTTTTTTCGGTACGTAGGGCCGGTAGAAGGCCAGCAGCTGCTGCAGGTCGGCTTGCTCGTCGCCGGTGGTGTAGAACGGCTGGCCGATCACCACCCGCCGGTTGACGTAATCCAGAGCCGCCGGGACCACCGGCACGTCGGCGCCACGGGCTATGTGGTAGAAACCCATCTTCCAGCGCTCCACCCGCTTGCGGGTGCCTTCGGGCGAGAGCACCAGGATGAACTCGCGGTTTTCGCGGAAGCGCTCCACCGCCTGCTCCACCATGTTCAGCTTCAGGTGGCGCTGGATCGGCACGCCGCCCCAGCGCTGCAACAGACCGGTAAAGGGCCAGCGGAAGATGGTGTGCTTGCCGAACCAGCGGACGTTCAGGCGCAGCACGAACTTCGCCGCGAGGAAGATCACGAAGTCCCAGTTGGAAGTGTGGTGGGCGCCGATCACCACGAATTTGTCGAGGGGCGGCAACTGCCCCTCGATGCGCCAGCCCATCAGGCGCAGCACGCCGTGGCCGACCGCCTCGGCAAAGGGATTGGGGGGCAGGTAGTTACCGTACATGGGACAGACTTCTTTCGTGTTGGATGCTCGGCGAGGAATCAGCGTTGGCAGCGCGGACAATAGACACTGGCGCGCTGGCCGAGCCGGATTTCCCGCAGGGTCGAGCCGCATTGCCTGCAGAACTCGCCAGCGCGGCCGTAGACCCAGAGTTCCTGCTGGAAGTAGCCGGGCTTGCCGTCGCCCCCGACGAAGTCGCGCAGGGTGGTACCGCCGCACTCGATGGCCTGGGCGAGGATGCGTTTGATCTCCCCGGCCAGCTTCAGGTAGCGCGCACGGGAGATGGAACCCGCCTCGCGGCGCGGGTCGATGCCGGCGGCGAACAGCGCTTCGCTGGCATAGATGTTGCCGACCCCCACCACCACGGCGTTGTCCATGATGAAGGGCTTCACCGCCATGCTGCGGCCGCGGGAGAGCTGGAACAGGCGCTCGCCGTCGAACAGGTCGGTCAGCGGCTCCGGCCCCAGGTGACGCAGCAGCTCGTGGTTCAGCGGATCGTCGCTCCACAGCAGGGCGCCGAAACGGCGTGGATCGGTGTAGCGCAGGGCCATCCCCGATTCCAGCTCGATATCCACATGCTCGTGCTTGGCCGCGGGCAGCCCGGCCTCCACCAGGCGCAGGCTGCCAGACATGCCGAGGTGGCTGATCAGCGTGCCGGCTTCGGCCTGCAGCAACAGGTACTTGGCGCGGCGTTCCACATGCAGGATGCGCTGGCCGGACAGGCGCACGTCCAGGTCCTCGGGAATCGGCCAGCGCAGGCGGCGTTCACGCACGATCACCCGGCTGACGCGCTGGCCTTCGAGGAAGGGCGCGATGCCGCGGCGGGTGGTTTCGACTTCAGGTAATTCAGGCATCGGTTTCTCGCTACTCAGCTCACGCCAAGTTCACGAATGCATTCCTTGAGGTTTTCGAAGTCGTACTCCGAGAGCCCCACGTAGTCCAGTACCTGGCCACGGATGCTCATCCATTCGTAGTCCTCGGCCTGGTTGCCCAGCACCAGGTGCGACGCGCAGATGTGCTCGGCCATCTTGAGGATCGCCAGCAGGTTCTTCAGCTGGGCGTCACGGACGGCATCGTCGCTGAAGATGGACAGGGCGTTGTGGTGGTTGGCGATGGCCTCGCAGAGATGCTCCGGCAGGCGCCAGGAACGCGCGGTGAAGTAGCCGACCACCGCATGGTTGGTGTTCAGCAGGCGGTTCTCGGTGTCCACCACGCGGCGTTCCGGCCCCGCGCTGGCGTAGGCCTCTTCCAGCACCAGCATGTAGTCGGGGAAACGCTTGAGCATCAGCGGGATGCCGCAGTTGTGGAACAGGCCGAGGGCGTAGGCCTCGTCGGCGGACTGGTAGCCGATGCGCTTGGCCAGGGTCAGGCAGGTCATGGCCACGTCCTGGGCGGTGTCCCAGAAGCGGTTCAGGGTGACGATGGTCTCGTCGCTCATCTCGCCCTTGATCGACTGCGCGTTGATCAGGTTGATCACCGTGTTGCAGCCCAGCAGGTTCACCGCCTGCTGGATCGAGGCGATGCGGTTGGTCAGGCCGAAGAACGGCGAATTGACGATCTTCAGCAGCGCGCCGGACAGGCCCGGGTCCTGGCTGATCAGGCGGGCGATGGACTTCAGGTCGGGGTTGGGCATGACCTGCTCCATTTGCAGGTCGACCATGATCTGCGGCTGCGGCGGCACACTGATGCCCTGCAGGACCTGGCGGATCTGATCTGCGGAAAGTTCTTGAGCCATGGGGACGAGTGGGAAGTTTGAGCGAGTCGACAGTCTACCCGGTTGTATCAGCCCGTTGTTCGGGATTTCCGGCCATTTTCACACGCTCGTACCAAGTGGCCGCCAACACCGCCGGGGGCCTCCGGGGCCGGTATTGCCTGGGGTATAATCCTGGCCTTTTTTCCGGAGAGCGACACATGTCCCTGCCCAGCCTGCGCCTCAAAGCCAACGCCGATCGACGCCTGCGCGCCGGCCACCTGTGGGTCTACAGCAACGAAGTGGACGTGGCCGCCACCCCGCTGAACCTCTTCCAGCCCGGCGACCAGGCCATCCTCGAAGCCGCCGGCGGCAAGCCGCTGGGCGTGGTCGCCCTCTCCCCGAACAACCTGATCTGCGCGCGCCTGGTGTCCCGCGACGTCAAGCACCGCCTGGACAAGTCCCTGCTGGTGCACCGCATCAACGTCGCCCTGAGCCTGCGCGAGCGCCTGTTCGACAAACCCTTCTACCGCCTGGTCTATGGTGACTCCGACCTGCTGCCGGGCCTGGTCGTGGACCGCTTCGGCGACCACCTGGTGGTGCAACTGGCTTCCGCCGCCATGGAACGCAACAAGGACGCCGTCCTCGACGCCCTGGTACAGGTGCTCAAGCCACGCGGCGTGCTCTGGAAGAACGACTCCAGCGCCCGTGACGCCGAAGGCCTGGAGCGCTACGTGGACACCGCATTCGGCGTGGTGCCGGAATGGGTCGCCCTGGAAGAGAACGGCGTGAAGTTCGAAGCCCCGGTCATGGAAGGCCAGAAGACCGGCTGGTTCTACGACCACCGCATGAACCGCGCGCGCCTCGCGCCCTACGTGAAGGGCAAGCGCGTCCTCGACCTGTTCAGCTACATCGGTGGCTGGGGTGTACAGGCCGCGGCCTTCGGCGCCAGCGAAGTGTTCTGCGTCGACGCCTCCGGCTTCGCCCTGGACGGCGTGGAGCGCAACGCCACCCTCAACGGAGTGGCCGAGCAGGTCACTTGCGTGGAAGGCGATGTCTTCGAAGCCCTGAAAGAGCTGAAAGCCGCCGAAGAACGCTTCGACGTGGTGGTCGCCGACCCGCCGGCCTTCATCAAGCGCCGGAAGGACCTGAAGAACGGCGAAGCCGCCTACCGCCGCCTGAACGAACAGGCCATGCGCCTGCTGAACAAGGACGGCATCCTGGTCAGCGCCTCCTGCTCCATGCACCTGCCCGAGGACGACCTGCAGAACATCCTGCTCGGCAGCGCCCGCCACCTGGACCGCAACATCATCCTGCTGGAGCGCGGCGGCCAGGGTCCGGACCACCCGGTGCACCCGGCCATCGCCGAAACCCGCTACATCAAGAGCCTGACCTGCCGCCTGCTGCCCAACAGCTGAGGACAAGGCTCGGCCACGCCTCTGTGGGGGAGATTTCATTCGCGAAAGCCGCGTAGCGACCAAGGGTGGATCACGCTTTACCGATCCACCACCAGCGCCCACCGGGGACACTGCTGGTGGAAGTGAAAAGCGACTTCCACCCCAGTCGCCGCGCCCCCACAGCAAAAGCAGCCAACAGATGCTGTCTGTATCCCTCAATGCAGGATCTGCGACAGGAATGCCTTGGCCCGCTCGCTCTTCGGGGCGTTGAAGAAGGTTTCCGGCGGGCTGTCTTCGACGATGCGCCCGCCTTCCAGGAACAGCACCCGCTCCGCCACCTGCCGCGCAAAGCCCATCTCGTGGGTCACGCAGAGCATGGTCATGCCGCTGCCGGCCAGCTTCACCATCACGTCCAGCACCTCGCCCACCATCTCCGGATCCAGCGCCGAAGTCGGCTCATCGAAGAGCATGATCTTCGGCTCCATGCACAGCGCCCGGGCGATGGCCACGCGCTGCTGCTGACCACCGGAAAGCTGGCTCGGATACTTGTGGGCGTGGCTTTCGATGCCCACCTTGCGCAGGTATTCGCGGGCCCGTTCTTCGGCCTGGGCGCGGGTCAGGCCACGCACCGACATGGGTGCCAGGGTGCAGTTGTCCAGCACGCTCATGTGGGGGAACAGGTTGAAGTGCTGGAACACCATGCCCACGTCCCGCAGCACCTCCGCGCCCCGGCGCGGATCGGCCATCAGGTCGCAGCCGTTGATCTTGATGCGTCCGCTGCTGGCGCCTTCCAGGCGGTTGATGCAGCGGATCAGCGTCGACTTGCCGGAGCCCGAGGGCCCGCAAAGGACGATGCGCTCCCCCGGCCGGACCTCCAGGTCGATGCCCTTGAGCACGGCGAAATCGCCGTAGTGCTTTTCCAGGCCCTCGATCACCACCGCCGGCGTCTGGGGCACAGCGGCCAGGCGGGGTGTCTGCTGGGTGGCGGTTCTCATGCTCGATAACATTTTCTTGTCCTCATTGTTCGGTATCGGCAAGTCGTTGGGCCCGGCGGCTCAGCGGAAGCGCTGGGCGCCGTAGGGCGCCGGGTCGGTGAAGGGGCACTCGCCGGTCATCATCTCCGCCAGCAGGCGGCCGCTGACCGGACCCAGGGTCAGGCCATGGTGGGCATGGCCAAAGTTGAACCAGAGGCCCGGGTGGTTCGGCGCGGCGCCGATCACCGGGCGCATGTCCGGCAGGCAGGGCCGACGTCCCAGCCAGGGCTCGGCATCCAGGCGCCGGCCCAGCGGGAACAGCTCGCGGGCGAGGCGTTCGGCGCGGCGCAGCTGGATTTCGTTGACCGGATCGTCGGGGTCGGCGAATTCGATGCCGGTGGTCAGGCGGATGCCCCGCGCCATCGGCGCCAGCACGTAGCCGTTCTGGGCATCACAGATGGAGTGACCCAGTTCGGCGCCCTCTGCCGGGGCGTAGTGCATGTGATAGCCGCGCTTGATCGCCAGCGGGATGCGGTAGCCCAGGCTACGGAACAGGTCGCCCGATTGCGGTCCCAGGGCCACCACCACTTCGGGCGCGGAATACTCGACGCCGTCCACACCAAGGCTCCAGGCGCCGTTATGCGAGCGCAGGCCCCTGGCGTCGCCCTTGAGCACACGGCCGCCCCGGCTGACAAAGAGGTCGGTGTATCCGCGCACCAGGGCGCCGGGATCGAGCACGGTCTTCGGGTCATGCCAGTGGATGCCGCCAGCGGCAGCGGCCGCCAGGTGCGGTTCGCGCTGGAAGAGGGTTGCCCCGTCCATCACATCGAAGCGCAGGCCGAAGCGGCTGAGGGCGCGCGCTTCGGCGGCGGCCTGGTCGAGGGCTTCGCGGCTGCGGTAGACGTCCATCCAGCCCCGGGCACGGATCAGGTGCCCCAGGCCCGCCGCTTCCACCAGCTGGTCATGCTCCTCCACGCAGCGCTCCACCAACGGCAGCATGGCGCGGGTGGCCTCCTCCAACCGGCGTGCCCCGGAGTGATGCCAATACGACGCCAGCCAGGGCGCGAGCTTGGGCAGGAAGGTCGGGCTGTAGCGCACGTCCGGCTGCTGGTTCAGGCCGTAGCGCAGCAGCGCTGCGAAGCTGCGGGGAAAGGCGTAGGGCACCACACTGGAACGCTCGATCAGGCCGGCATTGCCGTGGCTGGTGCCGGAGCCGGGCTCGGCGCGGTCCACCAGGCACACGTCGCGGCCGCGCGCCTGGAGGTGGAGGGCAGTGGAGACGCCGACAATGCCGGCGCCCAGGACAAGGATGTCGCAGTCCATTGGAAAGGTCCTTCGGTGGGCACTCTGGTGGTGCTTCGGTTTGAAATTGACTAGCGCAAGTGGCGGCCCAGGCGTCCTTCGACCAGCAACAGGCCGCGACGGATCAGTTCCACCAGTACCAGGTAAAGCACCGCCGCCCAGAGATAGAGCTGGAAGTCGAAGGTGCGGGAGAAGCCGGCCTTGGCCACGCCCATCAGGTCGTGGATGGTCACCAGGGAGGCGATGGCGCTCGCCTTGATCATCAGGATCAGTTCGTTGCCCAGGGGCGGGACGGCCACCAGCAGCGCCTGCGGCAGCACCACTTTGAAGAAGGTCGTGGCGCGGGACAGGCCCAGGGCCGAGGACGCTTCGTACTGGCCGGGGGCGATGGCCAGCAGGCTGCCGCGAAAGATCTCCGCCTGGTAGGCGGCGGTGTTCAGGGTGAAGGCCAGCAGCGCGCAGTTCCAGGCGTCGCGGAAGAACCACCAGAGCCCCGCGTCCTGCCAGAACTCACGGAAGGAACCCACGCCGTAATAGAGCAGGAACAGCTGAGCCAGCAGCGGCGAGCCCCGGAACAGGTAGATGTAGCCGCCGCTGAAAGCGCGCAGGAAGCGATTGCCGGAGTTGCGCGCCAGCGCCAGCAACAGCCCCAGCAGCATGCCGAGGCTGAAGGAGATGGCCACCAGCTTGGCAGTTACCAGCAGCCCCCCCAGCAGACGCAGGCCGTAGCGGTCGAACAGGTCGGGATCGACGAAGAAATGCAGGAACTCGCTCATGCGCGCTGCCCCTTGTGGCCGAGGCTGTAGCGTTTCTCGGCGTAGCTGAACACGCGCCCGGAAAGGGCCGAGAAGAACAGGTAGATCAGGCAGGCACAGCCGTAAAACAGCATCGGCTCCTTGGTGGCGCTGACCGCGAGGTTGGTCTGGCGCATCACGTCAACCAGGGAAATGGTGGAGACCAGCGAGGTGTCCTTGAGCAGGCTCAGCCAGTTATTCGACAGGCCCGGCAGGGCGACACGGGTCAGCTGCGGCAGGATGACCTTGAAGAACGCCGTGGTACGGGACAGGCCCAGCACCTGGGCAGCTTCGTACTGTCCCTTGCCCACCACCTTGAACGCCCCCAGCCAGACCTGACTGGAGAAGGCGGCGAACACCAGGCTGAACGCGACCATGGCGGCGAGGAAGGCATTGATGGTCACTTCGGCCTGGTACCCGAAATGGGCCAGCACCTTTTGCGCACCGATCTGGCAGCCGTAATAGACGATCAGCAGCGTCAGCAGCTCCGGCAGGCCACGGAACACCGTGGCGAACACCGAAGACAGCGCACGCCGCCAGGGGCTCGGCGAACGGGCGCCGAGGGCGACGACCAGCCCCAGCGCGAGCCCTGGCGGCACGCAGGCCAGCGCCAGGGACAAGGTGACCAGGGCACCGGCGAGCAGGGCCATGCCCCAACCGCCTTCCCCCAGGGAAAGGAGAGCCAATTGCTCGAACATGTTTCAGACCCCGCATCGGGGTGCCCGGCTGGCGCCGGGCACGCGGCGATTGATCAGTAGATGTCGAAGGGGAAATAACGGCTGGAGATCTGCTTATAGGTGCCGTCCGCGATGATCTCGGCCAGGGCCTTGTTCAGGCGCTCGCGCAGGGCGTTGTCGTCCTGGCGCACGGCGATGGCGACTTCGTCATCGGTGCCCTGGATGTCACCGAGCAGGGTGCAGCAGTCCTTGCCGTCCTTGGCCAGCCAGTCGAGCAGGGGGAATTTGTCGTGCACCAGCGCATCCAGGCGGCCGGTGTCGAGATCGGCGTTGGCCTCATCCTGGGACGGGTAGAGCTTCACCTCGGCACCCGCGGCACCGTAAATGTCCTCGGCGTACATGCCCTGGGTAGTGGAGGACTGGGCGCCCACCACCAGGCCCTTGAAGCTTTCCGGGTTGGTGTCCTTCAGCGCCGAGTCCCGGGCCACGGCCACCGCAAGGCGGGTGCGGTAATAGCGGTCGGTGAACGCCACCTTCTTCTGGCGCTCCTCGGTGATCACCATGGAAGCGACCACCGCGTCGTATTTCCGGGCCAGCAGCGCCGGGATGATGCCGTCCCAGTCCTGGGCCACCAGCTCGCATTTCACCTGCATCTTTGCGCACAGGGCGTTGGCGATGTCCACGTCGAAACCATGCAACTCGTTTTTCGAATCCACGTAGTTGAAGGGCGGGTAGGCGCCTTCGGTGGCGATGCGAATCGTCTCGGCCTGAGCAGTCGCGGCGATGCCGCAGAAAGCCAGGGAAGCCAATGCCAAGCGGGTGAGTCGTTTCATCGGTGCGGCCTCTTTCTTATTAGGGTTGTGCTAGCGGGGTGAACCGGGTGAGGAGGTGTAGCCAACAAATTCGTTGTGCAGGGCGGCGACGGACTCCAGGCGCTGCTCGACATCGGCGCCGAGGCACTTGAACACGTCGTTGAGCAATAGATTGACCAGCGACAGCATCGGGCCGGTGGACTCCCAGAACAGACCGAGGTCGGTGGGAACGCGGAAGACTTCGTCCGCGTGCTGTTCCGCCCAGTCGCAGTAGTCGTCGGTGATCAGCGTCACCGGGATGCCCGCCTCCCGCGCATGGCGGCAGAGGCCGAGCGCATGCCGCGAATAGCGGCGCGCCTCGAAGACCACCAGCGCCGCCTGGCCGGGGGCGGCCAGCAGCACATCGCCGTAGTAGCCGGACGAGCCGTCCACCAGGTGCACCCCGTCGCGCAGGTACTGCAGCAGGTGGACGAAGGACACGGCGATACCGCGCTCGGTCTGGAAGCCGGCGGCGTATATCCGCGGCATGTTCGCCAGCCGCTCGCAGACGGTGCGCCACTGCGGCGTGCGGCTGTGCTCGTAGACCCGCACCAGGGCGGCCATCTCGCGCTGCAGGCTGTCCGACAGGGCATCTTCGCCGGCCACTTCCTGCTGACGGAATTCCTTGAGGCGGTCGCCGATCAGCCAGGGGCTGTCCCCCAGGTCATCCTTGAGGTCGGCCTTCAGCGCCTTGAAGTGGGGGTAGCCGAGGGCGCGACAGAATCGCCCAACGGTGGACTCGCTGATGCCGAGTTTTTCGGCGATGGCGGCGGAGGTCTCGAATGGCAGCGCCTGCAGGTTGGCCAGCATGTAGTTGGCAATGGCCCGCGACGACGCAGTGCGTGCGGACAGGCCGGCTTCCAGGCGTTCTTTGAGTGATCGATTCATGGGACCTCCGTTGGCGAGGAAAATGATTGTTTTCTGTCATCAAGTCAACATTTGACAGATAACTTGCAAAACCTATGATGCAGAACCCCCTTCCATCCACGAGAGCCCACCCCATGCAGAGTCACTCCAGCGACAAGGTCCAGGTGTCCTTCAATGAGCTGCGCGACTTGCTCGCGCGCATTTTCGAGCGCCACGGCACCTCGCCACGGGTCGCCGCCATCCTCGCCGACAACTGCGCCTCGGCCCAGCGCGACGGCTCGGACAGCCACGGCGTGTTCCGCATCCCCGGCTATCTCTCCTCCCTCGGCAGCGGCTGGGTGAATGGCCAGGCCGAGCCGCGGGTGGAAGACCTCGGGCCGTCCTTCGTGCGCGTCGATGCCGCTGGCGGCTTCGCCCAGCCGGCACTGGAAGCGGCCCGTCAGCTGGTGATGGAGAAGGTGCGGAACAACGGCATGGCACTGCTGGCGATCCGCAACTCCCACCACTTCGCCGCGCTCTGGCCGGATGTGGAACCCTTCGCCCGCGAGGGGCTGGTGGCCCTGAGTTTCGTCAACAGCATGACCTGCGTGGTGCCCCATGGCGGCCACAGCGCCCTGTTCGGCACCAACCCCATCGCCTTCGCCGCGCCGCGCAGCGGCGGTGACCCGCTGGTGTTCGACCTGGCCACCAGCGCTATCGCCCATGGCGACGTGCAGATCGCTGCCCGCGAAGGCAAAGCCCTTCCCGAAGGCTACGGCGTGGATGCCCAGGGCCAGCCGACCCGGGACCCGAAGGCCATTCTCGACGGCGGCGCCCTGCTCTCCTTCGGTGGCTACAAGGGCTCGGCGCTGTCGATGATGGTGGAGCTTCTGGCGGCGGCGCTGACTGGCGGCAACTTCTCCTTCGAGTTCGACTGGTCCGGCCACCCTGGTGCGCAGACGCCCTGGACCGGCCAGTTGCTGATCCTCATCGACCCGGATCGCGGCGCTACCCGGCCCTTCGCCGAACGCTGCGAGACCTTGGTCAAGCGCATGGTGGAAGCGGGGCAGGAACGCCAGCCGGGCGACCGCCGCTACCGCCAGCGCGCACGCGCCGAGCGCGAGGGCATTGCCTTGGACGCCAGCGAGCTGGCCCGCCTGCGTGCCCTCGCCGACCGCTGAGTGGCGCAGCCCGGCGCCTTTCCAGTGCCGAGCAGCCGGGGTTAGAATCGGGCATCCCTCGCCAGCTACCCTTCGGCAGGCCGAACGAGCCCCCTGCCGGGGACGCGGAGACCCCGCTCCCAAGGCAACCCTGCAGACGCGACCATCACCACGCCTGCACGCGCCCGGGCTCCAATACGCACATGACTCTTACAAGCGGGTCGTGCAGGACTCGCAACCGTATCAGCCGCAGGAATTCCCATGCCCGACTATCGCTCGAAAACCTCCACCCACGGCCGCAACATGGCCGGCGCCCGCGCCCTCTGGCGCGCCACCGGGATGAAGGACGAAGACTTCAAGAAGCCGATCATCGCCATCGCCAACTCCTTCACCCAGTTCGTGCCCGGCCACGTACACCTGAAGGACATGGGCCAACTGGTCGCCCGCGAGATCGAGAAGCACGGCGGCGTGGCCAAGGAATTCAACACCATCGCCGTGGACGACGGCATCGCCATGGGCCATGACGGCATGCTTTATTCCCTGCCAAGCCGCGAGATCATCGCCGACTCCGTGGAATACATGGTCAACGCCCACTGCGCCGACGCCATCGTCTGCATCTCCAACTGCGACAAGATCACCCCCGGCATGCTGATGGCCGCCCTGCGCCTGAACATCCCGGTGGTGTTCGTTTCCGGCGGGCCGATGGAAGCCGGCAAGACCAAGCTGGCCAACCACGGCCTGGACCTGGTGGACGCCATGGTCGCCGCCGCCGACGACTCCTGCTCCGACGAGAAGGTCGCCGAGTACGAGCGCAGCGCCTGCCCCACCTGCGGTTCCTGCTCCGGCATGTTCACCGCCAACTCGATGAACTGCCTGACCGAGGCCCTGGGCCTGTCCCTGCCGGGCAACGGTTCCACCCTGGCCACCCACGCCGACCGCGAGCAACTGTTCCTGCGCGCCGGCCGCCTGGCCGTCGAGCTGTGCCAGCGCTACTACGGCGAAGGCGACGCGTCGGTCCTGCCGCGCAACATCGCCAACTTCAAGGCGTTCGAGAACGCCATGACCCTGGACATCGCCATGGGCGGTTCCACCAACACCATCCTGCACCTGCTGGCTGCCGCCCAGGAGGCCGAAGTTCCGTTCGACCTGCGCGACATCGATCGCCTGTCTCGCAAGGTGCCGCAGCTGTGCAAGGTGGCGCCGAACATCCAGAAGTACCACATGGAAGACGTGCACCGCGCAGGCGGCATCTTCGCCATCCTCGGCGAGTTGGCCCGCGGCGGCCTGCTGCACACCGACGTCGCCACCGTGCACAGCCCGAACATGGCCGACGCCATCGCCCAGTGGGACATCACCCAGACCAGTGACGAAGCCGTCCACACCTTCTTCAAGGCAGGCCCGGCCGGCATCCCCACCCAGGTCGCCTTCAGCCAGTCCACCCGCTGGCCGAGCCTGGACGACGACCGCGCCGAAGGCTGCATCCGCTCCGTCGAGCATGCCTACTCCAAGGAAGGCGGCCTGGCCGTGCTCTACGGCAACATCGCCCTGGACGGCTGCGTGGTGAAAACCGCCGGTGTGGATGAGTCCATCCACGTCTTCGAAGGCACCGCGAAGATCTACGAAAGCCAGGACAGCGCCGTGAAAGGCATCCTCGGCGATGAGGTGAAGCCGGGCGACATCGTTATCATCCGCTACGAAGGTCCGAAAGGCGGCCCGGGCATGCAGGAAATGCTGTATCCGACCAGTTACCTGAAGTCCAAGGGCCTGGGCAAGCAGTGCGCCCTGCTCACCGACGGCCGCTTCTCCGGCGGCACCTCGGGCCTGTCCATCGGCCACGCCTCGCCGGAAGCCGCAGCCGGCGGAGCCATCGGCCTGGTGAAGGACGGCGACAAAGTACTGATCGACATCCCCAACCGCAGCATCAACCTGCTGGTTTCGGACGAAGAACTGGCTGCCCGCCGCGTGGAGCAGGACAAGAAAGGCTGGAAGCCGGCGCAACCGCGCGCGCGCAAGGTGAGCACCGCCCTCAAGGCCTACGCCCTGCTCGCCACCAGCGCCGACAAGGGCGCGGTGCGCAACAAGGCGATGCTCGACGACTGATCGCGCTGATCGACAGAAAGCCCGGCCCCGCGCCGTAGTGCTGTTCACATAAGCATTTGAGGCCTGGTGGGATGCTCCGAATACCTGATGCCATTCAACTGGCATCGGGTTTTTCATGGGCCATTGAGCTCACATGAGGGAGCAAATTGCCGAAATCGGTCCTCGAAGGCTGGAAAGCAGATCAAGAAAAACGCCGCGCCCCAATAGGAGTCGCGGCGTTTTTTCTTAAATGAACAGCATTACGGCCCCGCGCCGGACTTTCTGCTTTTCGTGGGGGCGATTTCAATCGCCAGGGAGGCCGTGACGATGGCAGCTTGTAGCCCGAATGCTTAAGCGAGTGGGGTGGAAGTCGCTTTTCACTTCTACCAGCAGTGTCTCCGATGGGGGCTGGTGGTGGATCGGTAAAGCGTGATCCACCCTACAGCCGCCACGCAGCAGGATTACTGATAGGTCAA
>NZ_JBHZGM010000047.1:0-32664 GCF_043392685.1 Metapseudomonas phytobenefica | reverse complement strand
CGCTAGCACTTCCCCTTGCCGGGCGTGCAGAGGACTTCCACCTCCAAGTCGTCCAGTTCACCACCACAGTGAACCGAACAGCGCCAGTCACGGCGCTACGCGCCATGCCTGGCGCACCCATAAAAAAGGCCGGTCAGATGACCGGCCTTTTCGTGTCCGCCGTCAGGCTCACATGTGAGCGATGAGGGCGTCGCCGAACTCGGAGCAGGACAGCAGCTTAGCGCCATCCATCAGACGCTCGAAGTCGTAGGTCACGGTCTTCGCGGCGATGGCACCGTTGGTGCCCTTGATGATCAGGTCAGCGGCTTCGGTCCAGCCCATGTGGCGCAGCATCATCTCGGCGGAGAGGATGAGCGAACCCGGGTTCACCTTATCCTGGCCTGCATACTTCGGCGCGGTACCGTGGGTGGCTTCGAACATGGCGACGGTATCGGACAGGTTTGCGCCGGGCGCGATACCGATACCGCCCACCTCGGCCGCCAGGGCGTCGGACAGGTAGTCACCGTTCAGGTTGAGGGTGGCGATCACGTCGTACTCGGCCGGGCGCAACAGGATCTGCTGCAGCATGGCGTCGGCGATCACATCCTTGACCACGATGTTCTTGCCGGTACGCGGGTTCTTGAACTGCATCCACGGCCCGCCATCGAGCAGCTCGGCGCCGAATTCGTCGCGAGCGACCTCGTAGCCCCACTCCTTGAAGGCACCTTCGGTGAACTTCATGATGTTGCCCTTGTGGACGATGGTCAGGGAGCTGCGATCGTTATCCACGGCGTACTGCAGGGCCTTGCGCACCAGGCGTTTGGTGCCCTCCTGGGAAACCGGCTTGATGCCGATGCCGCAGTTCTCGGTGAAACGGATCTTCTTGACGCCCATTTCCTCGGTGAGGAACTTGATGACCTTCTCGGCCTCGGGACTGCCGGCCTTCCACTCGACGCCGGCGTAAATGTCTTCGGAGTTCTCGCGGAAGATCACCATGTCGACGTCGCCGGGCTTCTTCACCGGGCTGGGCACGCCTTCGAACCAGCGCACCGGACGCTGGCAGACATAGAGATCGAGCTCCTGGCGCAGGGCCACGTTGAGCGATCGGATACCGCCGCCGACCGGCGTGGTCAGCGGCCCCTTGATGGAAACGACGTAGTCGCGAACGGCTTCGAGGGTTTCTTTCGGCAGCCAGGTGTCCTGATCGTAGACCTGGGTGGCCTTCTCGCCGGCATAGACCTCCATCCAGGAAATCTTGCGGGCATTGCCGTACGCCTTGGCGACGGCGGCATCCACCACCTTGATCATGACAGGGCTGATGTCGACGCCGATGCCGTCACCCTCGATGAAGGGAATGATCGGGTTGTTCGGTACGTTCAGGGACATATCTGCGTTGACGGTGATTTTGTCACCGACTGCCGGCACCTGGATCTTTTGGTATCCCATGCTGAGCTCCGTGTTTTGGTTGAGAACGCTCTTGCAACGCGTGAGCCTACTCCACTTGTCCGGTCATCGACCATATCTTCCTTAGTCGAAATCGCACGCCCGAGCCAGCCCGCGCAAAGGAGTGATATACTGCGCGCCGTGACTTTACAGTCATCGGGGGCGAGCAGTCTGGGACCAGACTCACTGTCCTCGCCGCAGCCATGCCACCACCATGGACAGGCTGCACAACGCTCTACTGGCGCTCCATTACCCCCGCGGCAATTCTCGACTTAGCTCAATATTCGACATTGAGCGAATGCGTCTACCAATGCGCTTCGAGACTCTGTGCGCGCCCAGAAAAGAAGAGAGTTAAACGTTAATGTCCAACCGTCCGAAGATTACCTACACCTTCACCGACGAAGCCCCCGCGCTCGCCACCTACTCGCTCCTCCCCATCGTCAAAGCCTTCTCCGCCTCAGCCGGTATCGACGTCGAAACTCGCGACATCTCTCTTGCAGGACGCATCCTGGCCTCCTTCGCTGACAAGCTTCCCGCTGACAAGCGCATCGAAGACGACCTGGCCTACCTGGCAACGCTGGCCACCTCGCCCGACGCCAACATCGTCAAGCTCCCGAACATCAGTGCCTCCGTGCCCCAGCTCAAGGGCGCCATCGCCGAGCTGCAGGCCCTGGGCTATGACGTGCCGAACTTCCCGGAAGACCCGCAGACCGACGAAGAAAAGGAAATCCGCGCCCGCTACGCCAAGGTACTGGGCAGCGCCGTGAACCCGGTCCTGCGTGAAGGCAACTCCGACCGCCGCGCTCCCGCCGCCGTCAAGGCCTACGCCCGCAAGCA
This sequence comes from Metapseudomonas phytobenefica, assembly GCF_043392685.1. Taxonomy (NCBI): domain Bacteria; kingdom Pseudomonadati; phylum Pseudomonadota; class Gammaproteobacteria; order Pseudomonadales; family Pseudomonadaceae; genus Metapseudomonas; species Metapseudomonas phytobenefica. Next base: position 30,405 of record NZ_JBHZGM010000047.1, on the reverse strand, counting down.
CCCGCATTCCATGGGCAAGTGGAGCATGGCCTCCCGCTCCCACGCCGACTACATGCGTGGCGGCGACTTCTTCTCCAGCGAGCAGTCCATCACCATGGCCAAGGCCGGTGACGTGCGCATCGAATTCGTCGGCAAGGACGGCAAGGTAGAGCTCAAGAAGCAGCTTTCCCTGCTGGACGGCGAAGTCCTCGACAGCATGTTCATGAGCTGCCGGAAGCTGCGCGCCTTCTTCGAGCAGACCCTGCAGGATTGCAAGGAAACCGGCGTAATGTGGTCCCTGCACGTCAAGGCGACCATGATGAAGGTCTCCCACCCGATCGTCTTCGGCCACGCGGTCAGCGTTTACTACAAGGACGTGTTCGACAAGTACGGCGAACTGTTCAAGGAACTGGGCGTTAACCCGAACAACGGCATCAGCAGCGTCTACGACAAGATCAAGGTGCTGCCGGCCTCCCAGCAGGAAGAGATCCTTCACGACATCCACGAGGTGTACAGCCACCGTCCGGAAATGGCGATGGTCGACTCCGTTAAAGGCATCACCAACCTGCACATCCCGAGCGACGTGATCGTCGACGCCTCCATGCCGGCGATGATCCGCAACTCCGGCCAGATGTGGGGCAAGGATGGCAAGCAGAAAGACACCAAGGCGGTGATGCCGGAAAGCACCTACGCCCGCATCTACCAGGAGATGATCAACTTCTGCAAGACCAACGGCGCCTTCGACCCGACCACCATGGGCAGCGTGCCGAACGTCGGTCTGATGGCCCAGAAGGCCGAGGAGTACGGCTCCCACGACAAGACCTTCGAAATGACCGCCGACGGCACTATGCGCGTCGTGGCCGCCGACGGCACCGTGCTGATGCAGCATGAAGTGGAAGCTGGCGACATCTGGCGCGCCTGCCAGACCAAGGACGCCCCGATCCGTGACTGGGTCAAGCTGGCCGTCACTCGCGCCCGCCTGTCCAACACCCCGGCCATCTTCTGGCTGGACCCGGAGCGCGCCCACGACCGCGAGCTGCAGAAGAAGGTCGAGCTGTACCTCAAGGACCACGACCTCACCGGTCTGGACATCCGCGTGATGGGTTACAACGAAGCCATCCGCGTGTCCATGGAGCGCATGATTCGCGGCCAGGACACCATCTCGGTGACCGGCAACGTACTGCGTGACTACCTGACCGACCTGTTCCCGATCATGGAACTGGGCACTTCGGCCAAGATGCTCTCCATCGTTCCGCTGATGGCCGGCGGCGGCATGTACGAGACCGGCGCCGGTGGTTCGGCACCCAAGCACGTACAGCAGCTGGTGGAAGAGAACTACCTGCGCTGGGATTCCCTCGGCGAGTTCCTGGCCCTGGCCGTTTCCCTGGAAGAAACCGGTATCAAGACCGGCAACGCCAAGGCCAAGATCCTGGGCAAGACCCTCGACGAAGCCACCGGCAAGCTGCTGGACAACAACAAGTCCCCGGCGCGCAAGGTTGGCGAGCTGGACAACCGTGGCAGCCACTTCTACCTGGCCCTGTATTGGGCCCAGGCCCTGGCCGCGCAGAACGACGACGCCGAACTGAAGGCGCACTTCGCTCCGCTGGCCAAGACCCTGACCGAGCAGGAAGCGACCATCGTCGCGGAACTGAACGGCGCCCAGGGCAAGGCCGTGGACATCGGCGGCTACTACCGCTCGAACCCGGAACTGACCAGCCAGGTGATGCGCCCCAGCGCCACCTTCAACGCTGCGATCGACGCTCTGCTGGCCTAATCGCCGCAGGACGACAGGAGAAACCCCGGGCCTTGCCCGGGGTTTCTTTTTTCCGCCACCGGCGACTTATCATGTCGCCCCCCCTTTTTCGGAGCCTTGCCGATGACCTGGCAACCCCACATCACCGTCGCGACCATTGTCGAGGACCAGGGCCGCTTCCTTCTGGTGGAGGAAGAAGCCGATGGCCGCGCCGTGTTCAACCAACCCGCCGGCCACCTGGAAGCCAACGAGACCCTGCTGGAAGCAGCGCTGCGGGAAACCTTCGAGGAAACCGGCTGGGAAGTGAAGCTGACGGCCGTCACCGGCATCTACCTCTACACCGCGCCCAGCAATGGCGTGACCTACCAGCGCGTGTGCTTCGCTGCCAGGCCGGTGCGGCATCACCCAGAGCAGGCCCTGGACGAAGGCATCATCGGCCCGCGCTGGCTGACCCGCGACGAACTCCTGGCCGAGCAGGAGCGCTGGCGCAGCCACCTGGTCCTGCGCTGCATCGACGACTACCTGGAAGGCGAGCGCTTCCCCCTCAGCCTGATCCGCGTCGCCTGAACGCCACCCAGCCTGATAGAATTCCGCTTTTGCGTAACAGCCAGTGCAGATTCCCATGCGTGATCCAGCCAATACCCGCGTCATAGTCGGCATGTCCGGCGGCGTCGATTCTTCGGTCTCCGCCCTCCTCCTCCTCGAACAGGGCTATCAGGTGGAAGGCCTGTTCATGAAGAACTGGGACGAGGACGACGGCACCGAATACTGCACCGCCAAGGTCGACCTGGCCGACGCCCAGGCCGTCTGCGACCGCATCGGCATCAAGCTGCACACGGCCAACTTCGCGGCGGAGTACTGGGACAACGTGTTCGAGCACTTCCTTGCCGAGTACAAGGCCGGCCGCACGCCGAACCCGGACATCCTCTGCAATCGCGAGATCAAGTTCAAAGCCTTCCTCGACTACGCCCTGTCGCTGGGAGCTGACCTGATCGCCACCGGCCACTATGTGCGCCGCCGCGATATCGATGGCCGCACCGAACTGCTCAAGGGCCTGGACCCGAACAAGGACCAGAGCTACTTCCTCCATGCCGTCGGCGGCGAGCAGATCGCCCGCACCCTGTTCCCGGTGGGCGAACTGGAGAAGCCGGAAGTTCGCGCCATCGCCGAAAAGCATGGCCTGGCCACCGCTCGCAAGAAGGACTCCACCGGCATCTGCTTCATCGGCGAGCGGCGCTTCACCGATTTCCTCAAGCAGTATCTGCCCGCCCAGCCCGGCGACATCGAGACCACCGCAGGCGAAGTCATCGGCCGCCATCACGGCCTGATGTACCACACCATCGGCCAGCGCCAGGGCCTGGGCATCGGCGGCATGAAGGACGCCAGCGACGACCCCTGGTACGTGCTGGCCAAGGACCTCTCGCGCAATGTGCTGATCGTCGGCCAGGGCAACGACAACCCCTGGCTGTTTTCCCGCTCGCTGAAAGCTTCGGAGATCTACTGGGTCAACCCCGTCGATTTCAGCCAGCCGCGCCGCCTCAAGGCCAAGGTGCGCTATCGCCAGAGCGACCAGCCCTGCACCCTGGAACAGACCCCGGACGGCTACATTGCCGTGTTCGACGAGCCGCAGCGCGCCGTCACCCCTGGCCAGTCGGTGGTGTTCTACGACGGCGAGGTCTGCCTCGGCGGCGGCGTGATCGAAAGCGCAGAACCCTGGGATGCCGGAGTCCAGCGCCCATGAACCAGACCCGCGAGCAACTGGTCGCCCTCGGCGCCGTCTTCGAAGCCGCCGCCCTGGTGGACCGCATCGCCAAGACCGGCCAGGTCAGCGAATCGCCGCTGGGCTGCATGCTCGGCAGTCTGCTGATCCGCGACCCGAAGGACACCCTGGAAGTCTACGGCGGCGACGACATCAACCTGCGCGACGGCTACAAGGCCCTGGCCAGCGCCCTGGAACGCGAGCCCGCCAGCCTGCAGCGCGAACCCCTGCGTTACGCCCTCGCCCTGCTCACCCTGGAGCGCCAGCTGGCCAAGCGCGGCGACATGCTGGAAGTCATTGGCAACCGCCTGGACCAGATCCAGCAGCAGGTGCAGCACTTCGGCCTGGTGCACGACAACGTCATAGCCGCCTGTGCCAGCCTCTATCAGGACACGCTGAGCACGTTCCGCCAGCGCATCCAAGTGCATGGCGACATGCGCCACCTGCAGCAATCGAGCAACGCCGCGAAGATCCGCGCCCTACTGCTCACCGGCATCCGCGCTGCGCGCCTCTGGCGCCAGCTGGGCGGCAACCGCTGGCAGCTCCTGTTCAGCCGCCGCAAGCTGCTCAACGAGCTGTACCCGCTCCTGCGCGGCTGACTCCTGAGGCGCCATGCGTCGTCGACCCTGGCGCACAGGCAGCGAGCGGGACGAAAACCATGTATGATGTGCGCCCCTTTTCGTTGACCGATTGTCCGAGAACGCACTCATGCAGCTTTCCTCGCTCACCGCGGTTTCCCCCGTAGATGGCCGCTACGCCGGCAAAACCAGCGCTCTGCGCCCGATCTTCAGCGAATACGGCCTGATCCGTTTTCGCGTCCAGGTAGAGGTCCGCTGGCTGCAGCGCCTTGCCGCCCATGCCGGTATCCCGGAAGTCGCACCCTTCTCCGCCGAAGCCAACGCCCTGCTCGACAAGCTGGCCGAAGACTTCCAGCTGGAGCATGCCGAGCGCATCAAGGAAATCGAGCGCACCACCAACCACGACGTGAAAGCCGTGGAATATCTGCTCAAGGAGCAGGCCGCCAAGCTGCCCGAGCTGGCCAAGGTCAGCGAATTCATCCACTTCGCCTGCACCAGCGAGGACATCAACAACCTGTCCCACGCCCTGATGCTGCGCGAGGGCCGCGACCAGGTCGTGCTGCCACTGATGCGCCAGCTGGCCGACGCCATCCGCGATCTGGCGGTGCGTTTCGCCGATGTTCCCATGCTGTCCCGCACCCACGGCCAGCCGGCCTCGCCGACCACCCTCGGCAAGGAAATGGCCAACGTCGTCTACCGCCTGGAGCGCCAGATCGCCCAGGTAGCCGCCGTACCGCTGCTGGGCAAGATCAACGGCGCCGTCGGCAACTACAACGCCCACCTGTCCGCCTACCCGGACGTCGACTGGGAAACCAACGCCCGCGAATTCATCGAAGGCGACCTGGGCCTGGCGTGGAACCCCTACACCACCCAGATCGAGCCGCATGACTACATCGCCGAGCTGTTCGATGCCATCGCCCGCTTCAACACCATCCTCATCGACTTCGACCGCGACGTCTGGGGCTACATCTCCCTTGGCTACTTCAAGCAGAAGACCGTTGCCGGCGAGATCGGCTCCTCGACCATGCCGCACAAGGTCAACCCGATCGACTTCGAGAACTCCGAAGGCAACCTCGGCATCGCCAACGCGCTCTTCCAGCACCTGGCCAGCAAGCTGCCGATCTCCCGCTGGCAGCGCGACCTGACCGATTCCACCGTGCTGCGCAACCTCGGTGTCGGCTTCGCCCACAGCGTAATCGCCTATGAAGCCAGCCTGAAGGGCATCGGCAAGCTGGAGCTCAACGCCCAGCGCATCGCTGAAGACCTGGACGCCTGCTGGGAAGTCCTCGCCGAGCCGATCCAGACCGTAATGCGTCGCTACGCGATCGAAAACCCGTACGAGAAGCTCAAGGAACTGACTCGCGGCAAGGGCATCAGCCCGGAAGCGCTGCAGACCTTCATCGAGGGCCTGGAGATTCCGGCCGAGGCCAAGGCCGAACTGCGCAAGCTTACCCCCTCCAGCTACATCGGTAACGCCGTAGCCCAGGCCAAGCGCATCTGATCGGTTTTGAACCAATGCACGCCCGGCTGTGCCGGGCGTTTTTATTTCAAAGGTTTAGACATGAATCCTGATACTCCGCTTCAACTTCTGGGCGGCCTTACCGCGCGTGAATTCCTGCGCGATTACTGGCAACAGAAGCCACTGTTGATCCGCCAGGCCATCCCCGGATTCGAAAGCCCCATCTCTCCCGACGAGCTCGCGGGCCTTTCCCTGGAAGAGGAAGTCGAGTCTCGCATGGTGCTCGAGCACGGCGAGCGACCCTGGGAACTGCGTCGCGGCCCCTTCGCCGAAGACACCTACCAGAACCTGCCGGAGCGCGACTGGACACTGCTGGTCCAGGCCGTCGACCAGTTCGTCCCTGAAGTCGCCGAATTGCTGGAGAACTTCCGTTTCCTGCCAAGCTGGCGCATCGATGACGTGATGATCAGCTACGCCGCGCCGGGCGGCGGTGTAGGCCCGCATTTCGACAACTACGACGTGTTCCTCCTGCAAGGCCACGGTCGCCGCCGCTGGAAGATCGGCCAGATGTGCGACGCCAACAGCGCCCTGCTGTCCCACGCCGACCTGCGCATCCTCGCCGACTTCCAGCAGACCGATGAATGGGTCCTGGAGCCTGGCGACATGCTCTACCTGCCCCCGCGCCTGGCCCATTTCGGCATCGCCGAAGACGACTGCATGACCTATTCCGTCGGCTTCCGCGCCCCCAGCGCCGCCGAAGTGCTGACCCACTTCACCGATTTCCTCGCCCAGTTCCTGCCGGACGAGGAACGCTACAGCGACGCCGGCACCGCGCCCGCCAGCGACCCCCATGAAATCCAGCGCGACGCCCTGGACCGCCTCAAGACCCTGCTCAACGAACACATGAGCGACGAGCGCCTGCTGCTCACCTGGTTCGGCCAGTTCATGACCGAGCCGCGCTATCCGGAACTGGTCGCCGGCACCGACGTGGAGGAAGAGGACTTCCTCGGCGCGATCGAAGACGGCGCCGTACTGATCCGCAACCCCAGCGCGCGCCTGGCCTGGTCCGAAGTGGACATCGGCCTGGTGCTCTTCGCCAGCGGCCAGAGCCGCCTACTGCCGAGCAGCCTGCGTGAACTGCTCAAGCTGATCTGCGCGGCCGAAGCATTGCATTTCGACAATCTCGGCCAATGGCTGGGCGATGAGGACGGGCGTAAGCTTCTTCTGGAACTGGTCAAGCAAGGAAGTCTGGAGTTTGCCGATGAGTGAGATACACGTCCGAGTTGCCGACTGGCAGAAGGACAATGCCGATCTGCGCCGTATTCGTGAGGCCGTATTCATCGCCGAGCAGTCCGTCGCACCGGAACTGGAGTGGGACACCGAAGATGCCGACGCCGTGCACTTTCTCGCCTTCGAGCGGGACTATGCTATCGGCACCGCCCGCCTGCTGCCGGATGGCCACATCGGCCGCGTCTCGGTACTCAAGGACTGGCGCGGACTGAAAGTCGGCGACCGGCTGCTGCAGGCCGTCATCGTCGAAGCCGAACGCCGCGGCCTCAAGCGCCAGATGCTCTCGGCCCAGGTCCACGCCACCGCGTTCTATGAACGCCACGGCTTCAAGGTCGTCAGCAGCGAGTTCCTCGAGGCTGGCATCCCCCACGTGGACATGGTGCGCGAAAGCCAGTAGAGGTCCGAATGAACGAAAACGCCCCGGAAAGTGCCGAGAACGAAGTCGAATTACCGGCAATCGAGTTCCAGTCGCCGGGGCGTTTCAGCATTCGCAATCCAACGCCCCCTCAACCGGAAACCCCCGACTGGGAACCCGCTGCCTTCAGCCTCGGCATCCACGACCGGCTCGAACGCTTCAGCACCCCGGAAGGCGCCCGCGCCCATGCCCTTGCGCTGATGCAGCAGGCTCGGCGCCGGCTCTGCCTGTACAGCCCGGATCTGGAGCCCTGGCTCTACCACAACAGCGCCATCCAGCAGGCCTGCACCCGCCTGTTGATCAGCGATCCAAAGTGCCAGCTGCGCATCCTCGTGCGTGACCTGAGCCGCGCCGTGAAGGAAGGCCATCGCCTGCTCAGCCTGAGTCGACGCCTGTCCAGCAACTTCCAGATACGCCGGATCAACCCCGATCACCCCTCCGAGGACCTGGCCTACCTGATTGCCGATGACCGCGGCCTGCTCATGCGCCCCGAGCCCGAACAGCAGGCCGGCTATGCCCTGTACAACGACCCCGGAAGGACCCGGCTGCAGCAGACCCGCTTCGACCAGGCCTGGGACCTGAGCATTAGCGACCCTGATTTGCGGAGCTTCCTGATATGACCCCACGCGCGCTGCTCGCGGCCCTCCTCCTGCTCGTCTGCCTGCCCCTGCAGGCGGCAACGGAACTCATCCAGCTGCGCTACCGCACGGCCGATGAACTGCTGCCAATGGCGCAGTCGGTGCTGGGCAACGAGGGCCGTGTCAGCGCCTACGGCAACCAGCTCATCGTCAACGCCGAACCGGCGAAGATCAGCGAACTGCGCAACCTCCTCGACCAGCTCGACACCCGGCCACGCCGCCTGCTGATCAGCGTCGACACCAGCGACAGCAATTTCCAGAGCGACCGCGGCTATGCGGTCAATGGTTCGGCCAGCGCCGGCGGCGTCGAGGTCCAGGCTGGTCGTGGCGAAGTGCATGGCCGTGACCAGGTGCGCATCATTCGCCGCAGCACCGACAGCCGCGGCGCCGGCATGCAGCAGGTGCAGACCACCGAAGGCTACCCGGCGCTGATCCAGGTCGGTCACAGCGTGCCCATCACCACCACCAGCAGCGGCCCCTATGGCGAGCTGTACAGCAACACCGAGTACCGCAACGTGACCCGGGGTTTCTACGTCACCGCCACCCTCACCGGCGAGCTGGTGCACGTCAGCATCAGCAGCAACCGCGACCGCCTGAACAGCAGCCGGCCCGGCGTGATCGACGTGCAGAGTACCGACACCAGGGTCAGCGGCCGCCTCGGCGAGTGGATCACTATCGGCGCCGTGAACGAAGACAGCCAGTCCGACCAGAGCGGCTTCCTGCGCCGCCGCAACACCCAGGGCCATGAGGACATGACCCTGCGCCTGAAGGTCGACGCGGTCGACTGAGAGCCTCTTTTCAGACCACCCGGTCTTATCCGAAGGTCTTATGTAGTAGTCGCAAAAAAACACTACAAAACGATTGACGAACACTTGTTTGAAAGAGCAAGATGGCCTCGCTCCCGCTAGCCAGGGGTCCTGAAGAGGGCCTCCGGGTCGCGCTCCAGCCAACCAGCCGAGCCGACCCGTGTTGTAACAGCCCATAAGGCAGTGCGACGAGGTTGCGACTGGAACGAGGTTGTCCTGAGGGACGGGGAAGCACCCGCAACAATCGCAGGATCGAAGGCAGTGCCCAGCAGATCGCCCAACGGTTTCCACGAACCGGCAAGTGATCCAAGTGCGTAAAACCAACCATCGATTTCGCGAACGTCTGCAGTCTGTCACCCCTCCTCCAGCCACATCCCTCCGGTCGATCCTTCGAACGCGCTGCGGTGAGCAACCCGCAATAACCTTCAGAACGCAGGTTTTTGAGTGGGAAAGTCGGTGCTCAACCCCATACACACTTTGAAGGATTGACCATGTCCGCTTATCAAAACGACATCAAGGCCATTGCCGCTCTGAAAGAAGCAAACGGCAACAGCTGGAGCGCTATCAACCCCGAGTCGGTTGCCCGCATGCGCGCCCAGAACCGCTTCAAGACCGGTCTGGATATCGCCAAGTACACTGCGGCCATCATGCGTAAGGACATGGCCGAGTACGACGCCGACTCCTCCGTCTACACCCAATCCCTGGGCTGCTGGCACGGCTTCATCGGTCAGCAGAAGCTGATCTCCATCAAGAAGCACCTGAAGACCACCAACAAGCGCTACCTCTACCTGTCCGGCTGGATGGTGGCCGCGCTGCGTTCCGAGTTCGGCCCGTTGCCCGACCAGTCCATGCACGAGAAGACTGCCGTCGCCAACCTGATCGAAGAGCTCTACACCTTCCTGCGCCAGGCTGACGCCCGCGAACTGGACCTGCTGTTCACCGCTCTGGACGCCGCCCGCGCTGCCGGCGACAAGGCCAAGGAGGACGAAATCCAGGCTCAGATCGACGGCTATGAAACCCACGTGGTACCGATCATCGCCGACATCGACGCCGGCTTCGGCAACCCGGAAGCCACCTACCTGCTGGCCAAGAAGATGATCGAAGCCGGCGCCTGCTGCATCCAGATCGAGAACCAGGTGTCCGACGAGAAGCAGTGCGGTCACCAGGACGGCAAGGTTACTGTTCCGCACGAAGACTTCCTCGCCAAGATCAATGCCGTGCGCTACGCCTTCCTCGAGCTGGGCGTGGATGACGGCGTGATCGTCGCCCGTACCGATTCCCTGGGCGCCGGCCTGACCAAGCAGATCGCCGTGACCAAGCAACCGGGCGACCTGGGCGACCAGTACAACTCTTTCCTGGACTGCGAAGAAATCTCCGCCGCCGAACTGAAGAACGGCGACGTGGTGATCAACCGCGACGGCAAGCTGCTGCGTCCCAAGCGCCTGGCTTCCAACCTGTTCCAGTTCCGCAAGGGCACTGGCGAAGACCGCTGCGTCCTGGACTGCATCACTTCGCTGCAGAACGGCGCCGACCTGCTGTGGATCGAAACCGAGAAGCCCCACGTCGGCCAGATCAAAGGCATGGTTGACCGCATCCGCCAGGTCATCCCGAACGCCAAGCTGGTGTACAACAACAGCCCGTCCTTCAACTGGACGCTGAACTTCCGCCAGCAGGTATTCGATGCGTTCGTTGCCGAAGGCAAGGACGTCTCCGCCTACGACCGCGCCAACCTGATGAGCGTGGAATACGACGAGACCGAACTGGCCCAGATCGCCGACGAGAAGATCCGCACCTTCCAGCGCGACGCGTCTGCCCAGGCCGGTATCTTCCACCACCTGATCACCCTGCCGACCTACCACACCGCAGCCCTGTCCACCGACAATCTGGCCAAGGGCTACTTCGCCGACCAGGGCATGCTGGCCTACGTGAAGGGCGTGCAGCGTCAGGAAATCCGCCAGGGCATCGCCTGCGTCAAGCACCAGAACATGGCTGGCTCCGACATCGGCGACAACCACAAGGAGTACTTCGCAGGCGAAGCTGCTCTGAAAGCCAGCGGTAAAGACAACACCATGAACCAGTTCCACTAATAGGAGCTGTCACCGGCCGACCACGCATCGGCCGGACATGGCGAGTCAGAAGGACCCCGGTGCATGCACCGGGGTTTTTCTTTTCTGCACCACGGCCAATGGTCTGCAACGTCTTGCCAGGTGAGGGCGCACTCCTAGAATCTGCAGAAAACCCCGGAGCTCCCGCCGTGCCACGCCTCCTGCTGCTGATTCTGCTTTTCGCTTCCGCCACCCTGCGCGCCGGCGACCTGGAACTGCTGATCAGTCAGCCACGACTGGGGGAGATACTCAACGGGCTGAAAGCCAGCAAACACCCGCGTTTCGCCGTGGTGGACTATGGCCGCGCATCCACCCTGCCCCGCTTCTACCTGTTCGACAGCCGCAGTCACGCCCTCCTTGGCAGCTTCCGCGTAGCCCATGGCAAAGGCTCGGACCCGGATCACGACAGCCACGCAGACCGTTTCTCCAACGACTTCGGAAGCCGCTCCAGCTCACTGGGCCTGTTCCGCACCTCGCAGGTGTTCGACAGCCAGGAGCCGGGCCACGGCCTCTCCATGCGCCTCATCGGGCTCAGCGCGAGCAACAGCAATGCCGAGGAACGCGCCATCGTCATCCACGCCAATACATACATGGAAGATGACTTCATCCGCGAACACGGCGTACCCGGGCGCAGTTACGGCTGCCTGGTGCTGGCAAGCGCGGATCGCAACCGCGTGATCGAGCAGCTCAAGGGAGGGGCGCTGATCTTCGCCATTAGCCAGAAGCTTCCGGCAATCGCCAGGGAATGATGCGAAGCCTGCAGCAGATCCCACGCAACAGCATCGCCATACCGTTGCCATTATTCGGTCGTTTTCGGGAATCAGCTTCAGGACTCCGTCGATTCGCCTGCGTGGAGGCCCGCCTTGAACGAACACAACGACACGCCCTGCTCTTTGGCAACAGCGACAAGCTGCTCAGCAACACCCCCCCCAGCAACCCGCACATAAACGAGCTCATCGGCGGCCGAACCCCCCGCCATATACTGATCGGAAGTGCCGCCGCGAGCGCCCTGGCCTTCCCAGGTGCAGCCACTCCGGGTGACGCGATGGCCGCCGACGCTCGGGCCGCCGCTTCGACTGGAGCATCTTCCTGCTCGCCGGTCCGGAGACCGACTGCCGCAGCCCGGGTGGCAGCCCCCTGTACGCACCAAACACCCTCGCCAGCTCCGGCGGGCGCTGGTTCGACGACGAACGCCTCCTGCAGGGCCGGACCGACATGAGCGGCAGCCAGCTCAGCGCCGACCGCTTCGGCATTAACCAGATGCTGGTGGCCGACCCGCACAGCAGCGAATTCAAGCGTTTCCTTGTGGCCCACTGGGCACCTAAGTCACCGGCATCAGCGCGAGGACGGACGTCGCTTTCTCTGAAGCCCCTCAAGGATTGAACCGCCCCAAAACGGGTCGACCTCTTTTTCCACACCGACAAGAGTGCCTGAACAAAAACAAATGGAATTGTCGCAATTATGAAAGCGACTTGAAGAGCAACTTCGGGGCTTTTGCGGAGTATTTGAGTAGGCAATTCCTTAGTTCTTCGGGACAACTCTCATGTAGTGATTAATTAACCACCAATCAGATGCGAATGCCTATCATTCATGCACCATACACAACCCTTGCTGCGACATAAGGACGCAATCAGACCAAGGCCTAAGGAAATCATGAAAGCCGCGCAATTCGTGGCCTGCAGAGAAGGGAGAGGTCGAGAACCGGGCTTTGGGGGCAATTTTTTGGCCTGAAAAATTTACTTGCACACCCGGTCAGGCATAAAATTGTCGGAATCGATTGCCTGGGCGTCATTTGATGCTCGGCATTAAACCTTTTAACGCAAGTGAACGCCGTTCCTTGTCTTGAGGAGTTCCGGCATGTCGGAAGCAACTGCCATCATCTCCCATAACTGGGGTTTTGCTGTTTTCCTGTTGGGTGTCGTCGGCCTCTGTGCCTTCATGATCGGGGTCTCCAGCCTGCTCGGCAGCAAGGCCATCGGTCGCAGCAAGAACGACCCCTTCGAATCCGGCATGTTGCCCACCGGCACCGCCCGCCTCCGCCTCTCCGCAAAATTCTATCTGGTCGCGATGCTCTTCGTGATCTTCGACGTCGAAGCCCTCTTTCTCTTCGCTTGGTCCGTTTCCGTCCGCGAAAGCGGTTGGGCCGGTTTTATCGAAGCAACCATTTTCATAGCAATTCTGTTGGCAGGTCTTGTCTACCTTTGGCGCATCGGGGCGCTCGACTGGGCTCCCGAAGGTCGTCGCAAGCGGCAGGCGAAGCTAAAACAATGAGGCTTTGGCAATGCAATACAAACTTACTCGGATCGATCCGGATGCGACTTATGAGCAGTATCCGATCGGCGAGCGGGAGACCGTTTCCGACCCGCTGCTAGAAGATCAGGTTCACAAGAACATCTTCCTCGGCAAGCTCGAGGATGTTCTCAATGGCGCAGTCAACTGGGGTCGCAAGAACTCCCTGTGGCCGTACAACTTCGGCCTCTCCTGCTGCTACGTGGAGATGACCACCGCCTTCACCGCACCGCACGACATCGCGCGATTCGGTGCGGAAGTCATTCGTGCATCACCGCGCCAGGCGGACTTCATGGTCATCGCCGGCACCTGCTTCATCAAGATGGCGCCGGTCATTCAGCGCCTCTATGAGCAGATGCTGGAGCCCAAGTGGGTGATCTCCATGGGTTCGTGCGCGAATTCCGGTGGCATGTACGACATTTACTCGGTCGTTCAGGGCGTGGACAAGTTCCTCCCCGTGGACGTCTACATTCCCGGCTGCCCGCCCCGTCCGGAGGCGTTCCTGCAAGGCCTGATGCTGCTGCAGGAATCCATCGGCCAGGAGCGCCGTCCGTTATCCTGGGTCGTGGGGGACCAGGGCATCTATCGTGCCGACATGCCCTCCGAGCGGGAAAAGCGCCGCGAACAGCGTATTCAGGTCACCAACCTGCGCAGCCCCGACGAAGTCTGAGCCTGTTCTTCCCCGGAAGACCCCAGGCTCATTCTTTACGTTGACGAATAGCGACCGAGACCATGACTGCAGACACCGTTCTGTCCATTCCGCCTTACAAGGCAGACGACCAAGACGTCGTCGTAGAGCTGAATTCCCGCTTCGGCGCCGAAAGCTTCACCATCCAGTCGACCCGTACCGGCATGCCGGTGATCTGGGTTGGCCGTGACAAGCTGATCGACGTCCTCAAGTTCCTTCGCAACCTGCCGCGCCCCTACGCCATGCTGTACGACCTGCATGGCGTCGACGAGCGCCTGCGCACCCAGCGCCGCGGCCTGCCAAACGCCGATTTCACGGTGTTCTATCACCTCATGTCGCTGGAACGTAATAGTGACGTGATGATCAAGGTGGCCTTGTCCGAAGGCGACCTCAACCTGCCTACCGCCACCGGTATCTGGCCGAACGCCAACTGGTACGAGCGGGAAGTCTGGGACATGTACGGCATCACCTTCGCCGGCCATCCGCACCTGTCGCGGATCATGATGCCCAACACCTGGGAAGGACACCCGCTGCGCAAGGACTATCCGGCGCGCGCCACCGAATTCGATCCCTTCAGCCTGACCCTGGCCAAGCACCAGCTTGAAGAAGAAGCTGCGCGCTTCCGCCCGGAAGACTGGGGCATGAAACGCCACGGCGAGAACGAGGACTACATGTTCCTCAACCTCGGCCCGAACCACCCCTCCGCCCACGGTGCCTTCCGCATCATCCTGCAGCTGGACGGCGAAGAAATCGTCGACTGCGTACCGGAAGTCGGTTACCACCACCGTGGTGCCGAGAAGATGGCCGAGCGCCAGTCCTGGCACAGCTTCATTCCGTACACCGACCGTATCGACTACCTGGGCGGTGTGATGAACAACCTGCCGTACGTCCTCGCGGTGGAGAAGCTCGCCGGCATCAAGGTACCGCAGCGCGTCGACTTCATCCGCGTGATGATGGCCGAGTTCTTCCGGATCACCAGCCACCTGCTGTTCCTGGGTACCTATATCCAGGACGTGGGCGCCATGACCCCGGTGTTCTTCACCTTCACCGACCGCCAGCGCGCCTACAAGGTGATCGAAGCCATCACCGGCTTCCGCCTGCACCCGGCCTGGTACCGCATCGGTGGCGTCGCCCATGACCTGCCGCGCGGCTGGGACGGCCTGGTGAAAGAGTTCGTCGAATGGCTGCCCAAGCGCCTCGACGAATACGAAAAGGCTGCCCTGAAAAACAGCATCCTGCGTGGCCGCACCATCGGTGTCGCCCAGTACAACACCAAGGAAGCCTTGGAATGGGGCGTCACCGGTGCCGGCCTGCGCGCAACCGGTTGCGATTTCGACCTGCGCAAGGCCCGCCCCTACTCCGGCTACGAGAACTTCGAGTTCGAAGTGCCCCTGGCCCACAACGGCGACGCCTACGACCGCTGCATGGTCCGCGTGGAAGAAATGCGCCAGAGCATCCGCATCATCGACCAGTGCCTGAAGAACATGCCGGAAGGCCCGTACAAGGCGGATCACCCGCTGACCACGCCGCCGCCAAAAGAGCGCACGCTGCAGCACATCGAAACTCTGATCACCCACTTCCTGCAGGTTTCCTGGGGCCCGGTCATGCCGGCCAACGAAGCCTTCCAGATGATCGAGGCGACCAAGGGCATCAACAGCTACTACCTGACCAGCGACGGCAGCACCATGAGCTACCGCACCCGGATCCGGACGCCCAGCTTCCCCCACTTGCAGCAGATCCCCTCGGTGATCCGCGGCAGCATGGTGGCAGACCTGATCGCCTACCTGGGCAGTATCGACTTCGTAATGGCTGACGTGGACCGCTGATCATGAGCACCCTTATCCAGACCGACCGTTTCGTCCTCAGCGAAACCGAGCGCTCGGCCATCGAGCACGAAATGCATCACTACGAGGACCCCCGCGCGGCGTCCATCGAAGCCCTGAAGATCGTCCAGAAGGAACGTGGCTGGGTGCCGGACGGCGCCGCTGACGCCATCGGCGCGATCCTCGGCATTCCCGCCAGCGACGTCGAAGGCGTGGCTACCTTCTATAGCCAGATCTTCCGTCAGCCGGTCGGCCGCCACGTGATCCGCGTGTGCGACAGCATGACCTGCTACGTCGGCGGCCACGAGTCCGTCGTCGCCGAAATGCAGAAGCAACTCGGCGTCGGCCTCGGCCAGACCACCACCGACAACCGCTTCACCCTGCTACCGGTCTGCTGCCTCGGCAACTGCGACAAGGCGCCGGCGGTGATGATCGACGACGACACCTACGGCAACCTCGATGCCCAAGGCGTTGCCAAGCTGCTGGAGGCCTATCAATGAAGACCCTTACCTCCATCGGCCCGGCCAACCGCATCGCCCGCAGCGAAGAAACCCACCCGCTGACCTGGCGCCTGCGCGAAGACGCGCAGCCGGTATGGCTCGAGGAATACCAGCAAAAGAACGGCTACGCCGCTGCCCGCAAGGCCCTGACCGAAATGGCCCAGGCCGAGATCGTGCAGCAGGTGAAGGACTCCGGTCTCAAGGGCCGGGGCGGCGCAGGCTTCCCCACCGGCGTGAAGTGGGGCCTGATGCCGGCCGACGAATCCCTGAACATCCGCTACCTGCTGTGCAACGCGGATGAAATGGAACCCAACACCTGGAAGGACCGCATGCTCATGGAGCAGCTGCCCCACCTGCTGGTGGAAGGCATGCTGATTTCCGCGCGCGCCCTCAAGGCCTATCGCGGCTACATCTTCCTGCGTGGCGAATACGTCGACGCGGCGCGCAACCTCAATCGCGCCATCGACGAAGCCAAGGCCGCCGGCCTGCTGGGCAAGAACATCCTTGGCAGCGGCTTCGACTTCGAACTCTTCGTCCACACCGGCGCAGGCCGCTACATCTGTGGTGAAGAGACCGCACTGATCAACTCCCTGGAAGGCCGCCGCGCCAACCCGCGCTCCAAGCCGCCGTTCCCGGCTGCCGTCGGCGTCTGGGGCAAGCCCACCTGCGTCAACAACGTCGAGACCCTGTGCAACGTGCCGGCGATCGTCGCCAACGGCGTGGACTGGTACAAGACCCTCGCCCGCCCGGGCAGCGAAGACATGGGCACCAAGCTCATGGGCTTCTCCGGCAAGGTGAAGAACCCCGGCCTCTGGGAACTGCCCTTCGGCATTCCTGCCCGCGAGTTGTTCGAGGACTACGCTGGTG
The DNA here is from genome assembly GCF_043392685.1 of Metapseudomonas phytobenefica. Classification (NCBI taxonomy): domain Bacteria; kingdom Pseudomonadati; phylum Pseudomonadota; class Gammaproteobacteria; order Pseudomonadales; family Pseudomonadaceae; genus Metapseudomonas; species Metapseudomonas phytobenefica. Next base: position 13,456 of record NZ_JBHZGM010000047.1, on the reverse strand, counting down.
GGATGCGCGACGGCTACAAGCTGAAGGCCTGGCAGCCCGGCGGTGCCGGTACCGGCTTCCTGCTGCCCGAGCACCTGGACGCACCCATGTACGCAGCCGGCATCGCCAAGGTGGGCACCCGTATGGGCACCGGCCTGGCGCTTGCCGTGGACGACAGCATCAACATGGTGTCCCTGCTGCGCAATATGGAAGAGTTCTTCGCCCGTGAATCCTGCGGCTGGTGCACGCCCTGCCGCGACGGCCTGCCGTGGAGCGTGAAGCTCCTGCGCGCCCTGGAGCGTGGCGAAGGCCAACCCGGCGACCTGGAAACCCTGGAGCAGCTCGTCAGCTTCCTCGGCCCAGGCAAGACCTTCTGCGCCCACGCACCGGGCGCCGTCGAGCCGCTGGGCAGTGCGATGAAGTATTTCCGTCCGGAGTTCGAGGCAGGCATCAGCCGCCAGATCCCGGCAGCGCGACCGATTCCCGTCGGCGCCTGAGTAGATGAATTCGCGCAGTGGCGGCCGCTGACCCGGCCCCGCGCGCACGCTGATTCCATTAGCCAAAGCCCGGTTACACGGGCAGATGAAGACTGAACCATGGCCACTATCCACGTAGACGGCAAGACGCTCGAAGTCGATGGTGCAGACAACCTCCTGCAGGCCTGTCTGTCCCTCGGACTCGACATCCCCTACTTCTGCTGGCACCCGGCGCTCGGTAGCGTCGGCGCCTGCCGCCAGTGCGCGGTCAAGCAGTACACCGACGAGAACGACAAACGCGGTCGCCTCGTCATGTCCTGCATGACGCCCGCCACTGACAACACCTGGATTTCCATCGACGACGAAGAAGCCAAGCAGTTCCGCGCCAGCGTTGTCGAATGGCTGATGACCAACCACCCGCACGACTGCCCGGTGTGCGAGGAAGGCGGTCACTGCCACCTGCAGGACATGACGGTAATGACTGGCCACAACGCCCGTCGCTATCGCTTCACCAAGCGTACCCACCAGAACCAGGAACTCGGCCCGTTCATCGCCCACGAGATGAACCGCTGCATCGCCTGCTACCGCTGCGTGCGCTACTACAAGGACTACGCCGGCGGCACTGACCTCGGCGTCTACGGTGCCCACGACAACGTCTATTTCGGCCGCGTCGAAGACGGCGTGCTGGAGAGCGAGTTCTCCGGCAACCTGGTCGAGGTCTGCCCAACCGGCGTGTTCACCGACAAGACCCACTCCGAGCGCTACAACCGCAAGTGGGACATGCAGTTCGCCCCGAGCATCTGCCACGGCTGCTCCAGCGGGTGCAACATCAGCCCCGGTGAGCGCTACGGCGAGATCCGCCGCATCGAGAACCGTTTCAACGGCTCGGTGAACCAGTACTTCCTCTGCGACCGCGGCCGTTTCGGCTACGGCTACGTCAACCGCGAAGACCGTCCGCGCCAGCCGCTGCTGGGCAACCAGCAACTAGGCCTGGATGCAGCGCTGGACAAGGCCGCCGAACTGCTCAAGGGCAAGCGCGTGATCGGCATCGGCTCGCCCCGTGCCAGCCTCGAAGGCAACTTCGCCCTGCGCGAACTGGTCGGCGCCGAGAACTACTACTCCGGCATCGCCGCCCAGGAACTGGCGAACCTGCGCCTGATCCGCGACATCCTGCAGAACGGCCCGCTGCCCGTGCCCACCCTGCGCGACGTCGAGAAGCACGACGCCATCTTCGTCCTCGGTGAAGACCTGACCCAGACCGCCGCCCGCATGGCCCTCGCCCTGCGCCAGGCCGTCAAGGGCAAGGCCACCGAGATCGCCGCCTCGATGAAGATCCAGGATTGGCACATGGCCGCCGTGCAGAACGTCGCCCAGGACGCGCTGAACCCGCTGTTCATCGCCAGCGTCGCCGCCACCCGCCTGGATGACGTCGCCGCCGAAAACGTCCACGCCGCTCCGGCCGACCTCGCCCGCATCGGTTTCGCCGTGGCCCACGCCATCGATCCGAGCGCACCGGCCGTGGAAGGCCTGGAAAGCGAAGCTGCCGAACTGGTCAAGCGCATCGCCGATGCCCTGCTCGCGGCCAAGCGCCCGCTGGTCATCTCCGGTGCCTCCCTGGGCGAGAAGGCCCTGATCGAAGCCGCCGCCAACATCGCCAGCGCGCTGAAGAACCGTGAGAAGAACGGTTCCCTCAGCCTGGTGGTGCCGGAAGCCAACAGCATGGGCCTGGCCCTGTTCGGTGGTGAATCCGTCGATGCGGCCCTGGAGGCCCTGACCTCTGGCAAGGCCGACGCCGTCGTCGTTCTCGAGAACGACCTGTACCGCCGTGCCGACGCCGCCAAGGTGGACGCCGCGCTGGCCGCCGCCAAGGTGGTGATCGTCGCCGACCACCAGCAGACCGCTACCGTCGAACGCGCCCACCTGGTGCTGCCGGCCGCCAGCTTCGCCGAAGGCGACGGCACCCTGGTCAGCCTGGAAGGCCGCGCCCAGCGTTTCTTCCAGGTCTTCGAGCCGTCCTACTACGACGCCAACATCCTCGTTCGCGAAGGCTGGCGCTGGCTGCACGCACTGCACAGCACCCTGCAGGGCAAGCCCGTCGACTGGACCCAGCTGGACCAGGTCACCACCGCCTGCGCCGACAGCAGCCCGCTGCTCGCCGGCATCCGCGACGCCGCGCCGAACTCCTCGTTCCGCATCAAGGGCCTGAAGCTCGCCCGCGAACCGCACCGCTACAGCGGCCGGACTGCCATGCGCGCCAACATCAGCGTGCACGAGCCGCGTCAGCCCCAGGACCAGGACTCCGCCTTCGCCTTCTCCATGGAAGGCTACGCCGGCACCAAGGAAGATCGTCAGCAGATCCCCTTCGCCTGGTCCCCGGGCTGGAACTCGCCGCAGGCCTGGAACAAGTTCCAGGACGAAGTCGGCGGCCACCTGCGCGCCGGCGATCCGGGCGTTCGCCTGATCGAGGCCAAGGGCCAGGCGCTGCCCTGGTTCAGCGTCAACGCCGCCTTCAACCCAGCCCAGGGCACCTGGCAGGCCGTGCCGCTGCACCACCTGTTCGGCAGCGAGGAGACCAGCTCCCGCGCGGCTCCCGTGCAGGAGCGTATCCCGCAGCCCTACGTGGCCCTGGCCAAGGACGAAGCCGATCGTCTCGGCGTCAATGACGGCGCCCTGCTCGCCCTCACCGTCAACGGCCAGACCCTGCGTCTGCCGCTGGCCATCAAGGAAGAAATGGGCATCGGCCTGGTCGGCCTCCCGGCCGGTCTGCCGGGCATCCCGGCCATCTTCGCCGGCGCCGTCGTCACTGCCGTACAGGAGTCCGCGCAATGAGCTGGCTGACGCCCGAACTGATCGACATCGTCATCACCGTCCTCAAGTCCATCGTCATTCTCCTGGCGGTGGTGGTGAGCGGTGCACTGCTCTCCTGGGTGGAACGCCGCCTGCTGGGCCTGTGGCAGGACCGTTACGGTCCGAACCGCGTCGGCCCGTTCGGCGCCTTCCAGCTGGGTGCCGACATGATCAAGATGTTCTTCAAGGAAGACTGGACCCCGCCGTTCGCCGACAAGCTGATCTTCACCCTGGCTCCCATCATTGCGATGAGCGCCCTGCTGATCGCCTTCGCCGTGGTGCCGGTCACCCCTACCTGGGGCGTGGCCGACCTGAACATCGGCATCCTGTTCTTCTTTGCCATGGCCGGCATCGCGGTCTACGCGGTGCTCTTCGCCGGCTGGTCGAGCAACAACAAGTTCGCCCTGCTGGGCAGCCTGCGCGCCTCGGCCCAGACCATCTCCTACGAGGTGTTCCTGGCCCTGTCGCTGATGGGCATCGTGGCTCAGGTCGGTTCCTTCAACATGCGCGACATCGTTGAATACCAGGCGCAGAACCTGTGGTTCATCATTCCGCAGTTCTTCGGCTTCTGTACCTTCATCATCGCTGGCGTCGCCGTGACTCACCGTCACCCGTTCGACCAGCCCGAAGCGGAACAGGAACTGGCCGACGGTTACCACATCGAATACGCCGGCATGAAGTGGGGCATGTTCTTCGTGGGCGAGTACATCGGCATCGTGCTGATCTCCGCCCTGCTCGTGACCCTGTTCTTCGGTGGCTGGCACGGCCCGTTCGGCATCCTGCCGCAGATCCCCTTCATCTGGTTCGCGCTCAAGACCGGCTTCTTCATCATGCTGTTCATCCTGCTGCGCGCGTCCATCCCGCGCCCGCGCTATGACCAGGTGATGGCGTTCAGCTGGAAGGTCTGCCTGCCGCTGACCCTGATCAACCTGCTGGTGACCGGCGCCCTGGTGCTGGCCGCGGCCCAGTAAGGAGTAATGCCATGATCAAAGAAATCATCCATGTCGTGCATGGCACCTTCACCCAGCTGCGAAGCCTGGTGATGATCTTCGGCCATGCCTTCCGCAAGCGTGACACCCTGCAATACCCGGAAGAGCCCGTGTACCTGCCGCCGCGCTACCGTGGCCGCATCGTCCTGACCCGCGACCCCGATGGCGAAGAGCGCTGCGTAGCGTGCAACCTCTGCGCCGTAGCCTGCCCGGTCGGCTGCATCTCCCTGCAAAAGGCCGAGACCGAAGATGGCCGCTGGTACCCCGAGTTCTTCCGGATCAACTTCTCCCGCTGCATCTTCTGCGGCCTGTGCGAAGAAGCCTGCCCCACCACCGCGATCCAGCTGACCCCGGATTTCGAGATGGGCGAGTTCAAGCGCCAGGACCTGGTGTACGAGAAGGAAGACCTGCTGATCTCCGGCCCCGGCAAGAACCCGGACTACAACTTCTATCGCGTGGCAGGCATGGCCATCGCCGGCAAGCCGAAAGGCGCCGCGCAGAACGAGGCCGAGCCGATCAACGTGAAGAGCCTGCTGCCCTAAGGAGACGCGCGTGGAATTCGCCTTCTATTTCGCCGCCGGTGTGGCCGTTGTCTCCACCCTGCGTGTGATCACCAACACCAATCCGGTGCATGCCCTGCTGTACCTCATCGTCTCGCTGCTGGCGGTGTCGATGTGCTTCTTCGCCCTGGGCGCGCCCTTTGCCGGCGCACTGGAAATCATCGTCTACGCCGGCGCCATCATGGTGCTGTTCGTCTTCGTGGTGATGATGCTGAACCTCGGACCGGCGATCGCCGAACAGGAGAAGAAGTGGCTCAAGCCCGGCATCTGGACCGGCCCTGCGCTGCTTTCCCTGGTCCTTTTGGCCGAACTGCTGTACGTGCTGTTCGGCAATGCCAGCGGTGCCACCATCGGTCACACCACCGTGGACTCCAAGGCAGTCGGCATCGCCCTCTTCGGCCCTTACCTGCTCGCCGTGGAACTGGCCTCCATGCTGCTGCTCGCAGCCCTGGTCGCCGCCTTCCACCTCGGCCGCCACGAAGCTAAGGAATAAGCCATGAACGCAATCCCACTGGAACATGGCCTCGCGGTCGCCGGCGTGCTCTTCTGCCTCGGCCTGGTCGGCCTGATGGTGCGCCGCAACATCCTCTTCGTGCTCATGAGCCTGGAAGTCATGATGAACGCCGCCGCGCTGGCCTTCGTGGTTGCCGGCGCCCGCTGGGCCCAGCCTGACGGCCAGATCATGTTCATTCTGGTGATCAGCCTTGCAGCCGCCGAAGCCAGTATCGGCCTGGCGATCCTGCTGCAGCTGTACCGCCGCTTCCATACCCTCGATATCGACGCTGCCAGCGAGATGCGCGGATGAACCTTCTATTCCTCACTTGCCTGTTCCCGCTGCTTGGCTGGTTCATCCTGGCCTTCTCCCGCGGGCGTTTCTCCGAAAACACCTCCGCCGCCATCGGCGTCGGCTCCGTGGGCCTGTCGGCCCTGGTGGCCGCCTCGATCATCTGGCAATTCAACGTGGCCCCGCCGGAAGGCGGCGTCTACACCCAGGTGCTCTGGCAGTGGATGAGCGTGGCGGGCTTCGCGCCCAGCTTCACCCTCTACCTGGACGGCCTGTCCCTGACCATGCTTGGCGTGGTCACCGGTGTCGGCTTCCTGATCCACCTGTTCGCCTCCTGGTACATGCGCGGTGAAGAGGGTTACTCCCGCTTCTTCGCCTACACCAACCTGTTCATCGCCAGCATGCTGTTCTTGGTGCTGGGCGATAACCTGCTGTTCCTTTACTTCGGTTGGGAAGGCGTGGGCCTGTGCTCGTACCTGCTGATCGGCTTCTACTTCAAGCACACGCCCAACGGCAATGCGGCGCTGAAGGCCTTCATCGTGACCCGCGTGGGTGACGTGTTCATGGCCATCGGCCTGTTCATCCTGTTCTTCCACCTGGGCACCCTGAACATCCAGGAGCTGATGAAGCTGGCCCCCGAGAAGTACGTGGCCGGTGACGCCTGGCTGTGGGTCGCTACCCTGATGCTGCTCGGTGGCGCCGTGGGCAAATCCGCCCAGCTGCCCCTGCAGACCTGGCTGGCGGACGCGATGGCGGGCCCGACCCCGGTTTCCGCGCTGATCCACGCGGCGACCATGGTGACCGCGGGCGTCTACCTGATCGCCCGTACCCACGGCCTGTTCCTGCTGACCCCGGAAATCCTCGAACTGGTCGGCATCGTCGGTGGCGTGACCCTGGTCCTGGCCGGCTTCGCCGCCCTGGTGCAGACCGACATCAAGCGCATCCTCGCCTACTCCACCATGAGCCAGATCGGCTACATGTTCCTCGCCCTGGGCGTGGGTGCATGGGATGCGGCGATCTTCCACCTGATGACCCACGCCTTCTTCAAGGCCCTGTTGTTCCTTGCCTCCGGTGCGGTGATCAACGCCTGCCACCATGAGCAGAACATCTTCAAGATGGGCGGTCTTTGGAAGAAGCTGCCGCTGGCCTACGCCTGCTTCATCGTCGGTGGCGCGGCCCTGGCTGCCCTGCCGCTGGTCACCGCCGGCTTCTACTCCAAGGATGAGATCCTCTGGGAAGCCTTCGCCAGCGGTCACACCGGCCTGCTCTACGCCGGCCTGGGTGGCGCCTTCCTGACCTCGATCTACACCTTCCGCCTGATCTTCATCGCCTTCCACGGTGAAGCGAAGACCGAAGCCCATGCCGGCCACGGCATCGCCCACAGCCTGCCTCTGGTGGTGCTGCTGGTGCTGTCCACCTTCGTCGGCGCGCTGATCACTCCGCCGCTGGCAGGTGTCCTGCCGGAAAGCGTCGGCCATGCCGGCGGCGAGGCCAAGCACAGCCTGGAAATCGCCTCGGGCGCCATCGCCCTGGCGGGCATCCTGCTGGCCGCCCTGCTGTTCCTCGGCAAGCGCCGCTTCGTCAGCACCCTGGCCCAGAGCGCCCCGGGCCGCTTCCTCGGCGCCTGGTGGTACGCCGCCTGGGGCTTCGACTGGCTCTACGACCTGCTGTTCGTCAAACCCTACCTGCTGGCCTGCCGCCTGCTCCGTCGCGACCCCATCGACGGCACCATCGGCCTGGTCCCGCGTGTAGTGAAGGGCGGCAACTTCGCCCTCAGCCGTAGCCAGACCGGCCAGCTGCGCTGGTACGCCGTATCCATCGTCGGCGGAGCCGTGCTCGTGCTCGGCGCCGTGCTGCTGACCTGAATCTTCTTAAGGAATTGAGCCCGTCATGATTCTGCCCTGGCTAATCCTGATTCCCTTCATCGGCGGCCTGCTCTGCTGGCAAGGTGAGCGCTTCAGCGCCACCCTGCCCCGCTGGATCGCCCTGCTCACCATGACCCTGCTGTTCGTCCTCGGCCTCTGGCTGTGGGCGACCGGCGACTTCACCCTGGCTCCCGCACCCGGCACCGAACCGGTCTGGGCACAAGAGTTCAAGGTGCAGTGGATCGAGCGCTTCGGCGTCACCATCCACCTGGCCCTGGACGGCATCTCCATCCTGATGATCGTCCTCACCGGCCTGCTCGGTGTGCTGTCCGTGCTCTGCTCCTGGCGTGAAATCCAGCACCGCGTCGGCTTCTTCCACCTCAACCTGATGTGGATCCTCGGCGGCGTGGTCGGCGTGTTCCTCGCCATCGACCTGTTCCTGTTCTTCTTCTTCTGGGAAATGATGCTGGTGCCGATGTACTTCCTCATCGCGCTCTGGGGTCATAGCGGCAGCAAGGGCAAGACCCGCATCAACGCCGCCACCAAGTTCTTCATCTACACCCAGGCCAGCGGTCTGGTCATGCTGGTGGCCATCCTCGGCCTGGTGCTGGTGAACTACAGCAACACCGGCGTGCTGACCTTCAACTACGCCGACCTGCTGAAGGCGCAGCTCGCCCCCGGCACCGAGTACCTGCTGATGCTCGGCTTCTTCGTCGCCTTCGCGGTGAAGTTCCCGGTGGTGCCGTTCCACTCCTGGCTGCCCGACGCCCACGCCCAGGCACCGACCGCGGGCTCCGTGGACCTCGCCGGCATCCTGCTGAAAACCGCCGCCTACGGCATGATCCGCTTCGCCCTGCCGCTGTTCCCCAACGCCTCGGCCGAGTTCGCGCCGATCGCCCAGTGGCTCGGTGTGTTCGCCATCGTCTACGGTGCCCTGCTGTCCTTCGCCCAGACCGACATCAAGCGCCTGGTGGCCTACTCCAGCGTGTCCCACATGGGCTTCGTGCTGATCGCCATCTACTCCAGCAGCCAGATCGCCCTGCAGGGCGCCATCGTGCAGATGATCGCCCACGGCCTCTCCGCTGCCGCACTCTTTATCCTGTGTGGCCAGCTGTACGAGCGCCTGCACACCCGTGACATGCGCGAGATGGGCGGTATCTGGAACCGCATGCCCTACCTGCCGGCCATCAGCCTGTTCTTTGCCACTGCCGCCCTCGGCCTGCCGGGCACCGGCAACTTCGTCGGCGAGTTCCTGATCCTGGTCGGTTCCTTCCAGCAGGTACCGTGGATTGCCGTACTGGCCTCCACCGGCCTGGTGCTCGGCTCGGTCTACTCGCTGATCATGATCCACCGCGCCTACTTCGGCCCATCGAAGAACGACAACGCCTACGAAGGCTTGCGCTATCGCGAGCTGAGCATGGTCCTGGGCCTTGCCGGTCTCCTGGTCCTGCTCGGCGTTTACCCGCAACCGGTACTGGATACCTCCGCTGCAGCCATGCATGGCGTGCACCAGTGGCTGGACTCCGCCGTCAATCAACTCGTTGCCCGGTAAGTAGCTCATGGAATTCACGACTCAACACCTGATTGCCCTGCTACCGCTGCTGGTCACCTGCGCCACCATCGTCGTGGTGATGCTGGCCATCGCCTGGAAGCGGCACCACTCCTGGACCTTCGGCCTCTCGGTCATCGGTCTGAACCTCGCCCTGCTGTCCATCATCCCGACCCTGAAGGTCACTCCCCTGGAAGTGACCCCGATGATGATGGTCGACAACTTCGGCGTCTTTTACATGGCACTGGTCCTGGCCGGCACCCTCGCCTGCGTCACCCTGATCCACGCCTACCTGGGCGGTGAATCGGGCAAGGGCTACCCGGGCAACCGCGAAGAGATGTACCTGCTGATCCTCCTGTCCGCCGCCGGCGGTCTGGTGCTGGTCACCGCGCAGCACCTGGCCGGCCTGTTCATCGGCCTGGAGCTGCTGTCCGTGCCGGTCTACGGCCTGGTGGCGTACGCCTTCTTCAACAAGCGCTCCCTGGAAGCCGGCATCAAGTACATGGTGCTGTCCGCCGCCGGTTCCGCGTTCCTGCTGTTCGGCATGGCCCTGCTCTACGCCGACGCCGGCAGCCTGAGCTTCAGCCAGCTGGCCGCCGCCGGCACCTCCAGCGTGGTTTCCCAGCTCGGCATCGGCATGATGCTGATCGGCCTGGCGTTCAAGCTGTCCCTGGTGCCCTTCCACCTCTGGACCCCGGACGTGTACGAAGGCGCCCCGGCGCCGGTGGCCGCCTTCCTGGCCACCGCCAGCAAGGTCGCCGTGTTTGCCGTGCTGCTGCGTCTCTACCAGCTGTCCCCGGCCACCGCCGGCGGCTGGCTGAACGACCTGCTGGCCGTGATCGCCATTGCCTCCATCCTGTTCGGCAACCTGCTGGCCCTGGTGCAGAACAACATCAAGCGCCTGCTCGGCTACTCCTCCATCGCCCACTTCGGCTACCTGCTGGTGGCGCTGATCGCGAGCAAGGGCCTGGCTGTGGAAGCCATCGGTGTCTACCTGGCCACCTACGTGCTGACCAGCCTGGGCGCCTTCGGTGTCGTGACCCTGATGTCCACTCCCTACAGCGGCCGCGACTGCGACGCCCTGTACGAGTACCGCGGCCTGTTCTGGCGCCGTCCGTACCTGACCGCAGTGCTCACCGTGATGATGCTGTCGCTCGCCGGCATCCCGCTCACCGCAGGTTTCATCGGCAAGTTCTTCGTGATCGCCGCCGGTGTCGAATCCGGTCTGTGGTGGCTGCTGGGCGCCATGATCATGGGTAGCGCCATCGGCGTGTTCTACTACCTGCGCGTCATGATCACCCTGTTCCTGGTGGAGCCAAACCTGCGTCGTCACGATGCGGACCTGCACTGGGCCCAGCGTGCCGGCGGCATCATGCTGCTGTTCGTGGCCCTGCTGGCGTTCTTCCTCGGTGTCTACCCGCAGCCGCTGCTGGACCTGGTCCAGCACTCCGGCCTGGTGGCCCTGGCCAACTGAGGCAAGCCCGCACAACAAAAAACCCGGCCTGGCGCCGGGTTTTTTGTGGGTGTCAATCAGAGTTGCGAGAGATGCCCTGCTCCGCCTGATGGGTATCGCTTCGTACGGCGATACCCGTCATCGCTTCAGAGCACCATCGCCGCGACCCAGCCGAAGGCCAGCAGCGGCAGGTTGTAATGCAGGAAAGTGGGCACCACGGTGTCCCAGATATGGTTGTGCTGGCCATCCACGTTCAGGCCAGAGGTCGGGCCCAGGGTGGAATCGGAGGCGGGAGAGCCGGCGTCACCCAGGGCCCCTGCGGTGCCGACGATGCTGACGATCGCCAGCGGACTGAAGCCCAGTTGCACGCACAGCGGCACGAAGATGGCCGCGATGATCGGAACGGTGGAAAAGGACGAACCAATGCCCATGGTCACCAGCAAGCCCACCACCAGCATCAGCAGCGCACCCAGCGCTTTGCTGTGGCCGATCCAGCCGGCGGAAGCCTCCACCAGGGTCGCCACCTGGCCGGTTTCGCGCATCACTTCGGCAAAGCCCGAGGCGGCGATCATGATGAAGCCGATCATGGCCATCATCTTCATGCCCTCGGTGAACAGGTCATCCGCTTCCTTCCAGCGCACCACACCCGACAGCGAGAAAATCACGAAGCCCAGCAGCGCGCCGATGATCATCGAGTCCAGCCAGAGCTGCACCACGAACGCGACCAGGATGGCCACGCCGGCTACGCCGAGGCTCATGGGGTTGTAGCTAACGCTCACCTGTTCGGCCCGGGCGATGCGCTCCAGATCATAGGTGCGCTTGCCGCGATAGCTGATGAACACTGCGATGAGCAGACCGGCAACCATGCCCAGCGCCGGTATCAACATCGCCTCGGTGACATTCACGCCAGTAACGTCGACGCCACTTTTCACCACATTCGCCAGCAGGATCTCGTTCAGGAAGATGCTGCCAAAGCCCACCGGCAGGAACATGTAGGGCGTGATCAGACCGAAGGTGATCACGCAGGCGATCAGCCGGCGGTCGATGGACAGCCGCGTCAGTACATATAGAAGAGGGGGAACCAGCAACGGGATGAAGGCGATGTGGATCGGCAGGATGTTCTGCGAGGAAATCGCCACACACAGTAGCAGCGCGACCAGCAGCCATTTCAGTGCATTACCGCCGTTGGCCTCCTGACGGCCCACCAGCGCCAATGCCTTGTCCGCCAACGCATGGGCCAGTCCGGAACGGGCGATGGCCACCGCGAATGCGCCCAGCAGCGCATAGGACAGTGCCACGGTGGCGCCGCCACCCAGGCCCTTGTTGAAGGCCGCCAGGGAACCTTCGATCCCCAGGCCACCGACCAGGCCGCCCACCAGTGCACCAATGATCAGGGCCACCACCACGTGCACCCGGCACAGGCTGAGGACCAGCATGATCCCCACCGCCGCTATTACCGCATTCATCGCCTCTCCTCAGCTTTGCAGGCCATGCCGGCCGCGAAAAAAAGCGCGCACTTTGCCCAAGCCCGGGACTACTGTCAAAAGCGTGCAGAATATTGGGCAAAGTGTGCATAATTCTTGCCTTCAAATTGCGCCCTCGTGCATTCCGCACGGCTATTCGTCGTCTTAGCGTCAAGAAATCGCCTCTTGTGCCGACAACGAATGAAGTTCCGGCGAGCCAAAAGGAAGTCCCCATGTCGTTCAATCGTCTCTCCATCCAGTGGAAAATCACCCTGCTCGTGGGCCTCTGCCTGCTGGCCATCGTGACGCTGCTGGTCGGTTCGTCCCTGTACCAGTCCCAGCGCAGCGCCAGCCTGGTGGAGGCCGACAGCACCCGGATGCTCGAGCAGAGCGCGCGTCTTCGCCTGCAGGCCCGCTCAGAACTGCAGGCGATCCGCATCCAGCGTTACTTCATGGACAACTACCAGTACGGCAAGGGTTTTTCGCGCCAGGTGCTGTTCCTCAAGGAGCAGGCGGAAAAGCGTTTCCTCGACGCCTTCGACCTGCGTGAAGACCTGACCCGCCAGGTCCGCACCAGCCTGGAAGCCAACCCGGAAATTCTTGGCCTCTACCTGGTGTTCGAACCCAACGCCCTGGATGGCAAGGATGAGCTTTTCGTCGACCAGGCCGAACTGGGCAGCAACGACAAGGGCCGCTTCTCCCTTTATTGGGCCCAACCCACCCCCGGCAAGCTGGTGGCCGAAGCCATCACCGAGGAAATGCTCGCCGATAACAGCGCCGGCCCCAGCGGCACCGCCTACAACGCCTGGTACACCTGCCCGATGCAGACCGGCCAGGCCTGCGTGCTGGACCCCTACTTCGATAACGTCGGCGAGCGCCAGGTGCTGATGACCAGCATCGCCTTCCCGCTGCAGCTCAACGGCAAGACCGTCGGCGTCATGGGCGTGGACATCAGCCTGGAAAGCCTCCAGCAACTGAGCATGTCCGGTAACCGCGAGCTGTACGAGGGCAACGGCCACGTCAGCATCTTCAGCCCGGCCGGCCTGCTCGCCGGTCACAGCCGCGACGCCAGCCTGCTCAGCGCGAAGCTGGACAAGGCCTTTGGTGAATACGCCAGCGAACTGGCCGGCAACCTCCAGGCCGGCAAGACCGCGGAGCACCGGCACAACGGCATGCTGCGGGTAATGCAACCGTTCAAGCCGATCCCCACCGCCGCGCCCTGGAGCGTGCTGCTGGAAGTGCCGGAAAAGGTCCTGCTGGCCCCAGCACTGGAACTGGACGCCAAACTCGATGCGCAGAACCAGGCCGCCAACGTCGTCGGTCTGCTGATCGGTCTCGCCGCCGGTGTCCTGGGCCTGTTGCTGGTGTGGCTCACCGCCCGCGGCGTGACCCGGCCGATCCTCGGGGTGGCCGGCATGCTCAAGGACATCGCCAGCGGCGAAGGCGACCTGACCCGCCGCCTGGACTACGCCCGCCAGGACGAACTGGGCG